>NZ_LIST01000004.1:0-415011 GCF_001280455.1 Halorubrum tropicale
TGGAACGTAGCTTTCAGGCACCGAGTTTAACCGGAGCATCCGCGCGAGTTCTTTTGCGTCCACGCGGTCTGTTTTCTTGTCGGTGTCTGCGATCTGGTTGATCTTTTTGGGATGAGCAACGGTCACATCCAAGTGCTCCGACAGCGTGTCGTGGATGTGGTAGTAGTTGGAAGTCGCCTCAAGCACGGCTTGTGCGCCGGCGTACCGCTGGGCGAGCTCGTCGAGGTTCGCGTTCTCAACGCGAACCTCTTCGACGATCTTCCCAGCCTCATCCATCACTGCCACCTGTGCGTACCGTTTGTGGACGTCGATTCCGAGGTACATAGCTTGTTCACCCGGGACGCCAGTGCGTGAAGCAGAGATTCACCTATTCGGGCTTTCCCGGATGCCGCGGGGCGCGGCATCCGGGCTGTAGCGCCCATGACTCGGCTCCTTTCGCACACGGACCAGTCAACACGACGTGCTCTGAGGCACGGAATAGCGGTCGGTCTCTTGCGCCCCATATCTTGTTTCACGCTCTCCTAGGGTAGCAGCGTTTCCATCGAGTCAACACAGCAGAATTTTCGGATATACTACCCGACTGAACCAGAGGGCGACGTAGGTGAAGACCAGACTGATCGGCGCACACTGGCTCGCAACGGAGGCGGCGCGCGACCAATTCTGACTGGCATTAGAAGGAACGGCACAAAGCGCAGCCTGCTGTTCTCAGAAACTCGCTAGCGTCTCGTCTTTCGTCTCACTGAGGTACTGTCTGATCTCTTTTTCCCGCCAGCCGACCGGCGCCAGCACGCTCTCAACGGCGCGTACAGCGATGTCCTCGTACCACCCGGTGTCGTACCGTGGTACGGCTTCGAACTCCAACCTGACCCGCGATGCACCTCGTGCGTCCGCATCAACAACGACATACCGGACAGTTTGTCCAGGAGCCAATCCCGACCCTTCGATTTGTGCCCGCTTGAGGGCAGCGACGGTAAGCGTCTCCATTGAGTACTGATCCACATCCTTCGAGACGCGATTGTCGACGACGAGCGCACTGGGATCCACTCCTCCCTCCCGAAGTTCGCGGAGGTGCCGCCGGAGGACATCACACACCGCCTCTGGCGAGCGCGTCTCGTCGAACACGCGCAACGCCTCGCTTTGGACCTCTTCGACCCACGCTGGCGTGGATCGCTGCCGCCCCTCAATGCCTCGCGTCTTGAGTGCATCGCCGAGTCCCGCCTCAGGATACGCCTCACCACGGCGCTTCCCGAAGTACCGAGTGAGCGCTCCCGACTCACCGTTTCGCGTTGGGCAGAACGCGACCCACTCGAACGCGCATTCGTACTCTAACTCGATACCCGCTTCCGCGCTGATTTCGGCGGCGACCACCTCTAAGGGGCGCTGCTCGCGATCGTCGGCGGGTGTTACCCAGATGGAGTCGACGATGCCATGCACCACCCGCCAGCCCGCTTCCTCCAACGTGCTTTTGGCGTCAAGGAGGAGCTCACGAGCGTAGGCGTTGATCGCCTCATGGCACTCGATCCGCCCAAACTTGGCGTTTGAGAAGCCCTGATACCCGAAGCAAGACACGAGGATCCACTTGATCGCTGAAGAGGCCGCTTCCAGTCGCTCGCGTTCGTCGCCGGCGACGTCGGGTATCTCTTCTTTGATCTCACTCCGGGCGTCAATCAATGGTCCGAGGACCTCCGGTAGGTAGCCGTCCCGATCGCAGACGGAGTAGTCCAACCCCGGCACGTCGTCGGTGTCACAACACCCACAGCGGACGGTCTCCGGGGAGATGTTCCGAGTTCGGATGATGTTGGGATACAGTGAGGCGAAGTCGAGTTCGTGGACATCCTCGTGGAGACCGACATCGGGGGCGAACGTCGTGCCGCCCCGATCGGCGTCGTCAAGCGTCGACGCCCGCTTGAACAGCTCCGGGCGCCACGCGCGCCACGGCACGAGTACATCGCAATCCCTGGCTTCTCGGATCTGCATTGCTGTTAGCACTCGCCCGATTGAGGCCCACCCGAGTTCCTGTAGGGGAAGCCCGGAGCGCTCAACGAGATCAAGACAGCCCTCCAGCCCGGACTCGTGGTAGAAGAACGAGTTGGCCTCGTCGACGATGACCCGGCCGGGGACCGTGTATCGGGCCGGCGAGTGTCCGACGGTGCCGTACGACGTGTACGTCGACTCGCCGGCGAGTGTTGTGTAGCCGTCACGTCGACCGAGTTTGAGGTCGACGCCGTAGACGTCGGCTGCTTCGAACAGGAGCGGCACGAGCGCTGCCGTCGAGACGACCAGGACATCGGGATCGTGGTCGTCGAGCGCCGCTTGAACGCCACTGATCGTTTCGCCCGGCGAGGACCCGACGCAATCACCCTCGACAGCGAGTTGCGGTAGCGACTCGATGTCCGATTCGTGGCGTGGGAAGTTGAGATGGAGCGTCCGCAGGTCACGAGCCGATCGGTCCGGCGCGGCTCGGGTGTCTGTTTCGAGGCAAAACCGCAGTTGCCGGGTAAAATCGACGTTGTAACACGTGTAGGTGTCGGGCTGTCCAAACTGTCGGACACGGTTTGCGACCATCCGGACCGCCTCGATCGAGGCAGCGTCGACGCGGAGCAAGGGGCGGGCGGCAGTCCGGAACGTCTGCCGGTGTGATTCGACGCTGAGCCGCTCGATAGCCTCCTGTCCATCGAGGAACGACCAGAGTTCGCGGAGCGCGTCCGAGAGTCCGTCCCGAGACGGCGGCGCCGGATCCGGACCACCCGATCGCCCGTAGAGATCGTCCACCGAGTCACCGACGAAGAGCGTCGGGTGATGGGCCTCGTGAACCTCGCGAGCGGCGCCGTCCGGGGTGAGCGTCCATCGGGCGACGCGGCCGTCACCGAGGTACTCCAGCGTGAGCGTCACGTTATGTGTCGGTGAGCGACTCGACTTCGTCTTCCAGTTCGGCGATCCGGCGTTCCTGTTCGAGCGCGATCGCCATCCACACCGGCGCCAGTGGGTCGGCGGGGTTGAGGTTCCCCGCGGCGTCGGCGTGGTCGCGAGCGTACACGAAAAGCCGGTCGAATCGGGGCTTGTCTTGCCGGCGGAGGACGCGTCGAAACGCGCGCCAGTCGTCTTCGATCGCGCTCAACTGGTCCCGGTACGTCGGGTTCGTCCGGCCCATTACTGGATGCTTGGTGCGGCTGCGGCGCGGTCGACGGTCGCTCCCTCGTACAGCCGGGCGCGGTGTTCGAGCACCTCCTGCCAGTACGCGAGCGTCGTTTGGAACCAGCCGTCGTCGGTGTGGTAGACGAGCGTCTCCGTGTCGCCGGCGGCGTCCTCGAAGCGCGGCCCGAAGGGGGTCTTTTCACACTGGAGGTGCGTCGTCGCGGCCCGGCGGAGCGGCGTCGAGAACTCATCGTCGCGGCACCGCGTCACGAGGACCGGTGTGTCGTGGACGCGGGCGACGCGAGCGACCGACGCGATCGCGTGGACGAACAGCTGCTCGGCGAGTTCGCTGTCAACGTCGGTGGCGCGGTACATGCCGTCGAGTCCGGTTGCGACGACGACTGAGGGCGACTCGCGGGCGGCGAGCCGGCCAGCCAATCGGTCGAGCAGCGCGGTGTGTTGGTGGGCCGTGAACCCGCGAGCCACCTCGATCCGGTCGAGGACGCGATCGGCGGGCGCGAGTTCGCGGAGGCGGGTCGTGTTGGCCTTGTTCGCGCCGTCGACCCAGAACGCGGGGGCGTCCCTACTGAGTACTCGGTCGAGCAGGAGTGCTTGGACGGGCGTGACTCCGAGTTCGTCGTCGACGTCGACGAGCGTGACGCCCGGCGCGAGCTCCGGGAGATCGGCGGTCGGTCGTCGGGAATGGGTTTGCATGGTAGCGTGGATGGGGAGTTAACTAAAAGGAGTGAGCCATGGATGTGCAGTGAAAGTGGAAGTGCCGACGGCATCGAAGCCGTCGCGCCAAATTCTCGGGCACCGATCCGTTGAGAGCGTTGAAATCAGAACACTGTCCCGGCGTTCAGCGCTGCGCCCGGTGCCGATGGCGGCGCGAAACAAAAGCCAGTGCTAGTCGCTACCTGAGAAGTTCGGACTCGGCTCGCAATCCTTCGAAATCTGTGAGTTTCTCTATCACCTGTTTAATCGCGCTGACGTGTAAGCTTGATATGCGACGAGGTGAGCGACGATCGCAAGCGGTCCCTGCCGGAATTAAATCCTCTTCTCCGGCTACTGCCTCGACGGGCGCATTGCCGACCGGGGACCCGACGACGAGGCTGAAGCAGCCTTCGACGCTCCTCACGAACTTCTAGCACGCGCCTTGGAGGAAGACGAACTTCTCGCTCTGTTTGTCGCAAGCGTACTGCTTGACGACCGCTTGGGCGCCGCGCTCGGCGGTAGAGAGGGTCTTGTCGGGGTTCGACGTCCACATGTCGAGTAGTTCGATATCGCGGTTGCCCCGGCTGTACTGGCGGAGGGTGTTCTCGGTGTCGGCGGACTTGCCGATCTTGACGTCCATGACTTTGAGCCCGGAGTATTCGAGGTGAGAAATCCGAATCGCGTAGACCACTTCGCTCATAAACAAATCTTGTGAGAGTGGTCTCTTGAAACGGTTGGATTATCAATTATTTATCTAACCATGGCGCCAGATTAGGCCATATCAGGATTTCTTGAGAACCACAGATGGAAAAAGTCGATTTTGGATAAGGATTTATTAATATCCAAATGAGGTGAATGGTATGGTTGAGCCAGAGGATTATGAGTTTGTTGAGCCTATTATTGACAAGAAGCCATTACAGCCAATCTTTGATATTGACTATGACAACGAATGGGAGAGAGAACTCTATATTAATTCAGCCCTCGTACCGCTATATTTAGGAAAGAATTTGGATAGCAGCGGAAGCAATTCGTTCAATTCTGAAGAATTAGTTAACTACATTGCGACATTCTATGAGCGTTCAAGAGTGTACCACTCTTTTCTCAATGACTGGTTAGATTGGGCCAGTGAGGACCAAAATAAACCATATACCACAAAGCGAGCGGGGGTCCACATCTTTGCGCCAATCTATGCTCAGGAGCTGGAAGGACCAATGAGATACCACGCAGCAGTACTGAATGATCTACTCGATGAGTTTTCCGGATCTGATGGTGACTGGAGGAATCGGTTATATGATGGCGGAGAGCGTCAATATTTCGGAAATGTACTGAATACCTGTATACAATCATCCCAATCAATCCATGGTATATCAGAGTATGAGGAATTGAACAGGGGACTAGATTTCCTCACAAAAGCGCTAATTCTAATCGATCAACATAGTTCATATGCTACGCAAAATGGGTTAGGCAAGAGCTTTGAGGAGTCACTTAATGATAGTGATTTTGACGAGACACCGATGGCCTCCGATATTCGGAATGGTTTCGCTCATGCCAATTATAATCTCAACTTTGATGACGCACTCAATATTAACGAGAAAAATATAGATGTCGAGATAGACGGCACAAAGCTAACTAAGCGAGTAGAAAGCATAATTTCGTATATCAGTCGTCATATGTCGTTGATATTTGCCATTATTACGGGAGTCACACTAGCTCTGTACCATATTTCGATCAACGCTCTTCTGTAGGAGATTGTTGATACTGGCGAGCTGTCGCTGTCGTGTCGAAGAGGACAAGGACACCGCGTCAGCGGTGTCCGACACGGATGATTCCGCTAGATGCGTTTGGGTCGGAATCGGTCGCAGCGGACCTGTTACAGCAGGTTCGCTGGCGTGACGGCGTTTCCTGTCCTCGCTGCCGTTCTGACCGAACGGTCAGAAACGGCAGCTACGGGCACTTTCAGCGGTATCTCTGTAAGGATTGCGACCGCACGTTCAACGATAAGACCGGCACAATCTTCGCTCACTCGAAGATCGCACTCCGCAGATGGTTGTTCTCGATCTACGCGTTTTTGCGGTTTAACACCAGTCTCAGGCAACTACAGTGCGAAATCGATGTCACCTACAAAACGATCCACAGGCGTGTCGAGCGCTTCACCGAAGCGCTCGACGCGCCGTCACTCGATCKCCGTGGCCCGGTTGAAATTGACGAGTTCTACGTCTCTGCCGGCTTGAAAGGCCGCGAGCGCGACCGCTGGTCGCGCTCTCGCGGCCTCTCACGACGTGGACGCGGAACGTATGACCAAGACAAACCACCCGTGTTCGTCCTCGTGGATCGCGGCACCGAGCAACGGTACGTTGTGCCGGCGAAATCCGCAGACGAATCGACGATCCGGCTCCTGCTGGCTGACCGCCAGCAGGAGCCTCTCACTGTCTATACCGACGGATTTCGTGCGTACGATCCGCTTATTGAAGACGAGAAATTCGACCGCGAATACGTCGTTCACGGAGACGGTGAGTACGCCGACGAGGAGGTCCACGTGAACACCTGCGAGAGCCACGCGTCGCTGGCGCGACGGTGGCTCTCGCCGCATCGAGGCATCTCAAAAGATCGCCTCACACAGTATCTCCGAGCGTTCCAACTTAGACGAGAACTCTACCGCAAACCCGGACGAAAAGCGCTCAAACACGCCGTCAAAGCCACTCTCTGAAATCAACAATGTGCTACAGAAGAGCGTCGATCAAAGAGGATTATGACGATCAGATAGAGATATTATGGAACGTTTTGCCGGGGCAAGTCAGTATGTCCGGATATTAGTTGGACGATTCGGATGCTGATCAATCCATGTGGACTGGTCTAAAACTGTCCTGCCTGAGTAAACGGCTCCGGTGAGGCCTCCTGTCTTAGTCGATTGAGACGCTGCTCTTTGTTTCTGGACGCCGCATCGATCAGCTTTCGATCGGGCCATGAGTGAATATGGAGACCACTAAACTGTTCTTTAGCAATCTCTCGCACAAGTTCGATATGCTCGATCGCGTACCTTGTCCACTCACCATGGTCGTGGATGCGTTCTAGCTCCTCCGCGACATCGTTGTAACCGGCCTCACGAGTCGCTTTAAGACACATGTCGAAGTTCGCACCACGAGGGTTCATCGGTTCGTGAAACACCACGTCCGGATCGACCGCGGCGAACCACGAGAGCGCCTCCCGAATCTCGTCTCGATCCATCGTCGGATAGGTCGGCGAGAACGAAACGAACCGCGGAACTCCCGCCCGGAATAGCTCATCAAGCGCTTCCCACCTCGCCATCGGAGGCGGCGCATTCGGTTCGAGTGCGTCGACGAGTGAAGCATCAAACGACGGTATCGAAGTTCCAACAGCCACGAGCCCGTCAGCCTCCTGGAACAAATCGATATCACGAGTCAGGTTCGGACTTCGCGAGAGGATTCGGACGGGAATATCTGCCTCGACGAGCTCACGAACGCATCCCCGAGTGATTTGCGCCGCTCGTCGATCTTGGTAGCAGTCAGTCCCGCTCGAAAGCATCACGACGCCGCGCCCCCGCCGCGTAACCTTCCACTCCTTCTCGAAGTCCGTATTCTGAAGTCCCTCGTGAACACGCTCAGGGAGGTCATCACGGTAGAGCAGGTAGTCGCCCCAGTCGCGTTGAGGGTCCTCTACCCCAGCCTTCTCTCCGAGCATCTCGTCGCGACTGTCGATCGCCGGCGTCGACGGGACGTAGCAGAACTTACAGCCGTGTCGGCAGCCCGTGGCGACGTTGATCACGTAATCGCAGAGGCTCTTCTCATTGAGCTTCGACTCGCTGAGGACCGTCTTCGTCGGGTCAACATTGACCGTCAGTCCACCCTTCTCCTCGCCATCCTCCGACGACGCGCAGTCCCAACAGAGGAGGTGTCCGTCAGGACGCGCGCTGAATCGGTCGGTAATCTGGTTGCCGCACTCCTTACAGACGAGTCCTTGCTGCCAGAGGTTGAGCCGATCGCCGTATTGACGCTCGGCTTCGCGCAGTTCGTCGAGCGTCGGATGTTTGCCCAGCTCCTCGACGACGCGACCGTCCTCGTCGACGAGGTGGACGAATCTATCGTACCACCCACCGTCCGGATCGCGTTCGGTGTCAAGGTGCATAGGTGACTCTCTAGTGTAACCTCGTTTTACAAATAGTATAAAATCGAGGTGATACCACGGCGAAAGTGGAAGTAAAAGAGATTACGCGGATGAGGGCAGCTTCGGATAGTCTTCGGGCGACTCCATCTTCTCGCGTTCCTGGCGGAAGAACTCCGCATCGTCGCCAGCGTGTTTGACGAATTCCTTGTCGGGCCAGAGGTGAATCGGGAGATCGAGGTCGTCACCGATGTCGCGCACCGCGGTCAGTTGCTTCTTCGAGTACTCGACCCAGTGGTCGCGGTCGCGGAGCTTGTCGAGCTCGTCGGCAAGTTCCTCCTGTCCGGCCTCGCGTGCGGCCTCGACCGTCATCTGGAAGTTGCCGCCACGAGGGTTGATAGGCTCGTGGAAGACGACGTCAGGGTCTAGGCGTTCCTTGAACTTGGTGAGGAGTTCGCGGAGGTCCTCGCGGTCCTGCGTCGGATATGTGGGTGACATGGAGACGTAGACTGGGACACCGGCGTTGCTGATCTCTTCGAGGGCGTCGAGTCGGGCGGAGGGAGCCGGTGCGCCGGGTTCAATGGAACGAACCTTCTCGTCGTCGAGGCAGGGAATCGAGGAGCCAACGGTGACGAGTCCGTTTGCGGCTTTGAACACGTCGATGTCACGGACGACGGCGGGACTGCGGGTGAGGATTCGGACCGGCTTTTCGTGTTTCACGAGCTCGATGACGCAGCCACGAGTGATCTGTGCGGCGCGGCGGTCTTGGTAGCAGTCCGTGCCGCTGGAAATCATGACGACGCCGCGCCCGTCTGGAGTGGAGTCCCACGTTCGCTTTCGATCGAGTTTCTGTGTGAGGCGGTCTGGGAGATCGTCTCGGTAAAGCAGGTAACTCCCCCACTCCTGCTGGCCGCTATTGACACCTACTTGCTCTTTGAGCATGTCTCCCCTGGCCTTGATGTTCGGTGTGCTGGGAACGTAACAGAACTTACACCCGTGTGTACACCCGGTAGCAACGTTGATTACGTAGTTACAGAGATTCTTGTGATGGAGCGCAGAAGACGAAATTACAGCCTTCGTCGGATCTGTGGTATGTGAAACGCCTCGTGAGTCACTTTCCATCTGTTGTTGCTCAACACAGTCCCAACAGATGATGTCGCCAGAAGAGGTAGACCCGTACCTATCCTCGATATCAGAGTCGCAGAGGGAACACTGAATGTTCGCGGAGAGGATGTTGATCCGATCAAGAGGGCTGCCGTTCTGTCGGCTCGCTTCCCTCAATTCGTCCAGGGTCGGATCGTCGCTTAGTAGGTCCACATATCTACCTTGATGCCGGACCCAAAACCCTCTGTGATCCTTTTGTATCGCTAGTTCATCTGATGACGGTTGTTTTTTCATCATTAGAACTCACCTAGGGCAGTCTGGCCCGGATCATCATCCGACTCCTCGGATAGCTCCTCCGAGATTCCCTCGTCATCTTCAGGCAAATAGGAGGTGAGAGAAGACTGTGAGCCGTCTAAGACATCCAGAATTCTATCGACATCTCCAGAGTGAACCTGTTCAATGAAGTCACGGACGTACTTGATCGTCTCCTCGTAACCGTTACCGTGCTCGATGTCACGAGTGGCGTAGATCATATCGTAGTAATAGCTCCCCACATCGGCCTCCACCCTCGTGTTGACCTGAACGGGTCGTTCTCGGTCCGCCAATCGGTCTAGGTATAAGTCTCGCATGAACTCACGCATTCCCACATCCGGAATCTCAACTGTGTCTAGATCACATCCATAGAACTCACCAACGGTCTCTGGATAGGTATCTACGTTCCGCCCGATTGCCTGTGAAGTTGGTAGATTAATGAGAAGGTCACCATACGGGGTGGGCGTTAATTTCTCAATTGCGGGCCACTTGACATCCATCCCCTGATTATCTATGAAACAGAGGTAATTCAGCCCATTATCGTCTTGGAAACTTCTCCACATACCAGTGATAATGTCTGGAATCGCCTTATTCGCGTCACGACACATCACCTCCCACTGCTCTGGTTCGGTGTACTTGTCCCCCTTCTCATTGAACGCGTATTCCAACCGACGCTCAAGAGCTTCAGCGTGATCAGGATCTTTCTCCACGAAGAACATTTTCTTGAACGGTACCGTAGCGTCCTTCGCAGCGATAAGAGGAGATCCGAGGAAGCACCGATTTTCTTCATCATACTGTGAAACACCAGATCCGGCCAGAGCATCGATATAGTAGAGATCATTGAAATAGTCGTTTTGAGCAAGAACGGTCGTGTACATGTTGACCGTAGCAGAGTGTAGAATCAGTTTCAGCGCAGACCACGTGTCAAAATCGTTTGTCTGTCTCGGCACCCGTGAATAGAACTCTTGGGAGTCCTCAGTCAGGCCCTCAATCCGGGTCTGGATATAATCGCGAACGTCAACTCCCATTGAATTCAAGATGTTAGTAGAGACTCATAAACCTTCAGTAAAATGCCACATATTCAAAATTAATTGAGTCTGATCTTGCTCAGGAAGTTTGTCTAGTGCTATTTAAGAGAGGCCCGTAATCGATTATATGTCTCTGTAAGCACGAACCTTAGCGCCTCTATATTGCTGAAATCATTCTTTAGAGCCTCATTGGTGAATGAACGTGGATAGAGGGACCCAAATATATCAGCAGGGCTTGGAAGTGCCGCAGCTAGAAGTATAAACACAAATCCGACCAAATAAACGGAGAATCCAGGGCTTCGAACGGCTAAGACTGTTGTAAGGACACTACCCCACGTAGCTGTGGGTGCGACACAGAATACCCGCGTCTGGGTGGGCGAAAGATCTCGGGGGTCACCTAGTTTCACCATAGTCGGGAAAATAATTGAGAATTCAATAGCCACATCATCCGTCCACCTTCTTGCGACAAAATAGTGGGTTATTTCGTGGACACAAAGCCCGATAACCGCTGATATAGGTGGGATTAGAACTGATTCTGCTAAGGAGTAAGCCATCTGAGATTTCAGTCTTGACTCTCTCTTCTATTCAATTAAATCGTACACTCACATCATCGTATTCCCGTCTCAAACGTTGGACCAAGACTTATTCATTTTCCAAATTTGTGGCATCAACATTGCCCGCAAGATATCCCCGGCCAAGTTCCGTAATCTCGTAGTAGCCGCGTTTAGGCTTTTTTACGAATCCATAGTCAGTAAGATCAGAAAGTCGTCTACTGACGTGAGTCCGCGATTTCTCGATGTTTTCGGCGATCACTGCCGGCGTGAGCCTAAGTCCACCTTCGAGAGCTTCGAGGATGCGATCGTCAGTTGGCATTTGCATCCAGTCCGCCGGCTTTCGCATGGCCCACGTTCCTCAGAACAGTCTCATAGTCGTGTTGGTACGACATTCTCCAGGCACTTATAAGTAGCATTAATGTAACTTATTAGTAGAAGATTTTAATACCCTCGAACCCACACTTTACGATCACGGACCCACACGGCTATCTTCGGTAACACGCCGTGCCTGAGGAGGACGCGGGCCGCGCTGCGCCAACAGCCGGCCCGTGTGGGGTTCCGTGAACCAGCCACGAAACCCATGTACGCCGAAACCACGCGGGGGCTTGAAACTCCCGTCCGAGACGCGGCATCGACTCTGACTGACGAGTACCCGGCAGCGCTCGCGACGCTCGTCCGCGCCGACCGCGCGAGCCACGACGTCGCCCAGACCACGCTCCGCGAGTTCCGTGGAGAAGACGAGTTGCTGAAACAAGCAGTTCGAGGCGCCATCAGCAATAGTGAGGAGGCCAACTACAAGGCAATAGTTGACTCTCACAAGGGTGGTGCTGGCGGACGCGCTTTTCAGCCACTACTGACCGAAGGCACGAACACTCGGAACGGCATACCAACCTACTTCACCTTCTTGGAGGTCAGCTCATGAGTCCAGAGTGCGCTACGGACTGCCAGACACTAGCCACCCTCACCGCCTTCCAGCGGGACCTCCTCCGCACACTCGCGAAAACCGACGAGCAGAGTGGGCTCTCACTGAAAACGGATCTTACCACCTACTACGGTGAAGCGATTAACCACAGTCGGCTGTACCAGAACCTTGACGAACTCGTCAGACACGGACTCATCAACAAACGCCAGCGCGACGGCCGCACCAACAGCTACAGCCTGACTGACGCGGCACAGACAGCACTCGCAAAGCGCGACGCGTGGATCCGGGGTGAGACCGCGTGAACTTTACCCGTCCACACATCCGGTTTGACGCCCGCGAACGCCTTACCGGCGACTACGACGACATCACCGTCCAGCAGGCAGTGGAGGCCTACACACAATGACGAAGCTGTGGCGCTGCCGTCAGTGTGACCGGCTCGTTAATCGGTTTGTCAACGGCTGGATCTGCCCTCAGTGTGGCTGGTACTGTGGCCGGTCTCTCGCACACGTGAACAAGGGACCATGAGTCGGGAGCAACACTCCACCACCGGCTCGACGCCGCCAGTCCATCCCGCGAGCGAGCTCACCACGCGTCTCGATCAGCTGTCGCTTGCGTCCACGTCGGGTGCGTGTCAACATTGTGGGCGCTCGTTTACCGAGGGCGACGACGTCGTCGCGTACGTCTTCAAACCGGCAGACCAGCAAACCCACGAAGTTGGCCATTGCGTCTGCGCGCACAACGAACACCGCCAGCAGGAGGTGTTCACGCTCGGCGTCCACGAACTGCTGGTCGTCGGGCGCATCGGAATCGCCTCAGACGCTGCGACCCAATCCACCTGGCCGATTCTCGTCGACCCGGTCCCACTCGGTGTGAGCGAACCAGCGACGACGACGATCCGCTGGTTGCCACCGGAGACGCCACTCGCCGAGCAGGTCGTCCCGAACGCGACCCACCGGCAGCGACGGCGCGACGCTCGGGCGCAGGTGACGGTCGGTGACCCACTGATGACGGAGGGTGATGACTGATGTGGTCGTCGCCCCGCACCGAACCTCCGCAACCGAAGAGGTCCGGTCACCAACCAACGCGCCCATCCACACAGCCAGCAGCCGATCCGGACATCACCCGCGCGACGATCGCCCACCTTCGGCGGGCGCTTACCGCGAGTACTGCCAGTGATGTGGCCGGCGTGAAGGCGGCGCTCTTCCGAGCGACCCGGACTGTCGACGAGACACACCATCCAGACATCGCGGCCGCGATCCGGATCGCCCGCAGTGTCGATCCTGTCTCGCGAACGGTCCGCCAGTATATCCGAGAGCTGCTCCGCCGGCTCGTCGCGATGGTCAACTGCTGGGAGCCACCCAAGTGATGCCAGCAAACAAGCAGGCCAGCCGCGGGCCCGCACAGCCCGTCGGCCAGGGCCACGAGCGTGGCGTCCATCTTGTGGGTCCAACTACACAGCATGGCGCCGCCGGCATCCACTGTGGAAGCGTCTCGCCGCGGCTGACCGAGTGGATACCCGAGCTCCTCGACCAACTTCGTGAGGCGACCACAGAAACAGTCCGAACCCAGACACCCCACACCGACCCGTGGCGGGCGAGTACCTCACTCCTCGATACCACGCTCCCGGAGTGGAACTCCCTCGAGAACACGTGGGACGATGCGACCGCCGAGGCCGTCGCCTACACGCAGTCGATTACCGAGTTGGCGCTCGTCGACGGCGACACCGAGTCGTCATATCACACACAACGCCACAACGAATTACGCGACACCGTTCATACAGTCGGCACCGGGCGCGGTGCAGTCAACGCCGGGCTTGGCGCGCTCGCTAAGGGACCGGTCGCGCTCCACCGCGAGTTCGACCATACCCCCCGAGCGATCACCCTCGCACTCGATGGGTCGGCGTGGACCGATCTCACCGACCGCCGAACTGGCGTCCGCGCACTCGCGGCCATCGCCGTGCTCGCAGCCGGGTTCGACGTTCGCGTTGTCGTCTCTCCGGCGCTCAAACGCCACCTCACCCGGCGGTACCCACAGTGGTGTGAAATCCACCTCGATCTTACGCAAAGTCGGGATCGGTCCCACCCGCATCCCCACCGCGTTCAGTCTCACGAGCCGACCACCGACGAGTGCCACCCCGCTTGGGAAGCGCTCGATGGGCTCGAACGCACACCGGGGAAACGACGTCTCCTCACCAATCTCGACGCCACCACCGGGCGAACCTACCAAGATCTCGAACATGATCATGCGATCGACATTGAGGCAGGGACGGTCAGCCGGTACGTCCTTGATCTCGAGACGCGTGGGCTCGTCGACGTCGACCGTCGGGGCACCCACCACAGCGTCACCCTCTCTGAACGCGGTCAGACGGCCGTGGCTGGGTATCTCGACGCTGCCGGCGACCTCGTCCACCCCGAACAACGCCGACTGACTGACGATCTTACTGCGACCACTCACGATGTCACAAGTACAGTGTCGCCCCGCCCGGAGGGCTCCACAGGTGACACCCCACCCTCACTCGAGGAGTGGCTGGCGGCGACGGGTGACCCCGACGCCGACGGGGAGTTCATCCAGTGGCTCAGGGGGCCCGACACCGTCGATGAAACCCACCTCCACCAGCGATTTCGGACCCCTGCCCAAGACGATAGCGTCACACTCGTTGATGACACCCCAACGCCGTTCGATGACGGCCGAGTTGGGTATCTGAGCCACACCTCTGGCGAGGCGCAGGTCGTCCTCCAGTGGGGTGGGCCCTTAGCCACTCTGGGACGTCTCGCGGCTGTCTTACTCAGCGATAAGGCGCTCTCGAAGATCTTGACGCCGTCGCGGTTCGGCCGCACATTCGAGGCAATCCATCGCGGTGATCTCGAACAAGACGCCCCACGAGTGCTGTGTCGGGGCCACCAAGTTGGCTGGTACAGTGAGGACGAGCACACGTATGCGGCGTGGCGTGAACGCATCACGACCGTCCGCGATATACTGCTCGCTAAGATCGGCGAACACACGAGCAGTACCAATAGTGCCGCCCGGAGCGAACTCTTCGAAGCCCTCCACGGGTTGGTCGCTTCGGCCACTCACCTGTATCACGCAATCGGCGTCGATCTGACGACCACAATGAGGTTTCCGGACACCGAGGCGCTCGCGCGAAACTCGACGCAACGCCGGCAGCTCTGTACGTTCCTCGCGAAGACGGTACCCAAACAATCCGTCTACGGTGTTCACTCGGGCTACCGCATGTTGTTCGAAGAGCGCCCGCCCAAACTGCGACGGCGGCTCCCCTACGACGTCGAGCCCGACGCGACGATGGATCTGACGATGTCGTGGGTGCTTGCGGGCCCGACGATCACCGATCTCCGCGATGCGATCGAAGAGGCGCTCACCACAGAGCTCACCGCCGTCCGAGAGGCGATCGCGGAGGGCACCGAAACTGCCCCCACGCTCTCGATCCCGGTCGTCGACGGGACGACCTACCCCGCCATCCGGCGGGTGATCGACGAGATTGCGATGACCCACGACGCCCAGTGGACACCCCGCGAGCGACAGCGGCTCGTGCGGCGCTGTCTGCGCTCGTTCGGCCCGGCGGACACCACTCGCCGTGCGTGTCCGTACGACGTCGTGGTGAGCCTGCTGCGTGCGCTGAACGAGTCTCACGCTCCGACCGTGGCTGCGGTTGAACGCGCGGCGGCGACGCTCTCTGTCGCGCGGTTCCGCCCCGATCTCGTGCCAACGGCGACGGCGCTGTATGCGACCCTGCTTCGAGCCGACGAGCCGCTCGGCCGCTCAGCGTTACTCGAGCGGGCCGACATTGCGGCTAGTAGCTATGATCGCCGGATTGGCACTGTCCAAGCGCTTGACCGAGTACAGGCCGTCCAGATAGATGGCCACCGACGCTGGGTCACCACCGACGAACCCAGTCACCCGTCACCGCAGCCGTCGCCGTACCTTGATCAGCCTCATTCCTGGCTCCCGCTGTTGACGCATCGCTCACGAACACATTCAGTCCGTCTCGCCCCCACTCTGTGGATTCCACTCGGAGTCGACTGGCGACACCCACATCGCATCCACATGTGGGATCAACACGCCCTGACTGGCACTGCCGTTGACACCGCCCTTCCGGTGAACCAGTGGGGACCGCGCCGGGAGGACTGTACCGCAATCACCGACGCACCAACTCATCACAGCCACCGACCAGCCGCAGCGCTCGAAACCATCACCGATGAACCACGCATGACACCACAATACTACGCACCGACCGCATCGCTTCTCGACCACCGACGTCTCCTCTTACCACGGGGTGTGTCCCGATGAAACACTCAGGAAGCGATCGTCCAACCGACGCCATCTGCGAGCGCCAGTTCACCGAAGAGGGGACACACATCCGCGTCGCCCGCTGTGAAGAGGCCGCATCCCAACTCACGTGTAGCGTCGAACAGCAGAATCAGCGCCTGTATCTCACTGTGTCCACTAACGATGCGTAACGCCACAAGTACGCGACCGAAGGTTGTTCGAGTAATCGACAAGTACGACCTCGACGACATTGGCGACGAAATGGTTACCGAATGGACAAAGCCCGAGAGTACCCGCCGCTCTTGTCGTGAACTCGCGGAATTCTTCAACATCCGTGTGCTCGATGCAGCACTCCGCGAAGCGGGTATCATCTGGGAGAGATCACTTGTGGAGGAGTGTGCCGCGATCATCAAAGACGATACTAAATCGATGACAGGATATGATCTCGATCGCAGGGGAGTAGACACCGACGAAGTCGGTGGGGACATGGTGTCGTATCAATCGATATATACGTATCTGACAGAGTATCGTGATATTACGTATGAGCGTGAGGTCGATGATATCCGCTCACGAGTTGCGAGTTTACAACAGATCGAGACAAAGGCAGAAACGATTGCTACTGGGATTATCTCACACTCTGTGACACACGATCAGGTACACGGAGTGGAGCCTGAAGTAGAGGTCACGATGGATTGTATCTGTAACACATGCGGGAGCAACACCGAGATGTCGGTGTATCTGCGAAACGGCGGCTGTCCTGCCTGTAGCCGGTCAACATAAGCTGTCGACCGGCTGTTTCGGCGGCAGATGGGTTGTAACAGGATCCACGGAAGAGTGCTGATTCGCTGAGTCAGCGAATGCGGGTAAACGCCTTATTATCCAGCCATCTACGTGGATACATGTCTGACAACCAGTCGCTTAGGGCGCGTCTCAAAGAGGATCTGACAAGCAATCTCTCGGTCAGTGTTGTTTCCGTGATCCTTGCTGTCGTAGCCTTGTTTGTGTTCGCTCAGATAGGCGATCCAACTACGGGAGGATTACTTCTTGCACTCAATATCGGGGTGTTCATTCCTTACGCATACGAGCGTTACTGGCCTGTCGCATATTCAAGAAGCGCAGCAGCTGTGTGGACTATCTCAGCTGCGCTGATCACGACAGGTTTGTTCATCGGCACATATCAACTCGCTTTCAGTGTGGTTCCCGGCGAGTACACCGGTGGAATTGCGTTTGTCCTAACCGTGCTAATTCAGTATGGGATCGCAGCGTTGTTCATGCGAGTCCGACAGCATACGTAAGTGAAAGATAGTAACTAATGGATGAATTGCGTCAGAGGAACAGAATGATTTTTCACACAGCAGCCAATTGGCCGTCTCAACACAAGGAAACTTGCGTTATCACAGCCAAGGAGAGTACAGGCGTGACCGATGAAGCGGACGTAGATGAAATACTCGATCTCCTTGACGATCAGTACGCGCAGGTAATCCTCCAACAGACACGGAACAATGTGATGTCAGCCAAAGAGATTAGCGAGACATGTGATATCTCAATTTCAACGGTCTACCGGCGGACAGAACGACTGATCGAATGCGGACTTCTCGCTGAACGACGCGTCGCACAACCCGATGGAACTCACTATAGTCTGTACGAAGCACGGTTAGATGAACTTACCGTCCGTCTCACTGACGATGGATTTGAGATAACGGTCTCAGAGAAGGCGACTGGTGATCTCGCTGACCGCTTTACTGATATGTGGGAGGGGTTATGATGTCCGTGGTCCAAGCGGCCGATACACAACTGCCGTCAGATTATTTTTTACTGCTATCTGTATCGCTTATCGCCCTCGGATTAGCGCTGTTCATTGTGTTCCACGCCTATAGGGGATATCAGCGGAACAGCAGCATCCGGATGCTGTACCTAGCCTGTGGCCTCGGTCTCATCACTGCCGTCCCTATGACGCTCTCAATCGGGGTTAACTCACTTGGGCAGATGATTGAGCTTGCTCCTCGCGTGTATACATTTTATCTTCCATTAGTGATACGAGTGAGCGAAATAACTGGGATTTGTACTCTGCTCTACTCCTTGCTTATCACGCCTAGCAAATCTCAGTGAGTGTTCAGTACGCAGCCATCACCGAACAGCTGTTTCGAGAGGCGATATGTCTGAAGAAGAGGATTTCAACCGAGCCATGCCGGGGAGAGGTCCGTGAAGATAGAGGCGGAAACGGGGCCGTTCTGGGAGAAGTGTGGGCCGGCCGGGAGTCGACGGGAAGTTCGCTCGCCGATTACGTATCGGTCAATACCACTCATAGCAGCCGTTAATTACCGTAATCTCGTCACCAACTTATGGATCATTTTGCGTGTCCAGCGTGTGAGGTCTCGTCTCGGTCTCGCTTCGAGGAGATAGAGGAAGGCGTCGCCGCCGGGGCTGACGTGAAAAGCGTCGGCGGAGACGCCTGCGCGGATGCCAATTCTCACCGTCGTCGAGCAGTATTAGTCGGGACGGCAGGCGCGACAGGGATCGGCGGCCTCGCCGTCGCGCGTGGCACACGTCGACTGACTGATGGCGGGACTGATGGGGACACTCAGGCGGTGACCGACGACCCACCTCCCAAGCCAACGGACAACCCGACGCTCATCGCGCATCGGGGGTTCGCGGGGGAAAACCCTGAAAACACGCTCACAGCCGCGCGGGCGGCAACGCGTGAGAAGGGACCCGGCGGCCGCGCCGATTTTGTCGAGTTCGATGTCGTCGCCACCAGTGAGGGCGATGTCGTGGTGTTCCACGACGACGAGCTCGCGGGTCGCGACGGGGACGGGTCGGGGGTCACGGATGTCGACGGCGTCGTGTGGGAGACGGACACGGAGACGGTCACGAGCGCGGCGGTGCTCGGGACTGAAGAGACAGTGCCCCGGCTCAACGAGATGCTCGCTGCGATCCCGACGGACGTCGGCGTCAACGTCGAGTTGAAGAACCCGGGTAACGGGTCGCTCCGGTTCGGGGAGAAGCTCTCCGAGGGAGATCTTGAAGCGCAGAAATCGATCTGGAGCCCCTTCGTCGACCGCGTTCTCGCGGCGTTGGACGCGACCGATCACGAGGTCTTGCTCTCGTCATTCTACGAGGCGGCGGTCGCGGTCGCGGCCGAGCGGTCAACATATCCGGTCGCGCCGATCCTATGGGACTCGGTTGAGGACGGGATTTCCATCGCCGAGCGGTACGACACTGCGGCGGTTCACCCGCCTGCGGAGATGGTCCAACGGACTCCCTTCTTCGACGACTCGCGGTTCAGCGGCACCGACATCGTCGAAGCCGCTCGGTCGGACGGCCGCGCGGTCAACGTTTGGACGGTCGAGACGTGGTATCAGGCGGAACGCCTCATCGAGGCCGGCGTCGACGGGCTCATCGCCGACTATTCGACGCTGCTGTCGGCGTGAGCGTCGGCCGCCGACCCATCGGCTGTGTGCTGGAACAATACGAGGTAGTATGTATTCCTATTGATTAATACATGTTAACATATCTTGAACCGTACCCCACAGGAGATCTATTATCAACAGTTATACACTTCGTTCAGGATCAGTGAGGCGTATGGCACCAACTCACGGGCGTTCACATAGCATCTCACGGAGAAACACCCTCGCGACCACCGGTGTCGCGCTCGCCGCGGCGACAGGCCTTGCCGGTTGCCTCGGAGGCAGCAGCGGCAGCGGCGAAGCGGAGTTCTCTCCGATCGCCGAGGAACTCACCGTCTGGCACGCTATGGGCGGGACGAACGGGGAGACGCTTGACCAGATCGGGGCTGACTTCGAAGACGAGACAGGGAAACCGGTTAACATGGAGTTCCAGGACAGCTACGAGAACGTCTTGACGAACACATTGTCCGCGTTCGACTCTGGGAACGTTTCGGACATGCTTCAAGTCGACAGTCTGTTCGCACAGCAGGTGCTGGACACGGACCAAGTCCGTCCCGTCGAGGAGATTCTCCCCGACGACTTCGATTCGGGCGTTTTTCTCGACAACGTCGCGGATTTCTTCACCGTTGACGGCGAACTCGCCTCGCTCCCGTTCAACAACTCCAACGCTATCATGTACATCAACCGGGATGCCTTCGAAGAGGCCGGGCTCAACCCCGACGACCCACCGCAGACACTGGCTGAGGTCAGGAGCGCATCGGAGCAGCTCGTCGATGAAGGCGTGACGCAGTTCGGGATCACCTGGCCGAACCACGTGTGGTTCGTTGAGACGTGGTACGGGTTCGAAGGCGAACTGATGACGGACGCCGAGAACGGCCACGCCGGCGAGCCCTCCGAGTTCCGAACGCCGGACGCGGCCTACGACATGTTCGAGTGGTGGAGGGGGATGGCCGAAGACGATCTTTACACGAATCCGGGGATTGAGGCGTGGGGTGAGGCCACGTCGCTCTTCACTGAACAGGAGTCGGCAATGCTGCTGACGAGTACTGCATCGGTCGCCGGCCTCATCGCCAACTCGGACGGTTTCGAGGTCGGCGCTGCCCCGTATCCGAGCATCAGCGACACGCGCGTCGGTCCCGTGATTGGTGGTGCCTCGTTTTACGTACCTGACGGGCTCCCCGAATCGCGGTACGAGGACATCGGCCAGCTCTTACAGTACATGTCCGAACCGGAGGTCCAGACGCAGTGGCACAAGGGGTCGGGGTACTATCCGATCACGCAACCGTCGGTCGACTCGCTTCGTGAGGAGGGCTGGTTCGAAGAGAACCCGATGTACGGCGTCGCCCTCGATCAGCTCCAGAGCGGGGATGCGAGCGACCCGGCAACGAAGCGCGCGCTCCTCGGGCCGGCGCGGAACGTTCAGACGGTGATCCAGGACAAGTCCGTCGACATCCTGAACGCCGACGACATGGACGCCGAGGTTCAGGCGCTCAAAACAGAGGTCGAAGACGTGCTGGACAGCTACTACAACTGACGAGGCCGACGACGCCAGCTGTAAACAATTCGAACCCACGCCCTATCCAACTCACACAACGTTATCTCACACGAATGTCCACACGCGAAATATTCGACAGTCGGATCGAGTCGGGGTTGCTGTTGCTGCCGACGCTCCTCGTCACAGTGGTATTCCTCTATTACCCGACGGCGATGGCGTTTCGGACCAGCTTTTTCGACTCGAGCTTTGGACGGGCCGAGGTGTTCGTTGGGCTCGAAAACTACGCCGGGCTATTGACCAGTTCGGGGTACCATCAGAGCATTATCATCTCGGTCGTCTTCGCGGCCGTCGTCGTCGTCGGCGTCGTCGGCGTGTCGCTGTATCTGACCTTCCTCATCCATGAGGTTGACACGGGCCAGGGGCTCTACCTGATTTCCGTGATCTGGCCATACGCGCTTCCGCCGGCGGTCGGCGCGCTCGTGTTCCTCTTTATCACTCACCCGACGCTCGGCGTGCTGACGGGACCCATCGAATCGCTCGGCGTTGAGGTCGACTGGTTCAACAACGGGTCGCAGGCGTTCATCGTGGTGGCGTTGGCGGCCATTTGGAAACAGATCGGCTACAATGTGATCTTCATGATTGCCGCGATGAACAACGTGCCGGACACGCTCACGGAGACCGCCAAACTGGACGGAGTCGGCGGGCTGCGCCGGCTCGTGTCTGTGTACATCCCAATCATGACGCCGACGATATTCTTCCTCGTCATCATCAACACTATCTACGCCTTCTTCGGCACGTTCGCGTTTGTCGACCTCCTCACGAGCGGCGGACCATCGAACGCGACTAACATCCTGATATTCAACCTGTACCAAGAAGGATTTTCCTTTTTCAACTTCGGCATCGCCTCCGCGAAGTCGGTCGTGTTGTTCGTCATTGTTGGCGTGCTGATGTTCGTCCAGTTCCAGATCACGGACAAATACTCATATTACGGTGGCTAAGATGGTCGGAGTACTCCAATACGCGAAACGGCGGGTCGACGCGCTGAGAGGCAACTACGAGACACAGCGGATCAACGAAGACGATCTCGGTACCCACTTCCAGCTCCTGCTCCTCGTCGTGGCGGTGGTGTTCCCAATTGCCGTCGCGCTGGCCGTCAGCACGAAACAGTCCGGGGTCGTCACCAGCGTTGTCGACCTCCTTCCCGGAGGTTACGCCGTTGAGAACTACCGCGAAGTGCTCGTGGAATATCAATTCGGCCGCTTCATGTGGAACTCATTGGCGATGTCGGTCGTGATTGTCGTCGGGAAACTCATCATCTCGGTGTTCGCAGCGATGGCGATCGTCTACTACCGGGTCCCGTACAAAGACCTCGTGTTCCTGTTTATCTTGTTCACACTGCTTCTGCCGGTTCCCGTCCGGTTCATCCCACTGTTCCAGCTGATGAACGACCTCGGGTGGAGCAACACGATCCTCGCAATCACGGTCCCATACCTCGCAAGCGCGACGACGGTCTTCATTCTCCGCCAGCACTTCCTGTCGATCCCGACGTCTATCGTCGAGACGGCGAAGCTGGACGGTGTCGGCCCGCTGAAGTTCATGCTGTTCGTGTTGCTACCGATGTCGAAGGGGGTCCTCGTTGGCGTCTCGATCATCATGTTCGTCTACGCGTGGAACCAGTATCTCTGGCCGCTGATCATCATCGACTCCGAGGCGAACCAGGTCGCGCAGGTCGGCCTCCAGCTGTTACAGGGCGACGTACAGGGCGGACAGCTCTCGTGGTCGCTCGTGATGGCCGGCTCCACGCTGACGCTTTTACCCCCGCTGCTCCTGATGATTGTGTTCCGAAAGCCGCTGTTAGAGACGTTCAGTATCCAACAGAAGTGACAATGACAACCATAACACTACACAACCTCCGGAAGGAGTTCGACGACGTCGTCGCAGTCAACGGGATCGACCTCGAAATCGTCGACGGGGAGTTCCTCGTCATCGTTGGCCCGAGCGGCTGCGGCAAGAGCACGACGCTCCGGCTGCTCGCCGGCCTCGAAGACGCGACCGACGGCGAGATCGTCATGGACGGTCGAGACGTCACCGCTGTCGAACCGAAGGACCGGAACGTCGCGATGGTATTCCAAAACTACGCGCTGTACCCGCACATGACCGGGCGGCGAAACATCACCTTCGGCATGAAATCGAGCGGCGACTTCACTGACGAGGAGATCGACCGGCGCGTCGAGGAGGCCGCGGAGACGCTCGATATTGCCGACCTGCTCGACCGGAAGCCACAGGCGATGTCTGGCGGGGAACGCCAGCGAGTGGCCCTCGGGCGGGCCATCGTTCGCGATCCCGACGCGTTCCTGATGGACGAGCCGCTCTCGAACCTCGACGCGAAGCTTCGCATCCAGATGCGCGCAGAGCTCGCACAGCTACATACCTCGCTCGGGACGACGACCGTGTACGTGACCCACGACCAGACGGAGGCGATGACGCTCGGTGAGCGTGTCGTCGTGATGAACGACGGGCGTATCATGCAGGTCGACGAGCCTCAGACGCTGTACGACTTCCCAGCAAACCGGTTCGTCGCGGAGTTTATTGGCGACCCGGCGATGAACATGCTCCCCATTGACGTCGAAAATGGGACCGCCGTCCACGACGCGTTCACAATCCAGCTTCCGAACGCCGACGGGGGTGTTCGGAACGGAGTGAAGGGGGGCGGTGACGCGTCAACTCGCGACGGACAGCGGGCCGTGCTCGGCGTGCGTCCGGAGGACTTGTACTTGGCGAGTGAACGTCCCAACGCGGGCGACGAGACGCTCAACGCGACCGTGAACGTGACCGAGCCGCTCGGCGATAGCCTGCTGTTGCACTGCTCGATTGGGGAGACGCCCTGTAAGATCCAAGCGAAGGCGCGGTCCGAGATTCGCCCCGACGACACGGTTTCGATCGCGTACGACCCGGCTCGACTACACCTGTTCGATCCGGAGTCGGGTGACGCGTTCTATCACTCCGAGTCGCACACTTCGAGCGAGGGCGCGGCTGTAGCGGCGGATCACGGATGGCAGTCCCGGTAGACGACTTGTCGCGGCAGGCGACCTCAAGCTCTCACCTCGATGTGAGGACCGCATGATGATCGAAACCGTGCTAATGGCCCAGAGACAGTCCGTGGCGACTGCTCGTTTTGCGGCGAAACAGTCACGGGTCGGCATGCAATCACCCACTATGAGACCGCTGGCGGCGGCACAGGCGTGTGGGCTGAATGCCCCAACTGTGGCGAAATCTTGACCCCAATAATGCTCAGTAAACAGTTCATCCAGCAGATGGTGAGGTTCAAGCTGCCATCGACAACACACTATGAGTGCCGTCACTGTGGGTACAGCGTGGAGAAAGATGTCGATGAATGTCCACAGTGTGGCTCTCACGAGATTGCGGCCTACGATCTTGAGTAATTACTGAGGTGCTCACGGTCGGCAGAGAAAATTCACTTCCTTATGTAGCACCTGAACGCTAACATAGTACCAATTGTTACATAAGGCATGGAGCAGCCGTCACCACCCACCCCGCTCCCAAAGTATCTCGCTGAGGGGCTCCCCAAACAGGATACAGAGACACTCCAGGAGGTACAGAACTATATTGAGGCGCTCATTGAGTATCGCGACCAGTCGGTCGACACTGACGAGCTTCCCGAGGCTGCCGAGCCCATCGACGATCCCGATGGCGCAGGAAGCGGGACCGTCGTCAAAGAGAAAGTCACCTGTGGCGACGATAGCTGTAAGTGCGCCAGCGGAGACCCCGCGGATATGCACGGCCCGTATCTCTATCGTTACTATCGTGAAAACGGGACGATGAAATCGGAGTACATCGGGAAGCCAGGAAGCGAGGAGGGTGGATCAGGACAGTCAGGGTTCTAACGATCCCAGTCAAATTGATAGGTTCCAGTAAAACGACGTTACAGCGCCCGTGAGTCGGGTTCGATGATGCTGGCAAACGCGACATTCTCTTTGACTTGCTCGATCTCGACTGTTGGCTCATCACCTGGTTGTCCGCCGGGAACGATCACGACGTAGCCGCGTTCAACCTTCGCAATGCCGTCACCTTGATCACCAGTCGTCTCGATCGTCACGTCGCGGACTTCACCTTCGTCTACGGGAGGACCGTCCGACGTCGGAGTTGGTTCTTGCCCAGCCGATTGAGGTTGCTCTTCCTGAGTCCTCTGGCTTGCCGAGGATTCTGATTTCAAGATCGCGACGCGATACGTTTCGTCGGCGGCAAGCGCGTCGTGTTCAACCTCACTCGCGGGGACATCCACAATATATGACCCGTCACGTTCTTCGATTTGAGCACTAAACACAGAGCGAAGCGAATCAGAAATTTCGACCATCAGCTATCGCGGATTGTAGCTAGTCAACGTATCTAACTCTCACGTTTTGCGCTACGCGGAGATGGTAATCTAGTGTATGCTGAAGAGAACATGCAGATCCCGAACAAAAACTCCTCGAAAAGCTAGCAGGCCAGATTGGTCAGAACAGAGCGTGGGTCTGTCAGTTGGCTCTCGTCGCATCCTCAGCCCTCCCATAGATATACATTCACAGTTGTATGAGTAACGGATATGTCAACACTTCGGTCTGTCCTTCTCAACTGGAACCTGAACCGAGTGACGAGAGCTGCCGTGAGCGGTGCTGCGGTTTTCCTCGCAATTCGAGTTACTGACGGGTTCCTGATGGGACTTGGAGCGGCAGTCGTACTGGCAATGGTGCTTGATATTCCGTGGTGGCTGTACGACCGCTCCGCGCAGTCCGACGAGTGATATACACGCAGCTCTCATCGTCCGGCTGTTTCAGGTGAGAATATATCTGAAGAAGAGGGCTCTAACAGAGCCTTCAGCTTACGACTCTATCAGTGGCGATAATTTCACCGAAAATCAAATCACCCCTTCCAAGTGTCTCCCGATATGGCCACGGCCACAGACAACGACCAGCTTCAACAGAGTGGTTCCGGATCTGGCGGAGATTTCTGGCGGCACTCGTTCGAGCAGTTCATCGCAGACCTCCCTGAACCAGCATTCGTCGTCGACGCCGATGGAGACATCACGCAGTGGAACACCGCTACAGCCGATCTGCTTGGCCTCCCAGCGCGCAAAGCTGTCGGGATGAACGCATACGACGTGTTTGGCACCGAGGGCAAAAACGAGACCCTCGCCGAAGAAGTCGTCCGCACTGGAACACCCATACGTGAAAACGAGTTCCGATCCGCCGAACGACCAGATGGAACGAAAGCACATGCGCGCGCGATTGGAACCCCAATTCAGACACCAACCGGCGAGGTCGTTGGTGCTGTCGAGTTGCTCTTCGATGTCACCACCGTCGTCGAACAGCGGGAGACGCTCGCCGACCTCCAAGAAGAGCTCTCGGACAATGTCGAGACATCGATGGAGCAGCTAAGCGAGTCGACAACCGAAGTCGCGAACCGATCGAATGAGATCAGCACGCTCGTCGACGAGCAAGCAGCCGAGCTCAAGAGTACCCAAGGTGAGATCTCCGGATTCAGCGCCACTATCGAAGAGATTGCGTCCAGCGCTGAAGAAGTCAGCAATCAAAGTGCGGAATCGAGGGAACTCGCTGAGGAGTCCGTTGAGACCGCAGCCGACGTTATCGATCAAGTAGACGATACGGCCGAGAAGTCGGACACCGTCGCAGACGATGTCGCTGAGTTGAAAGACGAGATCGAGCAAGTTGAGGAGCTTGTTGGCGTGATCAACGATATTGCCGAACAGACAAACATGCTCGCGTTGAACGCCAACATCGAAGCGGCACGCAGCGACAGTGATGGGTTCGCGGTCGTCGCCGACGAGGTGAAGAATCTCGCTAATCGTTCACAAGATCAAGCTGACGAGATCGAAGAAATCGTCGCAAGGATCAAAGAGAAGGCTGCTACGGCAACTACCGAGGTAAGAGCAGGAAACGCCGAGATCCAGTCCGCGAGAGACGACATCCAAGGCCTCCTTGAAAACCAGAAACAAATCCTTACTGCGGTTGAGCAGACCGAAAGCGGGATCACCGAGATCGCAGACGCAACAGATGAGCAGGCGAGCGTGGCTGAAGGGATATCGAGTGCTGTTGACGACGTCTCTGAACGGGCTACCCTCGTGAGTGAAGAAATTACACAGATTGCGGACGAAAACGACAATCAGACAGAGATGGTCGCGGGGCTAACCCGGCAGGTCGAACAAATTGACCGCGAACTCGCTGAGGTCATGAACACGTCTGTCTAAGGTAGACATCCCGTGATGGGACAGACGAACAGTCTCATCCCACGTTTCCGCTCTAGTTCGTTGACGGTTCCTTCCGTGGGAGTGAGATGCTGACGACAGTTCCGGTCACCTCATTTTCGCCAAACTGGACACGACCGCCGAGGAGATCGGTTCCCCACTTGATGATCCAGAGCCCGAGCCCACTTCCATGGTGAAGCACAGATTCGGTTCCTTCAGAAAGTACGGATAGTTCGTGCTCGGGTATCCCCGGCCCGTTATCGCGGATTTCGATCTGTACCTGCTCGCCTACGCTGGCGACAATCTCAACATGTGGACTGTCACTGGTATTGTGTTCAGCAGCGTTTTCGATAGCGTTCGAAAGCACTGGACGAACAAGCACATCGACGGGTACCTCCTGGTCAGGACACTGAAGTTCGAATGTAACGTCGGAAAAGCGTGAGCTAACCTCTCTCAGCCGCTCTTCAAGTATCATCTCTATCGATCTGACGTCGGATTCTTCTCGAGCGCGACTGAAAAGCCGGATTGCCTCGCGACCTTTCTGTCCTAGCTCATCAATTTGAAGGGCGCTTTGTTTTACGCGCTCGGCTGCTTTCGTCGGTAGGTCCTCGCTATACCCAAGTATCAGGTTAGTTTCTGTCTTGATGTTGTGGCGAAGCACGCGATTGAGAACCTGTAGACGCTGTTCTTGGCGCAAGAACTCAGTCACGTCCTGTAACGTCACCATGCTCCCGATGACCTGCCCTCGCTGGGTAGTAATCTCGACAGTTTTGATCTTGAAGTCCCGCTTACCTGAGTGGGTTTGTATCGTGAGGAAGTCCTCAAATACTCCAGAATCTGGAAATACCTCGTACTTAGGAATCGTCTCTGGCGCAGATGATCCGAGCAGTTCGTCTTTTTGTACATTAAGCATCTCCAGTGCTGGACCATTGACGTTAATCACGTTGTCATTCAAATCAAGAACAAGTATCCCTTCTTGGGTACTATCAAATACGAGTCTTCGAGCGGTAGTGTTCGGGGCCGGATTCGTTCGCAGTAAACTGTACCGTCGAATGGCGGTCAGGTAGATGACGCCAGAAACTGAAAATGCGACTGGTGTCGGGTCAATAGGCGTGCTAAGCACGTCTGTGAGGTAGCATAGGTTTATACCCCAGGGAATGATCAACGCTCCAATCAGCGTATACGCCTGCTTCCGAAACGCAGCCATCTGGCTCAGGGCCAACCGGACTAACAGAGCACTACCCACGCCACCCAGTAGATACGTATAACCGGCGACAATCCAATACCAGACGCCTCCGCTGTCGTTCTGGACAACGCTGAGATCTGGTGTTTGTGCGATACTGATCTGTAGCAGTCCCTGAGCCGGCCCGAGAATGGCTAAAATCACGGTCACCACCGGAACGACCGTAAGTGCCGATACATATCTCCACTTCAAAAAGCGATCGTGACCGGTGTATGATAACGCAAACAGCATCCAGCCGAGTGGGATTGCAACGACGCCTATCCACATCAGGTACATCCAGAATAGCTTTGCCTCCACGCCAGGTGCTCGGAGTCGAAAAATAAGCATAAGCGACCAGAACACCTGCCCGGCCAGCAACAGTACGAGAGGTCTCGCCCCCGGAGATTGCCCCTCCCTCCACGCTAAAATAGCCGAAGCTGAGCCAAGAACGACGGAGATGTGTAGCACAGACAGCAGAAAGGTAGTAGTCGACATAGTCTCACAAGGACATCTATGTATACTAACTTTATGTCAGAGAAATCAAACCATCCCCGCTTGATAAAAAAGAGTGGCGTGGATTACCCGATGATAGCGATGAACAGTCCGCACGCCACGAACACGTAGTTCATCTCACCGAGCAACTCCAGGCGACGGTAGTCGTTACTACGCCCAATTCGACTATTAAGGAAAACCGCCAGCACTCGTCCAGCAAGAAGGACCAACGCAAAAAGTGCTGGGAGGAATCCGCTAAGAAACGCGCCAATGACGACGAGAATTGAGAGCATGTTGATGATGTACAATAGATGCCGTGTCCGCTTGACGCCGACGACAGTCGGGAACGTTGAGACATTATTTTTGACATCATCTTCGATGTCGCGGACGTTCGGAATTTCAGTGTTGACGAAAATATCGGCAAAAAAGTAAACCGCCAACACAATGGCAAGTGGCGTGATTGCGGCGTCGGCAAACACAATTGGCAGGATTACCATTGCTGTCGCCCACGCCAGTGCCACAAGCGTAGAATTAAGCACAAAGATGGTCTTCAGGCGCTTGAGCGGCACAAGCGATCGTTCAGACAAATCTACTACATACAAGATCCACGTTACGCCTGGCACGAGAGTGACCGCAAGCGCGAGTGGGCCACCAAGCGCCGAGAGAGTAATTGCAAGTCCGTATGCTCCAGCAGACGTGATCGAAAGCAGACGCCTGTGTCGCCCGATAAACGCACTTCGCTCGGACGTCGCTTGTGGGTCGTATCGCACATCGCTGATTCTATCGCCGACGTAGACACCGTAAGCGACCAATCCAACGACGACGGGTGCTAAGGATGGCTCGAGCGACAGGATCACCATCGTGACAAGCGTTCCAGCGATCCCCATGCCTACGATATCAAGTTGGAGAAAAATACAGACTCTTCGTATTCGATGCCACAGTTTCACTGATGGACGAAAACCGCTACTGGTTCCGGTAGGTTGTCTACCGGAATCCATCTGTTCTGGTTTTTTGTTTGACATTCTGTTAGGGACACCACAAGAAAACCCGCTGTTGTTTCCCTGGGTGCCAGCTGTAAATTACTCCCAACTGACAATAAAGATAGACAGAGACCGTTCGGCATATGAACAGGCTGTCTGTGGGTTTCTCAAATGATACCATTAGCTGAATGTAGGCGCTAAGCCCCCGTCCTCAACGAGCAACGCAGGGCGTAGCCCGAGTAGCGCAGTAGGGCGGGGATACAGCGCCGTCATCATCTGTTCGTACACTGTTCTGTTGCAGGCCCACAGGCCCACGTCTACCGAAGCTGTTATGCGTGTAGCGTGTATAGTGTGCATTACGGTGAAACGAAAGACAATCACGATTCGGGAGGACCAAGACGAGTGGATTGAGGACCAACACCTCAACCTCTCATCATTCGTCCGAGAGCAGTTGGACGAACTCATCGAGGAGCGCAAGTAGCGCCATGTACTACGCCTACAAGTATCAGTACCTCACAAAGCATCCTCGCATAGCTGTTTCTGCGGTCTGAGTTCTGTGTCGAAGCGGTTGTACTGACGGTCTCGACGAGAGAATCACAGACGGATCGATGGAGAGCTGTCGCTGTCGGCGGCGGTTAGCCGCCGACGCGACAGCGTCGCCACTCACTCCGCTGGCTTGCTCGGTCGGTGGTTAGCGGTGAAATCGGTCGTCAGGTGGCCGATTCGCGGGGACGGCCCGACGCACCGCGAGGGCCGTCCACGCAGCACGTCGAATCATATTGACGAACTCCTTGTACGGCCACCACCAGAGGCGACGCTCGCCTCGGCGGGGCGTCGCCACATATTCGTAGTGGAGGTACCGCCAGACGTTCTGTAAGAGCAGGCTCACCACGACGTACAGCAGCCGTACCGTTGGATCTCGTGTTGTTGTTGTCGCTATCGCTTGCTCAAACAAGCGATAGCTCGACTCGATACCGAACCGCTTGCTGTAGTGGTATCGGGCGGCGCGGGGGGAGCCGATGAACGGCGCGTCAGCGGCGTAGCCGTGACGCGCCACGCCGTTCTCGTCGTACTTCCCGTTTAGGTACGTACAGTCGATGTAGACGGGAAACTCGACGGTCCAGCTATGACCGTCGAGTTTCCCTGTCAGGTCGTGCTGAATGACGCGGCTCCATCCCTTCGAGAGTTCTTTCTGAATCGTCTCACCCCACCGGATGATCGGGATCACGTACGCGTAATCGTGCGCTTGAAGCAGCGTGAGGCACTTGCTGTCGTAGAATCCACGATCAAGGTAGACGGCCTTGACCTCGGCGTCAAGGCCGTCGAGCACACCGAGGAACTCAGCGAGGACGCTGCTGGCGGTATCGCCGTCTTCGAGACGGCGTACCGCCAGCGTGTAACGCTTGTTCTTCACACGCGCGTAGAGTGTGGCGTAGGCGTGGAACGCGGTGGTTCCACGCTTTGCGACCGAATGATAGAGGCCGTCTGTGTCGTCTTCGTCACCGTAGTAGGGCCGCAGGTGGAGGTCTGCGCAGACCTCCACCTGCTCGGGGAGCAGTTCATCAAGGTTCTTTCGCAGGAGCGTGTTAGCGACTCGTTCGAGCCGATCCGGCTCGAACTTCGTCCGGAGGTGGTAGAGGATCGTGTTCGCAGCGGGTGTGTTCTGGCTCGAAGCACAGAGCGTAGAGACAGAGGTCCCGTCGGCGCAAGCGCCGACGAGGACCTCGTAGATGTCCTCAGAAGTGATTTGAGCATTATTCGCTAAGGAGAGCGGAACTTCCTCGTCAAGGCGGTTGACGAGAAAGTTAAGAAGCTGGTCCTCATGGATCTCACCGTCTGCTTGCTGGGTCGTAGACACACCTTCAGCAAGCAGACGTTCTAACTAAGCGGCTTTGTGAAGTACTGAGTCTAGGACGGTAACATCAGAGCAACCCAATTCCTCACCGATGGCAGCAGCTGAAAGACCATCTTCTACATACAACTTGTACAATCGATCTTTGTCCTGCCAAGGTGATTCAGGCATTCTGTGAGACCATATGCTAATCTAGCCGTTCTCCACGTCGCCATTCGTAGTACGCTCGAATCAATATGTACCCCGCCATAGCAATCACAATGAAGAAAGATATTATTGCTAGTCTTTGGGGAGTTAACGGTTCTTGAGCCGTCGAGAATATTGCGCCGCCAGCCATCCCCGCTAGAACGGCTTCACCAGCTTTGGCTCCAGCACGTAATACGTCGACCATTTAAATAGTATCTAGTGACTCTAAAAACCAGTTACGTGTTCATACACGGCAAGCAATGAGGCAATTCCTAAGAGACCGAATACTGTGAGTGGTACCGTACTGAGTAGCTCTAATACCGGATCAAACGGACCATACATCCCGAGTTGAGCCTGAATATCGTAGACCAGCGAAAGTGCGACTATGACTGTAAGTGTGATTACAGCACTTCCCCCGATCTGCTTCGCTTGATTGTACATACGTATGATAGTTATACATGGATGAAAAGAATTTCGCGCACCCCTTCTTAATGAGAGCACTGAATTCGCGGGGACGGTGGGGTACCTTAGAATCTGTGGCCTTAGCCACACCGCTAACCGCCAACCGACCCCCGGTGTCGGTTCGGCGCCGACGAGCAGCTCGTCGAGTCCGGATCCGCGCTTGTGTTGCGGTCGAGATCGTCGCGAACCTCCCGGTCGAGAAGGTCGATCGTAGCGAAAACCGCCGCGAAAAGAGGATCTGGATAGTGTTGCCACTCACGAGGGGCCGCGCTACCGGAGCGTCTGACCCTTCCCCCACGCGCTACGCACCGGCCGGATCTTCGGCCCCGACGCGTCCCGATAGTGCGACACCGCTTCTTTCAGCCGCTCCGGATCGCGACCCGCACCGACCCAGTACCGCTTGAGCCGCGTCACCAGCTCCGACCAGGACTCGTCCGCAAGGTTCCCCATCCGCACTCGAAGGTGCGCCTCGCGCTCATCGATGTGGATCCCGTTCGCTTGGCAGAACGCTATCAGTTCGTCCGTGCGCTCGTCGAGGGACGCGCGCTCGGCGTTTTGCACCGCGTTCGCCGCGGTACTCATCGCGTTCCGGACGCCCTCACGCGCCGCGTCGAGCGCCTCCACGACCTGCTCCGCGACGTGGTGCGACCGCAACGCCACCGACCCCTGCTCGCGAACGACCATCTCCTCGATCCGGCGGAGTCCCCGCCGGACGCTATCCGGGTGCCAGTCGTGTTCGTCCGCGATCTCCGCCGGCGACACGTCCCCGCCGTCCGCGACGAGCGTCTTCAACGAGTCCCACTCGACCGGCGAGAGTCCGTCCGCGAGCTGGCGCACGACCACGTTCCGCTGGTCGCTCTCGACGCGTTCGAGGTTCAACGGGAGCACGCGCGAGCGGTCGACGGTCTCCGCCTCGAAGTACGCGTCTTCGACGAACGTGCGACCGCCGCCCGGACCGTCGTCGTCGAGCGGTTGCGTGGGAAGCCCCGCCTCGTTGAGCGTCGCGAGGATCGCCTCTTCGAGTTCGTCCGCGATCTCCGCGTGGTCGACCGGCCGGAGCGTCTCGTTCCACCGGCTCGACTGATACGACGCCTCGACCTTCGGGTGCGCGAGGGGGTGATCGTCGGGGAGCGACTCGGCGTTCCGCGCGTAGTAGTGCTTGAACTCCTTCGGGATCCGGTGGTCCGGAAACGCCTCGCGGATCCGCTTCGGCCCGAGCGTCACCGTGTGGTAGTACCCTGCGCGCTCGGTGTCGTCCTGAACGAGCTTCCGGTACCCGGACCGGTCGCTTTCGAGCAGGTGGCCCATCCGCGCGAGCGGACCCTCGCGGGAGTGGATCGCCCCGCACACGTCTCGGTCGATCCGGACGTACCGCGCCGCGTCGATCACGACGCTGTACTCGTCGTTCCGGCTCTTGAAGTACATCGGATCGAGCGTCACCGCACCCGCCGCGCGCTGGATGACCGACTCCACCTGATCGAACTCGACGTTCGACGCGTTCACCCGGACGTTCACCGCGTCGCCGAGGTCCCACATCGGCCGCGCGACCGATTTCCCCTCGGTGGATTCGAGCCCGCGCCACCGCGGCTGAATCAGTGCCTTCACTTTCCGCTCGCCGACGTCGTCGTCGGCGACCGCGTTCAGTCGGAACTCCCGGAGCGTGTCAAAGTCGACGCGCGTCCCGTCCGGCGTCTCCCCGCCGTCCGGCGGAGCGAGCCCGGACTCCTGATAGGAGAGAGTCACCCGCCACTTCTCGCCGTCGAGCGTGAAGCTTCCGCGGCGGCTTCCGGTCGCGTCGACGAGCCGCGCCGCACCGAACCAGGCCCCGAGCCCCGAGTACACGTAGTTCGCCATGTACTCGTGCGGGGCCGTCTCGACGGCCTTCATCGCGACCGCCCCGTCCGGTTGAGGTAGCAGCCGGCGCACTCGGTCCGGCTGTCGATCCGGACACGGACTGACGGGCGCTCGCAGCCGCACGTCTCGCAGCGGCGTCTCACGCGAACACCACCACCAAGTTCACCGCCGCGACCGCGGCGCCGATCGTCGCGATGCCGAGTCCGACCCACTCGGGCGTCTCCAGGGCGTCGGCTGCGACCGGCCACGCACCGCAACACAAGCCGACGGCCGCGAGCATCGCGACCGCCGCGGGCAGCTCGCCCATCCCGAGCAACTCGCGGACGATCGGGTTCGCCTCAGCGCTCGGACCGACCGTCCGGGCCGCGAGGATCGTCGTCGCCGCGTCGAGGACGCCGTGCGACGTGAAGATCGCCGCAGTCTCCCCCGCTCGGGAGCGGTCAGAACTCACGCCGATCGCCCCTGTTGGGCGTCGCGTTCCCAGCGGAGCCGGGCGGCGTCGCGGACGTGCGGCCGCGGACCCTGTGCGGGATCGTAGAGACGGCTTGCGCGGACGAACGGCGTCATCCCGATAGTCCTCCGTTCCACGGCTTGCCACCGTTGCGGGCGGGGTGGTGCTGCGGGTCCGGGGTGTCAACGTCTTTCCCGGCCGCGCTCCCCTCGCAGATCCGCACCCACGAGTCGCACTCGGGACAGCGGTGCGCGCGATCGTCGTCGTCGCCGTGAACCCGACCGAACCGCGGCGGGAGGTGCGACCCGCACTCCAGGCAGACTCCGGACTCGTCGGGCTCGACCCGGAGCACCATCATCCGGAGATCACCCCGACGTTGGTCGGGTCGATCGCACGACGTGACGGGGTCGCGATCGGTGACGTATTCAACCCGATTTCGGCGACGGGTTCGGAAGGAACCGCTTCGGCCGATTCCGTAGCGTAGCGAGCCGCTACGGTGGAATTGGCATTAGTCGCGAAACGGTCGGTGAAGAAGTGGGCGCTACAGGATTTGAACCCGTGGCAACTTGGTCCGAAGCCAAGCACTCTGTCCAAACTGAGCTAAGCGCCCTCATTCCGAGTTACCGCCGAGAGCGTGTTAAGTCCCGCGATCCGAACGCGCCGCCGCGCAGTCGGTCGGTCCGCGGGTCTCGCCGACCGAGAAATCGATTCGGCTCCGTGATACGTTCCCGCGATCCGGCCGCGTGCGGATCCGCGCTCGGCCGCGAATTCCGCGATCGAACGGGGTGTACCGCGGCGTCGAAGTCGGGCGGCGCCTGGCAAGGGGCGATCAAAAAGAATATTATTCGGAGCGGGCATGTTTCGGTAGTAGATGTGTCCTGGTCGTACGGCCTCCCGGCCGAACGAGTGGCTCGCGCCGTCGACGTCGCCTCCGAGGTGCGTCCATGTATGAGCTGACGCCGCATTTCGACGCCGAGGTCGAGCCCGGGACCAACATCCTGTTGACCGGCCCGCCGCTCAGCGGGAAGCGGTCGATAATGATGGACATTCTCGCCGCGGGGACCGACCGCGACGAGGGCGCGATCGTCGTCACCACGAAGGACGGCGCCGACCGCGTGCTCCGCGACTACGAGAAGCGGACGCCCTACGAGGGGAAGCCGGTCGCGGTCGTCGACTGCGTCACCCGCCAGCAGGGCGGCGAGACCCGCGAGTCCGACCGGATCAAGTACGCCTCCTCACCGGTGGACATGACCGGGATCGGGATCAAGCTCTCCGAGTTCCTCCAGGCGTTCGGCGACCGCGGCATCGAGCGGAACCGCGTGATGGTCCACTCGCTGTCGACGCTGCTGATGTACTCCGACCTCCAGACGGTGTTCCGCTTCCTCCACGTGTTCACGGGGCGGGTCCAGAGCGTCGACGGGTTCGGGCTGTTCAGCATCGACTCGACGGCCCACGACGACCAGGCGATGAACACGCTCAAACAGCTGTTCGACGGGATCATCACCGTCCCCGAGGACGGCGAGCCCGACATCCGGCTGCCCTGAGCGGGGTCGGCGCCGGCCGCCTCCCCCGCCCCGACGCGCCGACCGAGGGATCCGCTTAATCGCGTTGCGACCCAACGGCGAGCCATGCCCATCACCGACGACGCGGGACTCGACCGCCTGCTCGACGCCGAGACGATAGCGGTCGTCGGCTGCTCGACGACGCCCGGGAAGGCAGCCCACGACGTGCCGGCGTACCTCCAGCGGCAGGGGTACGAGGTGATCCCAGTGAACCCGTTCGCCGACGAGGTGCTCGGCGAGCGCGCGTACGACGCGGTCGGCGAGGTCGAGGAGTCGATCGACCTCGTGGACGTGTTCCGCCCGAGCGAGGAGGTGCCGGACATCGTCGAGGCCGTCCGCGAACGCCACGCGGGCCGCGGCGACGCCGGCGCGCTGTGGCTCCAACTCGGGATCAGCCACGACGAAGCGGCCGCGGCCGCCGAGTCGGACGGGATCGACGTGGTCCAGGACCGGTGTCTCAAGGTCGAACACGGCCGCCTGCGCGGATAGGGGCGCCTGCGCGGATAGCCTCTGCCTCCGGAGCGCGTCGCGCGGGCGGCGCCGCGCCGCTCACCCCTCCCACTCCTCGAACGACCGGTAGACGCCCTTCGAGAGGTAGCGTTCGGAGGAGTCGCAGAATATCGTGGCGACCGCGTCGTGCGGGGCGTCGATCGCGCCGTCGCGGATGTCGCGGGCGACCCGCTTCGCCGCGATCGCGTTCGCGGCGGCCGACGAGGCGACGAGCTGTCCCTCCTCGGCCGCGAGCCGGGCCATCTCCTCGTGGACCTCGCGGTCGGGGACCGCGACGATGTCGTCGACGATCTCCGGGTCGAACAGCTCGTTGCGGTCGATGTCGTGGGTGCCGATCCCCTCGGTCTTGTACTCCTCGTGTTCCACGTCTTCGCCGAGGAACTCGCGGTAGGCGGACCCGGCGGGCTCGACGGCGACGACGTAGGTGTCCGGGTCGCGCTCGCGGAAGTACTCGGCGAGGCCCATCAGCGTCCCGCCGGTGCCGCAGCCGGCGACGACGGCGCCGACCTCGCCGTCGAGCGCCGCGTCGATCTCCGGCGCGGTCGTCTCGTAGTGGGCCTCGACGTTGAGCGGGTTCGAGAACTGCTGGGGGACGACGGCGTCGTCGAGCTCCTCGGCGATCTGGTGGGCGCGGTCGATCGCCAGGCCCATGCCCTCCTCGCTCGGCGTGTTCACGACCTCGGCGCCGAGCGCGCGCATGAGCTGCTGCTTCTCGACCGAGAAGCGCTCGGGGACGACGAAGACGGCGTTCAGGTCGAGCTGTCCGGCCGCGACGGCGAGCCCGATGCCGGTGTTGCCGGCGGTCGGCTCGACGACGGTGCCGCCCTCGCCCACGTCGCCGCGCTCCAGCATGCGTTCGAGCATGTACTTCCCGATGCGGTCCTTGACGCTCGCGCCGGGGTTGAACGACTCCAGCTTGGCGTACACCGGCACCGCGTCCGGCGCGTCCTGGACGTCGACGAGCGGCGTCTCCCCGATCGTCTCCAGCACCGACGACAGGGGCTCCCGATGGTCCGTCATAGCCCGGCAAACGTTGCCGCGGGATTTGTGTGTTGCCATCGGTCCGTCCGGTTCCGGGGCTCCGCGGCGAGGGCAGTCTTTGCCGAGAGCGGCGCGGCGCGACCGAACGGGTTCGCGCGTCGCGGCCCGCGACCGTGCGACGCCCCGCCGCGGATCGAACACACTTATGCCGGTCGTCCGGCTCCGACCTGTATGAGCGAGACCGATGCGGAGGCCGAGGTGACGGTCGTCCTGCCGGACGGATCAGAGCTGACCGTTCCGGCGGGGTCGACAGTCGAGGACGTCGCCTTCGAGATCGGCCCCGGGCTCGGTCGCGACACCGTCGCGGGGAAGATCGACGGCGAACTCGTCGAAAAGTACGCGGAGGTCCACGACGGCGCGCGGATCGAGATCGTCACCGACCAGTCGGACGAGTACCTCACGGTGTTGCGCCACTCCGCGGCCCACGTGTTCGCGCAGGCGCTCCAGCGGCTCCACCCGGAGGCGACGCTGACGATCGGCCCGCCGACCGACGACGGCTTCTACTACGACGTGACCGACGTCGACGTCGACGAGGACGACCTGGCCGCCATCGAAGAGGAGATGGAGGAGATAATCGCGGCGGACTACGACATCGAACGCGAGGTCCGGTCGCGCGAGGCGGCGAAGGAGACCTACGCCGACAACGAGTACAAGCGACAGATCTTAGACGAGGAGGCCGACGGCGAGGAGGTCACCTTCTACGTCCAGGACGACTGGGAGGACCTCTGTCAGGGCCCCCACGTCGAGTCGACCGGCGAGATCGGCGCCGCGACGCTGTTGGAGGTGTCGGCGGCCTACTGGCGCGGCGACGAGGAGAACGACTCGCTCACGCGCGTGTACGGCACCGCCTTCGCGAGCGAGTCCGACCTCGAGGAGTACCTCGAGCTCCGCGAGCAGGCTCAGGAGCGCGACCACCGGAAGATCGGCCAGGAGATGAACCTCTTCTCGATCCCGACGGTGACCGGGCCGGGCCTCCCGCTGTACCACCCGCCGGGGAAGACCGTGCTCCGCGAGCTGTCGGACTTCGCGAACGAGCTCAACCGCGACCACGGCTACGAGGAGGTCGAGACCCCGCACGTGTTCCGGACGGAGCTGTGGAAGCAGTCGGGCCACTACGAGAACTACAAGGACGACATGTTCCTCCTCGACGTCAACGACGAGGAGTACGGCCTGAAGCCGATGAACTGCCCGGGCCACGCGACCATCTTCGACCAGCAGAACTGGTCGTACCGCGACCTCCCGCAGCGCTACTTCGAGAACGGGAAGGTGTATCGGAAAGAGCAGCGCGGCGAGCTGTCGGGGCTCTCGCGGGTCTGGTCGTTCACCATCGACGACGGCCACCTGTTCGTCCGGCCGGACCAGATCCGGGGGGAGATCGAGTCGGTGATCGAGATGATCTTCGAGGTCGTCGAGACGCTCGACCTGGAGGTCGAGGTCGCGCTGGCGACCCGCCCCGACAAGTCGGTCGGCGGCGACGATATCTGGGAGTCCGCCGAGGAGCAGCTCCGCGACGTGCTCGAATCGGGCGGGTACGACTACGACGTCGAGCCCGGCGACGGCGCCTTCTACGGCCCGAAGATCGACTTCGGCTTCGAGGACGCCCTTGGCCGCGTCTGGGACGGCCCGACCGTCCAGCTCGACTTCAACATGCCCGACCGCTTCGACCTCACCTACACGGGCGAAGACAACGAGGACCACCAGCCCGTGATGATCCACCGCGCGCTGTACGGCAGCTACGAGCGCTTCTTCATGGTCCTCATCGAGCACTTCGACGGGAACTTCCCGCTGTGGCTGGCGCCCGAGCAGGTCCGGATCCTCCCCGTCTCCGACGAGACGCTCGGCTACGCCCACCGCGTGAAGAACGAGCTGGAGGACGCCGGCTTCCGCGTCGAGGTCGAGGACCGCGACTGGACGGTCGGCCGGAAGATCCGCGCGGGCCACGACGACCGGCTCCCGTACATGGTCATCGTCGGCGACGACGAGCGAGAGGCGGGGACGGTGTCGGTGCGCGACCGCTTCGAGAATCAGCGCGGCGACGTCGACCTCGACGACTTCGTCGACCACCTCGTCGCCGAGCGCGACGAGAAGCGGACGGAACCCGACTTCGTCGACGACGAGTGACGGCGGAGCCGAGCGTCGGTCGGTGACGGGCGACGCCGCGCGCCCCTCGCGGCGCGCCGACCGTCAGATCAGGTCGACGCCGGCGAACTCGAACCGCGCCCCGCCGTCGGCCGACTCGGTCACGCTGACCGTCCAGCCGTGTCCGTCCGCGATCTGCGAGACGATGTCGAGCCCGAACCCGGTGCCGTCGCTCGTCGTCGTGTATCCGGACTCGAACACGCGGTCCCGGTCCCCCGCCGGGATCCCCGGGCCGTCGTCGGCCACGTAGAACCCGTCGCCGTCGGAGAGGGGGCCGACCTCGACCGCGACAGCGCCGGACTCCCGCGCCGCGGCCCCGTGTTCCGCGGCGTTCCGAAACAGGTTCTCGAGGAGTTGCCTGAGCCGCTGCTCGTCGGCGCGGAGGGCGTAGCCGTCGCTCGCGACGCGGAGCGTCCCGCCCCGGGTGTCGGCCGTCTCCCAGGCGTCCGCGGCGAGGGCGGCGAGGTCCACGCGGGTCAGCTCGTCGACGCCGCCGCCCTCGCGCGACAGGGTGAGGACGTTCTCGATGAGCGTGTCCATCCGCGAGAGGGCGCGCCGAACGGGCTCGACGTGTTCGCTCTCGCAGTCGTCGGCGAGGAGCTCCATCCGCCCGCGGGCGGTCGTCAGCGGGTTCCGCAGGTCGTGGCTCACGACGCTCGCGAACTCGTCGAGCCGGTCGCGCTCGCTCGCCAGCCGCTCGGCCGCGCGCCGCCGCTCCAGCTCGTAGCTCACCCACCGCGTCAGCAGCTCCACGAACGTCCGCTGGGAGTCGGTGAACGGCTCTTCGCGCGCGTTCGTGTCGGCGAAGCAGAGCGTGCCGAACCGCTCGTTCTCGACCTCGACGCGGCCGCCGACGTACGTCTCCAGCCCGAACGTTTCGTACGCGGGGTCGCCGGCCCATCCCTCCGCCGAGGCGTCGACGATCGTCAGGAGCCGGTCGCGTTCGAGCGTCCGCTTACAGTACGCCTCGTCGAGCGGACACGTCTCGCCGGGCTGTAACAGGGGGTGAGTGGCGTGCGAGACTTCGACGTGCTGGGTGTCGTCCTCGATACGCGTGAGAAAGCCGTTCGGCACGTCGAGGTACTCGCGGCCGATCGTCAGTATCTCCGCGACCTTCTCCTCGAACGTGCGGTCCTGGTCGGAGGACACCGCGTACAGCCGCTGCATCGCGCGGAGGCTCTCCTCCTGGCGCCGCTCCAGTTCGCGTCGCTCGGTGACGTCGTGGAGGTAGACGGAGAGCCCCTCGTCCGACGGGAACGCACGCGCGTTGAACCACGTGTCGAGCGGCTCGTAGTAGGAGTCGAACGAGACCGGCTCCTGTGTCTCCATGGCGCGGCGGTACTGGTCGTAGAACACGGTCTCCCTCGACTCGGGGATCGAGTCCCAGAGGTGCGCGCCCTCGACGGAGCCGTCCGGGCCGACGGCGTCGTCGCTCATCGCGGACCGGAGGACCTCCCTGCCCCGGCCGTTCGCGAACACGATCCGCCAGTCGCCGTCGAGGGTGAAGAACCCGTCCGACATCCGGTCGAGGACCGTCCGGAGGTCCTTGTTCGACGCCGACTCGCCCGCGCCGTCGCTCATGTCACGGCGCACGTGTCGCGGACGGTTAAGTTAGGGTGGATTCCGGACAGGACGCGGCTGGGCGCCGTTCCGACCCGTCGACTCGGCGGCGCGCGGCGGCGCACAGAGCGTGTGACGAGGCACGGGGTCGCCCCTTCCGTCGGCTTTTTGCGTTCGCTCGTCCGGAGGTGACGTATGTCGAACCAGCAAGCCGAGCCCGGCGTCGACGACCGAGCGCCCGAAGTCGGAGAGCTGACGCCGCCGGACCGCACGCTGATGGGGCCCGGACCGAGCGACGTCCACCCGCGCGTTCTGAACGCCATGAGCACGCCGCTGGTCGGCCACCTCGACCCCTCGTTCGTCGAGATAATGGACGAGGTCCAGGAGCTGTTGCGCTACACGTTCCGGACGGACAACCAGTGGACGATCCCCGTCTCGGGGACGGGGTCGGCGTCGATGGAGGCCGCGGTCGGCAACCTCGTCGAGCCGGGCGACACCATGCTCGTCCCGACCAACGGCTACTTCGGCGGCCGGATGAAGTCGATGGCCGAGCGCGCGGGCGGCGAGGTCGTCGAGGTGTCGGCTCCCTGGGGCGAGCCGCTCGACCCCGTCGACGTCGAGCGCGCGTTCGACGAGCACCAGCCGGACGTGTTCGGCTTCGTCCACGCGGAGACCTCGACGGGCGTCCTCCAGCCGAGCGTCCCCGAGCTGACCGACATCGCGCACGCCCACGACGCCCTGGTGATCGCCGACTGCGTCACGTCGCTCGGCGGCGTGGAGATGCGCGTCGACGAGTGGGGCGTCGACGCGGCCTACTCCGGGCCGCAGAAGTGCCTCTCGTGTCCGCCCGGCGCGAGCCCGCTCACGCTCAACGACCGCGCGATGGACAAGGTGCTCGACCGCGACGAGCGCCCTCGCTCGTGGTACCTCGACCTCTCCCTCCTGGAGGGGTACTGGGGCGACGACCGCTCGTACCACCACACCGCGCCGATCACGAACGTGTACGCGCTCCGCGAGGCGCTGCGCCTCGTCGCCGAGGAGGGGATCGAGTCGCGGTGGGCCCGCCACCGCGAGGTCGCCGGCGACCTGAAGGCGGGCCTCCAGGACCTCGGCCTGGAGATGAACGCCCCCGAGGAGTACTGGCTCCCGAGCCTCAACGCGGTGCGGGTGCCGGACGGCGTCGACGACGGTGCGGTCATCGACCACCTCCTCGACGAGTACGACCTGGAGATCGCCTCGGGCCTCGGCGACTTGGAGGGCGACATCTGGCGGATCGGCTGTATGGGCTACTCCGCTCGCCCGAAGAACGTCGAGTACGTCCTCGCCGCGTTAGAGGACGCGCTGGCGGCGCGGGGACACGAGGCCTGAACCGCGGTCCGGGTGCGCGGCCCGGCCGCGCAGCCGACCCCGTCGGGACGAATCTGGGCGAGCGGCCGACCCAGTCGAGACGGACCCGGTCGCCCCCGTGCGAACCGATACCGCCGTTCCCGCTCGCTTTTTTTTCCGGGGAGCCGACCGTGCCGCCGTGACCGACGCCTTCGGACGCGCGATCCGGGACCACCACCGAGGCGAGCGGACTGAGCCGCTCCGGCAGGGAGACGGCGAGGAGACGCGCGAGCACCCGATCGAGGCGTTCTACCTCACCGGGTTCGACCGGGAGAGCGACGCGGGGCCGTGGCTCGCGTCGCGGCTCAGCGGGCCGCTGGTCGACCTCGGCGCCGGGGCGGGCCGCCACGCGCTGCGGTTTCAGGAGCGGTTCGAGACCGTCGCCGTCGAGTCCAGCCCGGCGCTCGTCGAGACGATGCGCGAGCGCGGCGTCGTCGACGCCCGCGAGGCCGACATGTTCGCCCTCCGGGAGGCGTTCGAGCGCGACCGGTTCGCCTCGGCGATCGCGATAGGGACACAGATCGGACTGGCGGGGTCGATGCGCGGGCTCTCCGCGTTCCTCGGCGACCTCGCGTTCGTGACGACGCCGGACGCGACCGCGGTCGTCGACTGCTACGACCCCGACCACCCGGGCGCCGCCGACCTCCTCGGCTACCGCGAGGACCCGACGCCCGGGCTCGCGGGCCGCGTCATGTGGTTCGCGTACGACGGCGAGCGGGACCCGACGCTCCGCTTCACCCTCTTCTCGCCGGACCGACTCCGCGAGGCGGCGAGCGGGACCGGGTGGAAGGTCGAGGCGGTCGACCGCTCGGGATCGGGCGAGGGGCCCCGCTATCGCGCCGCGCTCCGGAAGCGGTAGTCGACCGGCGTCGCGCTCGCCTCGCGAGCGCGGCCGCTACCACGCGGTCAACGCCGCGCGGCCGTGATCGGCGGCGAGGATCCCGAGGAACGCTACGACGCCGGTGATCGCGAAGGCGCCGCCGACGTAGAAGACCGACCCCATGCTCACCTCGACCATCAGCCAGCCGGCGATGAGCGGCCCGGCCACGGAGCCCGGCCGCCACACCAGTTCGCGGATGCCGAAGCTGGAGGCGACGCCGCCGTCGTCGGTCCCCTCGTCGGCGAACAGCGCCATGCTGGCGGGCTCGCGGAAGGAGTCCGCGACGCCGAGCAGCCCGGAGAAGGCGACCAGCGGGAGGTACGCCGGCGGAAGCTCGCCGAGGATCGGCACCGTCACGCCCGCGCCGAGCGCGCTCCCGACGGCCGCGGAGAAGGGGATCGCGACCGCGACCGCGCCGTAGGCCCCGCCGCCGGCGAAGACGAACAGCGACCGCCCGTAGGCGTCGGAGAGCCGGCCGGTGAACAGCTGGCCGACCATGTTGGTCGCCTTCTCGGCGGTGACCGTCACCGCGACCGCGGTCGCGCCGACCGCGAGCCCCCCGGCAGCCAGTTCGGTCCCGGCGTAGATCGGCACCCACGTCCGCACCATCGTCACGGCGAAGGCGTACTGCGCGCGGAACGTCGAGATGGTCAGGATCCGCCGGTTCACCGCGAGGTCGCTGAACGGGAACCCCCCGACCCGCGTGGGGTCCGGGTCGAGGACCCCCCACGTGACGAGCCACGCGGCGACCATCAGCGCCGCGATGATCGCGAACACCGGCCCGAAGCCGACGGCGTCGTAGACGGCGCCCGCACCGAGCGACCCCAGTATCGAGGCCCCGAACGAGGCGGCGTTCGCCTTGCCGATCTTGTCGGCCCGCGTCCCGGCGCCGGCGATCTGGCCGACGAGCGAGAGCGTCATCAGCCCCGCGCCGGTGACGACGAGCCCCTGGAGCGCGCGGACGAGGATGAACGTGCCCGAGGTGTCGACGAGCGGGAAGAGGGCGTACACGCCCGCGCCGACGCCGAGGACGCCGAGCAGCACGAGCCGCTTGTCGAACCGGTCGCCCGCCCACGCGAGCGGAACCACGGCGACCGTCTGCGCGAGCGTGAACCCGGTGGTGTACATCCCGATGACGAAGCCGGCGGAGAGCGTGACCCCCAACACCGTCGTCGCCTGCGGGTCCAGGGCGTTGATGTACGTCGGCAGCAGCGTCAGCAGCGTGATGAACCCGAACCCCTCGGCGAACCGGGTGAGGTAGAGCGCCCAGAACTGCGATCGCTTCGCCCCGTCGGTCGCGCCCGCGTTGCTCACACCGGATCCGCGCCGACCGGTTCAAAAGGGGTTACGATTCGAAACGCCGCGCCGACCCGCCCCGCTCACATCGTGTCGGCGTACTTGTCCCGGCGGTAGAGGTCGATCTCGTGGGCCGACGAGCCCGGGCGCGACGCCGCGAACGCGATGGCCTCCGCGGCCTCCTCGGGTTCGGTGACGCTGCCGGGCTCGAAGCGCTCTTCGAACGGCTCGCCCTCCTCGCTGCCGAACTCGGTCCGCACCGCGGAGGGGTTGACCACCGAGACCGCCGCCGCGCCGTCAAGGTCCGTCATGGGTCTGCGATCGGAGAGCGCGGACATACAACGCCGCGTCGAGGCGAGTCACCGCGTCGCCGTCGCTCTGCGGTTCAGGATACGGGCCGGGCGCGATTTGAACACGCGACCGACGGATTAAGAGTCCGTCGCTCTCCCTAACTGAGCTACCGGCCCTCACCAAATTGTACCGCTGTCGAGTTAAAAGACCTTTTCATTCGACGACGGTCGGACGGCTCGGATCCGGAAGGCGAGAGCGGCGTCGACCCGCGTGCGCTCGGGCCGACCGATCGGAATGCCGAGGGCGGTCGACTCGACGGAGACGACGGCGCGGGGAGCCCGGTCGGTCACACGTTCGGGGCGCACAGACGAACCCCGCGCGGACGGTGAGAGCGCACTCGTTAAGTGTCGTGCCGCGGAAATCCCTCCAATGAGTAGTGGGGCATCCGGATCCGCGCGGACCCGATACGCCATCCTCGGCTGTGGAAGCGTCGGTCACGCAGTCGCTGAGGAACTGACCGAGCGCGGGAAGGACGTCCTCATCCTCGACCGCGACGAGAGCCGCGTCGAGGCGCTCCGCGATCAGGACCTCAACGCGCGCGTCCAAGACATCGTCGAGCCGGACGTCGTCGACGAGCTCGGCGACCGGGACATCGTCCTGGTCCTCGCGAGCGACGTGGAGGCGAACAAGGCCGCGGTCTCCGCGGTCAGGGAGACCGGCGGCGACCACTACGTCGTCGTCCGGGCGTCGGACCCCGTCAGCGAGGACGAGCTGCGCGAGCGCGGCGCGGACGTGGTGATCAACCCCTCGACGGTGATCGCCGACAGCGCGCTCCAGTCGCTGGAGACCGGCGAGCTGGAGTACATGGCGCGTCAGCTCGCGGAGATCATCGAGGACGGGGGCGACCGCATGGCGATCCTCACCCACGACAACCCCGAGCCGGACTCGATCGCGTCCGCCACCGCGCTCCAAGCCGTCGCCGAGGCGTTCGGCGTCGACGCCGACATCATCTACTCCGGCGACGTGGGCCACCAGGAGAACCGCGCGTTCGTCAACCTCCTCGGCATCGACCTGCTCGCCCGCGGCGAGGCGCCGGCGCTCTCGGAGTACGCGACCGTCGCGGCCGTCGACCTCGCGAAGGCCGCGGCCGAGGACCTCGACCTCGACGTGTCCGTCGACATCTACCTCGACCACCTGGAGTCGGAGGTGCCGTTCGACGCGCGGTTCGTCGACGTGCGCACCAACGTCTCCTCGACGTCGACGATCCTCACGAAGTACCTCCAGGAGTTCGACCAGTCGCCCTCGGAGGCGGTCGCGACCGCGCTGCTGTACGGGATCCGCGCCGAGACGCTCGACTTCAAGCGCGACACGACGCCGGCCGACCTGACCGCGGCCGCGTACCTCCACCCGTTCGCGAACCACGACACCCTCGAACAGGTGGAGTCGCCGTCGATGAGCCCGGAGACGCTGGACGTGCTCGCGGAGGCGATCCAGAACCGCGAGGTCCAGGGGAGCCACCTCTTCTCGACGGCCGGGTTCATCCGCGACCGCGAGGCGCTCGCGCAGGCGGCCCAGCACCTCCTCAACTTGGAGGGGATCACGACGACGGCCGTGCTGGGCATCGCCGACGAGAAGATCTACCTCGCGGCCCGCTCGAAGGACATCCGGCTGAACATCGGCAACGTCCTCGACGAGGCGTTCTCGGAGATGGGCGACGCAGCGGGCCACTCGACGCAGGGCTCGTTAGAGATCCCGCTCGGCATCTTCACCGGCATCGAGGCGAGCGGCGAGAACCGCGACACGCTCCTCCACCTCACCGAGGAGGCGGTCCGCCGGAAGCTGTTCGACGCGCTCGGCGTCGAGGGCGGCAGCGGCGACGGCTCGAACGGGTCCTGACCTGCCGACTCGGGGCGGATCGCACCCGCGCCTCGGCGGGGTCGTTTTCCGGCTCGGCCCCGTACCTACGAACGCTACGCCGCATGTACGTTCCCGAGGACCCGCCGCCGGACTGTCCCGCCTGCGGCGATCAGTACGACTCGGTCTCCCGTCACACCGGCGGGTTCGTGGCGAACCTGCTCGACAACGAGCGCTACCAGCGGGTTTGTTTCTACCCCGCGACCGACGGCGACGAGCCCGCGTTCGACTGCTATCACCACACGCACGCGCAGGCCGGGACGGACGGCGATTGACCGCGAGTGAGCAGGGCGGTGGCTAGCTGAGAGGGGAACAAACGGCGGCTGACACCGGCTGACGGCGACTGACCGCGAGGGCGCAGGGCGCCCCGGCGGTCGCGACGCGCTCAGAAGTCGTCGCCTTCGGTGATCGAGGTGTATGAACCGATCAGCGCGCCCGAGAGGGCGACGCCCTCCAGGGTGGCGCCCGTGTCGATCACGGAGTTGCGGACCTCGGAGTCGGCGATCGTCGCGTCCTCGAAGACGACCGCGCGGTCGAGCGTCGAGTCGGTCACCGTCGCGCCCGACATGACGTGGACCACGCCGCCGAGGTCGCTCCCCTCGACGGTCGCGTCGTCGGCGACGAGCGTTCCGCCGTCGAGCGCGTACTCGACCGCGTCGAGGTAGGAGTCGGCGGTGCCGATGTCGAACCACGCGCCGTCGAAGGTGAACGCGTGGACCGCGCCGCGCCGCTGGAGCCACTGGAGGAACCACCCCGGCTCGTCCGGGTTGTTGTCGTCGTCGAGGTAGGTGGTGAGCTTCGGGAGCGTCTCCGCGGGGAACGCGTAGCAGGCGATGGAGACCAGCGTCGACTGCGGGTCCGCTGGCTTCTCCTGGAAGTCGACCACCTCGTCGCCGTCCAGCTGGACGAGCCCGTACGACTTCGCGCGCTCGCGGTCGCCCACGTCGTAGGCCGCGAGCGTCGGCGTCCCCTTGTCCTCGAAGAAGTCGGCGAAGTCGGCGATGTCGAAGCTGATCATGTTGTCGCCGGCGACGACGATCAGGTCGTCGTCGACGCCCTCGCGGTCGACGAGCTGTTCGAGCGCCCCCACCACGCCGAACTTCTCGTCCTCCTCGACGGTCTCTTCGACCGACAGCGTCGGCTTCTCGAACGGGCTGTCGGCGAGGTACTCGGCGAAGGTGTCGGCGAAGCGCTCGTTGGTCGAGACAAACACCTCGTCGACCCTATCGTCGGCCTCCAAGTCCTCGAATATCTCGTCGATGACGGTGTTCTCGCCCACCGGCAGGAACATCTTCGGCCGGTGTTCGGTGATCGGCCAGAGCCTGGTCGCGTAGCCACCCGCGAGTACGACGGCTTTCATACCCGCTCCGTCTCACCCCGGTGACATACCTCTTGTGCCCGAGTCGTCTCCGATTCGCCCGGGGGTGTCGACGCCGTGCGCCCGCTGACTCGCCTCCGAGCGCTCGCGCTCCGATCCCGGACCGTTTTGCGCGTCGCCCTCGACGTTCGCCCATGGAGACGACCCGCCAGCGGATCGCCGACGCGCTCCGGGAGGAGCCGCGGACGGCGAGCGACCTCGCCGAGACGCTGTCGCTGCCGACGCCGACCGTGTACGAACACCTCGACCACGTCTCGCGGTCGGTCCGAGAGGGGAACGCCGGCGGGGGCGACGCGGACGAGGAGTTCCTCGTCGCGCCGCCGACCTGTAGCGAGTGCGGGTTCGACGGCTTCGACGACCCGGTGAACGAGCCGTCGCGGTGTCCCGAGTGTAGGAGCGAGCGGATCGAGGAACCGGCGTTCGTGATCCGGTAGGGAGGCTCGCGCGGCTTACAGCTCGTCCAGCAGCGTCGTCGCCGCGTCGGCCGAGGAGCCCGGGCCGCGCGCGGTGATCAGGTCGCCGTCGACCGTGACGCTCGCGTCGGCGTCGAGTTCGGCGTCCCAGTCGGCGCCGGCGAGGACGACCTCGTCTTCGACCCAGTACGGGAGCTTCCGGCCGTCCGGCAGCACGTCGGCCTCGTCGACGATGTCCTCCTCCCACGCGTTCGGGAAGCCGGTCACCGAGCGCCCCTCGACGAGCGGCGTCCCGTCGGCCTCGCGGGTGAACCCGAGGATGCCGACCGCGTGACAGACGACGAGGGCGACGCCGTCGTCGCCCGCGACCGCGTCGAGCAGGAGCTGGCGGGCGTGGCGGTCCTGGTTCACGTCCCAGACGGTGCCGTGCCCGCCGGGGAAGACGACCGCGTCGTAGCCGTCGGCCTCGACCGTCGCGATCGGCTCCGGATCGTTGAGTTCGGGGTGGCTCTCGTCGACCTCGCGAAGCTCCGCGACGCGTTCCTCGCCGCCAGCGGCCTCCGGGTCGAGCGACCGCTCGTCGACGACCGGCGGCGATCCGGACGGCGTCGCGACCGTCACGTCGACGCCCTCGCTTTCGAGCGTGGTCAGCGGTTCGATACACTCCTCGGCCCAGTACCCTTCTTCGCTCACGACGAACAGCGCGCTGGTCATGTGTACGCCCCCATTCACGCCCCCGACACAAAAGGCGCCCGCGGCCGGCAGCGATGAAGGACGGCGCCGGGTTTATAAATTGACTCAGCGATGCGGTCGGCGCGCGCCGCCGAGCGCCCGGCAGGGCGCGAGGTGCGCGTGCGAGGGACGCGGCGACCGGAGCGAAGCGACGGGAGCCGCGAGGCTGGGGAGGCGTGAGGGTGCGGTACGGGGCGGGACTCAAAGGGGCAGCCGTGAGGACGAAGCACGGCGCAGTAAGCACCGCAGCGACGGAGCGAGCAACGCGAGCGACCGAGCGAGGCGCGCAACGAGCCGCGCGAGTCCTCACGGCTGGGGCTTTAGAGGAGTTCGTCGCCGCTGCGTAGTCGACTACCTATAAGCGGCTAACCAGAAAATTCGCGGGTTTCACCGCGGTTCCGCTGCGGACGGCCTATTCGTCGCCCTGCGCGTCGACGATCACGACCTCGCCGTCCTCGACGGTCACGTTGATCAGCGTCTTCACGTTGTAGTCGGTGTCGTCGAGTTCGTTCTCGCCGGCCTTCTTGATCACGGCGACCACGTCGACGACGTCGGCGCCGACCTCGTCGGTGAGCGCGTCGAGGATGGCCTTCATCGTGCCGCCCGTCGAGAGCACGTCGTCGAGCACGAGCACGCGGTCGCCCTCCTCGACGTCGTTGATGTACATCTCCGACTCGGAGTAGCCGGTCTCCTGGAACAGCGGGACCTCGCCGTCGAGGCCGTACTGGCGCTTCCGGATGACCACGAGGGGGATGTCGGTCATCAGCGAGAGCGCGGTCGAGATGTGGATCCCCATCGCCGCGGGGGTGACGATCTTGTCGACGTTCTCGAGCTCAGCCTTCCGGATGATCCGGATGACGATCTCCCGGAGCAGCTCCGGTTCGAGCATCGGGACGCCGTCGCTGATCGGGTGGACGAAGTACTGGTACTCGCCTTTCTCGATGATCGGCGCGTCGAGGAGCGACTGCCGCAACTGGTCCATGTCGCGGGTACTCGGGCGGATTAATAAAGCGTGGCGGTTACGGGATCGCGGTGGGAGACGATGGCACGGAGTGCGGCGCCCGAACGTTCGTACGCGAACTGTCGATCGACATGAACGTCGCCGCAACAGACTCGCGTCCGCCGGAACTGTCTACTCGAACTCCGGCTCCCGTTTCTCTAAGAACGCCCGCATCCCCTCGCGCTGGTCGTGGGTGCCGAACAGGCCGGCCCACGCCCGGCGTTCGAGGGCGTGGCCGGTCGCCGCGGCGCCGTCCCCGGCCGCGTTCAGCGCCTCCTTCGCGGCGCGCAGCGCGGTCGCGGGCTTCGCCGCCAGCTCGCCGGTCAGCTCGTCGATCCGGTCGTCGAAGTCCTCGTCGGCGACGACCTCGCCGACGAAGCCGACCTCGGCCGCCTCGGCCGCGTCGATGCGCTCGCCGAGGAAGATCAGCCGCCGCGCGACCTCGTCGCCGACGAGGGCCGGGAGGCGCTGCGTGCCGCCCCAGCCCGGGATGATCCCGAGGTCGATCTCCGTCTGCCCGAGGACCGCGCTCTCGGCCGCGACCCGGAGGTCGCAGGCAAGCGCGAGCTCGCAGCCGCCGCCGAAGGCGTATCCGTCGACCGCGGCGACCGTCGGCGCCGGGAACGACTCGATCGCGTCCGCGACGCGGTGGCCGAGCTCGGCGTACGCCTGCGCCTCCGGCGTCGACATCTCGACCATGTAGGAGATGTCGGCGCCCGCGACGAACGCCTCGTCGCCCGCGCCGGCGATCACGAGGGCGCGCGCGTCGCGGTCGGCCGCCTCGTCCAGCGCGTCCTCGATCGCTTCGAGCGTCTCGACGGTGAGCGCGTTGAGCTGTTCCGGTCGGTCGACGGTGACCGTCGCGACCCCGCGGTCGTCGACGTCGAAGGAGATGGTGTCCCGGCTCATACGGCCCCCGTCGCGGGGCGGCGTGAAAACGGTTCGGCAGCCGGATCCGCGGTTCCGGAACCGGCGTTTGCGAGCGACGACCCCCCGTTAGACCTCTTCGCGGCTGTCGATCCCGGTGTAGATGAACCACGCCGTCGTGTACACGCCGACGAACAGGAGGTAACCGAGGATCAGGCCGCCGAGCTGGCGGCTCGCGAGCCCGCCGGGGAGCGTCCGCGAGAGGACGCCGAGCGCGAGCACGAAGACGACGAGCGAGAACAGCCCGGAGAGGGCGTACACGCCGAGGTCGGAGGTGAGGCGGTCGCGCACGCTTTCACCAACGGGATCCCGTTACATACCCCCATCGGTCCCGGACCGGACCGCGGGGGGACTCGGTCGCGGCGTCGAGGCCTCGGCGGCCGATCGCTTAATCGAGCGCGGCTCCTATCGGATGGTATGAAACGAACCCGACGCGAGGTCCTCGGGGTCGGGGCGGCGATCGCCGGCGCGTCGACCGCCGGCTGTCTCGGCGCGATCGGCGGGGCGACCGACGACGACGCTCCGCGAGGGAAACAGCAGATCGAGCCGCCGGTGACCGCCGACGACCCCGACTACGTCGACGTGTACGAGGCCGTCGTCCCGTCGGTCGCGCGCGTCCAGACGTACGTCGAGAGCCGGGAGACCGTCTTCGGGCCGGGGGAGGGCGGCGCCGCGGGACAGGGCTCCGGGTTTCTCTACGACGAGACGCACCTGGTGACGAACGACCACGTGATCGGCGATCCCGACACGATCCGCGTTCAGGCGACCGACGAGACGTGGGTGAACGCGACCGTCGTCGGTCGCGACCCGTACAGCGACCTCGCGGTCGTCGAACTCGACGCGGGGCTCCCCGGGGACCCGCTCCCGGTCGCGACCGACCTCCCGCCGGTCGGCACCCGGGTCCTCGTCGTCGGCGCGCCGCTCGGCCTGTCGGGGTCGGCGACCCAGGGAATCGTCAGCGGGCGTAACCGGACGATTCCGGCGTCGACGGCGCCCGGCCGCTTCTCGATCGCGGACGCGATCCAGACCGACGCGGCGCTGAACCCCGGCAACAGCGGGGGGCCGATCGTCACCCTCGACGGCACGGTCGTCGGCGTCGCGACCGCGACGCGGGGCGACAACATCGGCTTCGGCGTCTCCGCGCGGCTCGTGAACGAGGTGGTCCCGGCGCTCATCGAGACCGGGAGCTACGACCACTCGTTCATGGGCGTGAGCGTCGTTCGGGTCGATCCGCTGCTCGCGGCCGGCAACGACCTCCCGGACGCCAGCGGCGTCTACGTCGCCGGCGTCGTCGACGACGGCCCCGCCGACGGCGTCCTCCGCGGCACGGACGGGGAGGCGACTGTCGACGGCGCGACGGTGCCGACCGGCGGCGACGTGATCGTCGCGCTCGACGGGACCGAGATCGCGGACAACCCCGACCTCTCGCGGTACCTCGCCCTGGAGACGGACCCCGGCGACACGGTCGCCGTCACCGTGGTGCGCGACGGTAGCGAGGAGACCCTCGACGTGACGCTCGGCGAGCGGCCCGAGCCGTGACGCTCGGCGAGCGGCCCGAGCCGTGACGCTCGGCGAGCAACCTCAGCGGAAAGCTGAATTTGGGTGCGTGCGCCCGGTCGTCACCCGTTGCGCGGATTGCAACCCCTATATGCCCCCGGCCACACGTACCGGTATGAACGGGAACCGGTTCGGTCGACTCTTCCAGCTGACGACCTACGGCGAGAGCCACGGCGACGCGATGGGCGTCACCGTCTCCGGCGTGCCGGCGGGCGTCGAACTCGACGAGGAGGCCATCCAGGCGCAGCTCGACCGGCGCAAGCCGGGTCAGTCGATGATCACCACCTCGCGCGGCGAGCCCGACGAGGTCGTCGTCAACTCCGGCGTTCAGGACGGGTACACGACCGGCACGCCGATCGGCATGGTGATCCAGAACAAGGACGCGCGCTCGGGGAAGTACGAGCCGTACGTCACGGCCCCCCGGCCCTCGCACGGCGACTACACCTACTCGGCGAAGTTCGGCACGCGCAACTGGGGCGGCGGCGGGCGTTCCTCGGCCCGGGAGACGGTGAACTGGGTCGCGGCCGGCGCCGTCGCGGAGCAGGTCCTCGACGCCTCGGAGCACGACGTGGAGATCAAGGCCCACGTCAACCGCATCGGCGACGTGGAGGCCGACCCGGTGAGCTTCGAACAGCTGCTCGAACGCAGCGAGGAGAACGACGTGCGCTGTGCCGACCCCGAGGCGGCCGCCGAGATGCAGGAGCTGATCGAGGAGTACCAAGAGCAGGGCGACTCGATCGGCGGGTCGATCTACTTCGAGTGTCGCGGCGTCCCGCGCGGGCTCGGCGCCCCGCGGTTCGACAGCTTCCCCGCGCGGCTCGGGCAGGCGATGTTCTCCATTCCCGCCACGACCGGCGTCGAGTACGGGCTCGGGAAGGACGCGAACCACGTCGCCGGCAGCGAGCGCAACGAGGACTGGACGTTCGACGACGGCGAGTCGTTCGATCACGTCGAGAGCGACGAGGGCGACCCCGTCCCCGAGGGGAACGACCACGGCGGCCTCCAGGGCGGGATCACGACCGGCGAGCCGATCTACGGCGAGGCGACGTGGCACGCGCCCACCTCGATCCCGAAGAAGCAGCGCTCCGCCGACTGGGAGACGGGCGAGGAGAAGGAGATCCAGGTCGTCGGCCGCCACGACCCGGTCCTCCCGCCGCGGGCGGTCCCCGTCGTCGAGGCGATGCTGTACTGTACCGTCCTCGACTTCATGCTGCTCGGCGGTCGGATCAACCCCGACCGCGTGGACGGGAACCCGGGACAGTACGACACCGACTACCATCCGAGCAGCCCGGAGAACGAGTAGTCGGAGCCACCGGCCGGTCTCCGGGCCAGGGACTTCGCGGAATCACTCCCTGACCGCGCGTCGCCGCTCGGCGATGAGGTCGAACTCGGCGTCGGTGTCCCCCAACACGAACAGCGCGTAGTACCGGAGGTACGTCTGTACGGGCACCGAAACGAACAGGGCGACGGCGACGACCGCGAGCACGAACAGCACGACCGAGACGGCGATCAGGGCCGCGCCGACCGGGGTGGCGACCGAGAGGAGCGCGAGCCCAACGGCCCCGGTGATTCCGAACGGGATTGCGGCCGCGATCACGCCGAAAACGACCGCGACGGCCGAAAGGACTCCGGCCGCGGTCCGGAGCACGAACGCGAGGGCGACGTACGCGGCGTACTGCTTCCACTGCCCGGTCAGCACGGGCCAGAACCGGCGCCACGCGGATACCACCGACCGCTCCTCGACCAGCATCACGGGCACGACGAAGTTCGTCGTGAACCCCCCAACGAGGCCGCTGACGACGGTGAGTCCGAGCAACACCGGTGCCGCGAGAAGCAGCAGTCCGACGGCGACGGACCCCTCGCCGGAGAGCGCCGGCAACAGCGCTGGCGTGAGCACCGCGCCGGCGAGCGTCAGCGTGATGGCGCCGAGGAGGAGTCGGAAGCCGAAGAGCCGCACGCCGGCCCGCCAGCGGTCGCGCCAGTACCGCCGGATCGAGACCGCCTCTCGGCGGAGCGACTCGACGAAGACGAACTCCATCACCGACCCGACGAACAGGAGTCCGAGGACGACCGCGGCGACGGCCGCCAGGACGGCCCCGATCACGAGTAGCTCGGCGCCGCCGGGGAGGACCGTTTCCGGTGGGTACGGCTGTGGGAGCGACCCCGGCTGGGGGCCGGAGCCGGTGGAGGCGCTCCCCCCGAACTGCGACGTCGTGGAGCCCCCGGCGCCGCCGACGAAAAAGACGACGAGCATCAGCCGGAGCCACCGTCCCACGTCGAACGGCCAGAGCAGCGACCGCGTCGCGTCGATCGCATCGTCGATCGCATCGACGGCGTACAGCGTCACCGTCCCCCCTCGCACGCCTCGCCCGGTCCGCGAGTACGTCCGCGCCGGTTCGGTCGGGGGCGGTCGCCGTCGGAGGCTGAGGGCGGGAACCGGGTTCGTGTCATCGCGCCCCTCGACGCGGTCGAGTCGATTAATCCTTGCGGGAAACCCGCCTCGACGCGCGCTCTACCACGCGGAACGCGACCGCGGTCGAGACCGATGTCGCGAAAATCGGCCCTGCTCAGACGACGATAACCGCGTCGACGACGGCGAGGGGACCAGCTCCCGGAACGCGACCGCGCGCATCCCGCCCGGTGCGAACCCGGATGCGACGGAGCACGGCCCGGTCGAGAGGGCCGACGCCGCCGACGGGCGCGCCCGTCGTCACCCCCGGGAGCGTCCCCCGTTCCAGTCCCGGGGCCGCGAGACCGAACACGCTGGCCGCGGTCATCGCCCCGGGCGCGAACCTGAGGGCGGCGTCGTACGTCTGGTGGGGCACCCGCGCTGAAGAACACGGGGACCGCGCCGAGTGGACTGGGGAGCCTCGCGGCGCTCGTCGCGCCGAGCACCGTCACGAACGGAGTCATGCGTCCCGGGTCCGGGAAGGAGAGCGATAGATGGGCCGGCCGGGGTCCGGTCGATCCGGGTCGTCACCGAGCGACGATCCGCCGGAGATCGCCTCCGTAGCGCACGGCGCCGACCGCGAGCGTCGCGACCGTTCCCATCGGGAGGACGGCCAGCCAGCCGGCGGTCGTCCCGACGCCGAAGCGCACGCCCAGCCCCGCCGCGACCCACAGCGTCGCGGCCGCCGCGAGCACGAGGAGGCCCCCCGTGACCCGGCGGTCCTCGCGGCCGAGCGCGACCCCGCTCGTGGCGCTCCCGGCCGCGAGCAGGTGGAAGCCGAGCGCGAGCGGCCACGCCCGGATCGACGGGGGGAGCGTCGCGAACGGGCGCGGCTGGTCGAGGAAGTACGCCCACACCGGGTAGCCGCCGATCCCGCCGCCGTCGCCGCCGAGCGTGACGAACCCCCAGAGGCTCACCAGTGTCGGCGCGCCGTCGCCGGGGACGACCGCCATCGGGACCGCGAGCAGCGCGGCGACGAGGAGCCACTCGACCAGACCGCTGGTCTGCGGCGACGATGACTCTGGCTCCGGTCGCGAGGCGGTCCCCGACATCGAGTCCGACGCCGAGCGGGTAGCGCCGTCCGGGCTCTCCATACGACGGGTTCGGCGCCCGGGAGTAAGTATGGTCGGGACCTCGCGGGCGCCGAGAGGCTTTTAGCGTCCTCCGCGACAAAGAGCGTCAATGCCAGCCCTCCGCGCGATCCGACCGGCCGTCGGCGGCGTCGCGAGGAATCCCGTCCTCGTCGCCGTCTCGGCGCTGTTCGCGCTCGCGCAGTTCCCCGACCTCATCGTGCGGCCGACCGCGAGCCCCGGGCTCGCGGCCGCGGTCTCCGCGCTGACGTTCGGCGTGCTGATCCTCGTCGTCCCCTTCTTCCAGGGCGGCCTGCTCGCCATGGCGGACGAGGCGCTCGACGGTCGGACGGGCGTCGCGACGCTCGTCGCCGCGGGCCGCGACCACTACCTGCCGCTGCTCGTCGCGTACCTCGCGCTGGTGGGCGTGAGCCTCGCGTTCGGGTTCCTATTCGTCGTCGGGATCGTCCTCGGCGTCGCAGGGAGCGTCGTGGGCGGGCCCGCCGGGTTCGTTCGGATCCCCGCCGAGGACGTCACGCTCGTCGCGGTGCTCGGAATAATCGTCGTCGGCCTGTTCGGCGCGTACCTGCTCGTCACGTTCTTCCTCCAGTTCTACGCGCACGCAGTCGTCGTCGAGGACGCCGAACTCGTCGCCGCGTTCCGCCGTAGCGTCCGGCTCGTGCGGTCGAACCTCGGGGCCGCGATCCCGTACACGGTCATCCTCGCCGCCGTCGGCGCGCCGTTCGGCCTCCTCGTCGCCGCCGCGGCGCTGACGCTCGCGCCGCCCGCGATAGACACGGCCCCGGCGTGGCTGCCGAGCGTCGAACTCGGCACGCTGGGGACCGTCGGCGTCGGAGTCGGCGTGGTCGCGGTCACCGGCCTCCTCGGCGCGCTGTGGACGACCTACTCCGTGGCGTTCTACCGGGCCCTCGCGGAGCGGACGCCCGCGCCGGGGCGTCAGGCGTAACCCGTCCCCGCCCGTATCGCGCGTGTGAACACGAACGACGGCGGACACCACGACGCGGCGGTCGACGCGCTGGCGAGCCGCGAGTACGAGCGCGCCGGGAACCGCTACACGCGAGGGGGACGGCGCGTGCTCGCGGACCCGCGCCCCGATCGCGACCCGTTCGAACCGGACGAGAAGGGATGGATCGGGCAGGGGCTCCAGCAGCTGCTCGCGGCGACGGTCGCGTACCGCGCCGCGGGCCGCGACGGGCGCGCGACCCAGCGCGCGGTCGAGGGGCTCGCCGCGGCCCGCGACTTCGAGACGGTCCTCGACGAGCCGGGACAGACGGCCTGCCTCGCGGAGTTCGTGGCCGACTTCCGGGTCGCGGGCGGCCTCGACGGCGCCGAAGCGGCCTACGACGACGCGGCCGAGCGGTACGCGGCCGCGGGCGACGCGGTCGACTCCCCGCAGGCGCTCGCGACGACCCCGCTCTTCGAGGCCGCGGCCGCGACGGTCAAACAGGTCGCGCGGGGGCAGGCGGACGGCGAGATAGCGATCAAGTGGGAGGACCTCCACGGGAGCGACCCGAGCCGACCGGGCGAGTTCCTCGCGCATCGCGCCCGGTTCAAGAAGCAGCGGTTTCCCGGACTGGTCGAGCGCGCGGTCGACGACGGTCACCTCGCCGCGCCCCGGGGGACGACCGAGTACAACAACGAGACTCACCAGTGCCCGCACTGCGGGTCGACCCACGTGAACTGGGCGGGGACCGGGATCCTCTGTCTGCGCTGTTCGCGGCCGACGGCGGAGAAGTAACGCGCGGCAGCGAGCGCCGTCAGCTCAGCAGGCTCTCGCCGTCGAACTCGTCGTCGGCCTCGACGTCCAGCAGGTCGAGGACGGTCGGCGTCACGTCGAAGAGGTTCGCGTCGGACAGGTCGAGGTCGGGGTCGGTCGAGTACAGCAGCGAGTTCTCGAACTTGTGCATCCCGTTGCGCGGGCCTTCGGTGAAGACGGCCTCCTTGCCGGAGAAGCCGGACTTGAGGTCGAACCCGTCCGCGGGGATGACGACGAGGTCGGGCGCGATACCGTCGTGGTCGCCGTCGAAGACGGTCTCGCCTTTCACGATCCGGCGGCACACCTGTCGGCCGTCGGGGCCGGTGAGCGATTCGAGGTCGTCGATGAGCTCCTCGCGGGTCGCCTCGTACTCGGACTCGGGGACGACGCCGTTGGGCTCGCGGCCCTCCAGGTTGAGGTAGAAGCGCCCGGGGATGAGCGAGTACGCTCGCGTCTCGTCGTCGATGTCGGTGAGCGCGTCGTGGTCGTCGGCGGCGTACGAGAGCCACCCCTCGTCGGCGAGGAACTGGTTACAGTTCACCTCCCACTCCAGTCGGGTGAACCCGTGGTCGGAGGCGACGATCAGGGTGGTGTCGTCGTCGAGCGAGTCGCGGATCTCGCCGATGTAACCGTCGAGCTCGCGGTAGAACGCCAGGAACTCCTCCTTGTACTCGCCGTCGGTCGCGTAGTCACCGAAGAGGAAGTGGTTCACGCGGTCGGTGCTCATGAACACGCCGAAGAAGAGGTCCCAGTCGTCCCGGTCGAGGTAGTGGGAGAAGGCGTCGTAGCGGGCGTCGAGCGTCGCGTGCGCGTTCTCGATGAACTCGGTCTTGTCGTCGTCGTGGCCGAGCTTGGCGTTCACGTCGATCCGGTAGTCGAACCCGTCGAGCGTCTCGCGCACCTCGTCGTCGCTCGCGGCCGACTCCAGGTCGGGCGAGAGGAACCCGGAGACCATCCGCTGGACCCGCGTCGACGGCGGGAACGTGACCGGGACGTTGAGGACGGTCGCGTCGCGCCCGGCGTCCGTGACGCGGTCCCACAGCCGGGTCGCCTTCACGTGGCGCCCGAGCGGGACGTACGTCTCGTAGGAGTCGACCTCGCGGTCCTGAAAGCCGTAGACCCCCGTCGCGCCGGGGTTCTTCCCGGTCGTGAGGCTCGGCCAGCACGCGCTCGACTCCGGCGGGACGATGCTCTCCAAGCGCCCCCCGGAACCGGTCTCGGCGATGTCGGTCAGGTTCTCGAAGACGTCGGGGTGGTCCTCGACGAGGTCGAGCGGTACGCCGTCGATCCCGAGGAAGACGACGCGCTCGTCGTCGTCGCCGCGGAGCCGGTCGAACAGACCCATGGGCGACGGTTCCGGGGCGGCCGGCATATCCCTTGTGTTCCGCGGGACCGCGGCGGCGGCCGCCGACCGCGGGACCGACTCGCGGGCGACCCCGATTCAGAAAGCATATTGGTCTCGGCGGCGACTGCTACGGCGTATGAGCGACGACTTCCCGGCGAGCGTCGACGTCGACTACACCGACGGCGAGGGCGAGAGCCCGGACGACTACCCGTCGATCCAGCACAAAATCGAGAAGGCGGTCGAGGTCACCCGCCGCGGGCTCGAACAGTACGACAACCCCGCGGTGATGTGGACGGGCGGGAAGGACTCCACGCTGACGCTGTACTTCATCAACCAGGTCGCCGAGGAGTACGGCTACGAGAAGCCGACCGCGGTGTTCATCGACCACTTCCAGCACTTCGACGACATCACCGACTTCGTCGAACACTGGGCCGACCAGTGGGATATCGACCTCGTGTACGCCCGCAACGAGGACGTGGGCGCCTACGTCGACGAGCACGGGTTGGAGCCGGGCGACGACATCCCCGTCGACGCGCTCTCGGATCACAACCAGCACCACATCCGGGAGATCCTGGAGTTCGAGGAGGACTCGTTCCCCTTCCTGCTCGACACCTACGTCGGCAACCACCTCCTGAAGACGGTCGCGCTCAACGACGCCTTAGAGGAGCACGACATCGACGGCGTCATCTCCGGCGTCCGCTGGGACGAACAGGAGGCCCGCGCCGACGAGACGTTCTTCTCGCCGCGCCACGATCCTGATCTCTTCCCGCCGCACGACCGCATCCAGCCCATCCTCCAGTTCGCCGAGGCCGACGTGTGGGACGCCTTCTGGAACTTCGTCGTGCCGGACACGGTCGAGGCGTTCCCCGACGAGGGGTACATCCCGCAGGCCGACGACGACCTCCCCGAGGGCGTCACCCAGGAGGACATCCCGATCTCGCCGAAGTACTTCGCCGGGTTCCGCTCGCTGGGCAGCGAAGTCTCGACCGAGAAGACGACCGAGGAGCCCGCGTGGCTCCAGAACCTCGAGGACACGACCGAGCGCGCCGGCCGCGCCCAGGACAAGGAGGACCTGATGGAGCGCCTGCGCGACCTCGGTTACATGTAGGGCGAGCGGGCGACGCGCGGGAGACCGACGCACGACTCCTTCCTCGGCCACGACTTCGGGGTCGATCCCATCCTGAAGCCGGACTGACCCGTATACGGTTCCGCCGAGCGGTCACCGACGTGTGATTGTGTACACTAGGCACTGCTCTCGCCGTCCGTAATCTCGGATATCGGCGTCGCGAACACGTCATGAACAAGTCTCAGTGCCCCTCGTCGGCGAAGTGTGCGGCCGGAACCGCGACCGAGGGCCTCACGGTGAGTCACACGGTTGTATAGACCATACATTTTTGGTTGCGTCGCACGATATCGCGTATAGCGTCCCGAAGCCGGTCGGCGACGTCGACGGCCGGCCGATCGGACAGTCGAGAGATGACAGATCGAACGCCCGCCCCACGGAAGAGAACGCATCGGCACGGCAAGCGCGCGCATCACAACTCGTCCACGTCCAGCAGATGATACGCCCGTTCCTCACCGGACTCAAGGAGAACCTCATCTACGTCGTCGTCGCCTCGCTGGTCGCCGGGCTGGCCGTCGGCCAGGTCGCGGGCTCGGAGACGACGTCGGTCCTCCGAGCAGCGGTCGTCCCGATCCTGTTCCTGATGATCTACCCGATGATGATCAACATCGATCTCCGGGAGGTGCTCAACGTCCGCGACCACGCCGGTCCCGTGGGATTAAGCCTGCTGATCAACTTCGGCGCGGCGCCGCTGTTCGCGGTCGCCCTCTCGCGGGGCTTCTTCGGCGGCGGCGTCGAGTACGCCGTCGGACTGTACTTCATCGCGCTCATACCGACCTCGGGAATGACCGCCGCGTGGACGGGCCTCGCCGACGGCGACCTCGAGGCGGCCCTGGTCGCGATGGCGGTCAACCTGTTGGCGGCGATCGTGATCCTCCCGGCGTACCTGTCGGTGCTCGTGCCCGCTGACGTCGGGTTCGACCCCTCGGCGCTGTACCGACAGCTCGCGCAGGTGGTGGTCGTCCCGATGGCCGCCGGGACGGCCACTCGGTGGCTGTTGCTTCGGCGGTATTCAAAGGCGGTTTTCAAGCGCCTGAAGCCGTTGTTCGGCGGACTGTCGTCGTTGGGCGTGATGCTGATCGTGTTCGTCGCGATGACGATGCGGTCCGGTCAGATCCTCGCGGATCCGGCCGCGTCAGTAGTGACGGTCGTCCCGCTGGTGGTGTTTTACGCGGCGGTCCTCGGCGTCGCCGCGGCCGTCGGACGGACGCTGCTCGACCCGCGGCGCGGCGTCGCGCTCGTGTACGCGACCAGCATGCGAAACCTGTCGATCGCGCTGGCGATCGTCGTCGCCGCGGACGCGGTGCCATCCGGGGCGGTGCTACCGATCGCGCTGGCGTACGTCATCCAGCCGCCGCTCGGCGCGGTCTACATGCATTACCGACGCGACGTCGTCGGCGAAGGGCTGTCCCTCCGCGAAGCGATCTCGGAGATCGTCTGACCGGGTGGACGCCTCGCTGCCTCGGTTCGGCACCGAACGGGCGCTGCCGGCTCTCGTCAGGCGGATATCGGTAGTGTGTGTATAGCACATTACCTGCAAAGTGATTTGGCCGCAGCGCGCCTCGGTAGACGCATGAGCGCAACCTTCGCAGTGATCGACGCGTCGGTCGGCGACACCCCTGCGGAGTCGAACCTCCGACGAGAGCTCGACGCGGACGTCGCCGTCTACAAGCCGAGCGAAGGGGAGTTCCCGCCCTCGGTGTCGGCGTCCGGCTGGCGGTTCGACGGCGTCGTCATCAGCGGGTCGCAGACCTCAGCGTATGACGATCGCGACTGGATCCACGAGCTGACGGAGTGGATCCGTCGGGTCCACCTGGCGGACGTCCCGACGCTCGGCATCTGTTGGGGCCACCAGTTCCTCGCGCAGGCGCTGGGCGGCCGCGTCGTCGACATGGGGGAGTACGAGCTCGGATACGAGCGGGTCGTGCGGCTCGGCGAGGACCCGCTGTTCAGGGGGCTCCCGGAGCGGTTCACCAGCTTCGAGACGCACTCCGACCGCGTCGCCGAGCTTCCCCCGGGCGCGGCGACGCTCGCACGCAACGGCTTCGGCGTTCAGGCCTTCCGCCTTGGGAACACCTACGGAGTACAGTTCCACCCGGAGTACGACCGCGAGACCGCGGTCTGGGTGACTGAGGGGAAAGACCTCCCGGACGAACGGAAGCGTTCCGTGCTGGAGGGGATCACCGACGAGTCCGTCGAGGCGGCGCGGACGAGCAAGCAGATATTCGGGAACTTCCGGCGCCTCGCCGAACGCCACCAGCCGGTCCGCCGGCCGGGCTCGATCCCACCTCGGACGAGGTGACCGCCGAGCCTCGCGACGGGCCGGAGTCGCGACGAACGGGCGGTACGGGATATTGATTGTGTAGTATTGTGTGCTTTCCAAATTACTAAGTTCGACGCGCCGGACAGGATCGTCCGCGTCGAAGATGAGCCTGCGAACCCGAGCGAGCGAACTCGTGGATCGAGCGCGGTCGGCGGCGACCGGCGACCGGACGAAGCGACTCGTCGAGGCGTTCCGTCGGGTACGCGACGGGGACCCGTGGTTCGACAAGCGGGGGCTGGACGCGATCCGTCGCCGGCCGGTCGACGACGGCTCGATCGAACGACGGCGACGCGCGCAGCGCTACCTCGGCGTCGCCTTCGTCGGGCTGCTGGCGGCGGCGCTCTGGTACCCGCTCGTCGCAGGGGTCGGCGTCGTCGGCTGCGCCGCCGCGGCGGTCGGAGTCGGCGCCGTTCGCGGCCGGTTCTACTGTAATCACCTCTGTCCGCGCGGCGGCCTGCTCGACGGCTACGTCCGCCTGTTCAGCCGTGGAAAGCGGACGCCGGACTGGTTCAAGCATCCGCTGACCCGCGCGGCCGTGGGCCTGACCGCGGCCGGACTCTTGGGGACGGGACTGTACGCCGCGTGGCGGCAGGACGGGTCGCTCGGCGTGCCCTTCCTCACGATGCTCGGCGTCAGCACGCTCGTCGCGGTGGTTCTCGGCGTCGTGTACCACCAGCGGGCCTGGTGTCAGATCTGCCCGGCCGGGACGCTCTCGCACGCCGTCCACCGCGTCGCGGAGGGGCTCGGTCGCGATCCGGCACCGCGCGTCGAGGTCGACGCGGACGCCTGCGTGAGCTGCGGCCGCTGCGGGACGGTCTGCCGACAGGAGATCCGTCCGGGGCAGTACGCCGACGGCGAGGTCACGGACCACGGGAACGTGTTCTCGCCGGGCGGTCTCGAGGGGTCGACCCGCGAGGTCGACGGCGTCGTGGACCACGCCGACTGCCTCCAGTGTGCCGCCTGCGTCGAGGAGTGCCCGACGGACGCGCTGTCACTCGACGAGGAGTAGCCGACCGCGAGCCCTCGTCTCTCGGGCCGTCACGTGTCCGAAATACACAACGCACCTGCGTAGTGTTACGCCTACTGCCACCGCGACAACCCCGCCGCGGTCATCTACACCGACCTCGCGGGGACGCTCGGCGTGCCCGTCGAGGGCGAGGACCTCGTCACCGACCTCGACCAGTCCACGCCGGTCGACCGGGTGTACGCCGCGAGCGACGTCACCGGCGGCCGCCGGCGGATCGCGACCTCCGTGGGCGAGGGCGCTCGCGCGGCCACCACTTACTCGAAGAGCTCCGCGGCGCCGACTCCACCGACTACAAGAAGCGGGACTCGCGGTCGGCCTGAGCGGCTCACTCGCCGACGGTCGGTCCGGCCGGGTCGACCGAGACCGTGAAATCGCCCTCGCGCAGCCGGTCCGCGAGCGGGCGACCGATCCCCGACGCCGGGGTCAACACGCCGCCGTCGAAGGGCGAGTCGACGTCGCCGCGCGCCAGACAGACGGCCGACTCGCCGAGCATCCGCGCTGTGGCGCCGTACCCCGGGTCGCGGTCGGCGCCGAACTCGGCCTCCACAGTGAAGGGACCGTCCGACGCCGTCCCGCGTCCGAGGACGCGGATCCGGAAGTGGCCCGCCTCGGCCTCCTCCCGCGTTGGCCCCTCGCCCGGGTCTGGGAAGACGTACCGCCGGAGCGCTGAGCGCAGCGGCCCGACCGACATCGCGGCCGTGAACAGGCCGAGCCCGCCGGCGACGGCGCCCGCGGTCGCCGCGCCCCGCACCCCTTCGCCGGTCGGGACCACCTCCGAACACCGGAACTCGCGCCCCCACGGGTACCCGAGGAGCGCGTTGCTCCGGCGCACCACCCGCTCGTTCACCGCGGCCATCGGCGACGGCGCCGTCCACTCGCCGCGAAGCGCGTCCCGCCGCGGCCACCGCTGTGCGCCCGGGTCGACGCCGCTCCGCTCGCCGCGCGGCGCGAGCGAGTAGGGGTTCCGGAGCGTCTCCCGCGCGAGCGGGTCGGTCGCGGCCGCCTCGAACAGCTCGCCCGCGCTCGCGAGCGTGCCGCCGCTGACGCTCCCGCTGCCGCCGTCGAGGTAGATCCGGACCGTCTCGCAGGGCGCGCCGTGCGCCTCTCGCGCGCACGACTGCGCGAGCAGGGTACCGAGGTCCGCCGGGACCGAGTCGAACCCGCAGCTGTGGACGATCCTGGTGTCGGCGTCGACCGCCGCCTCGTGGAAGCGGTCCACGGTCTCGCGCACCCAGTTCACCTCGCCGGTGAGGTCGCAGTAGTCCGTGCCGGTCTCGACGCAGGCCTCGACCAACGGCGTCCCCAGCCGGGTGTACGGGCCGACCGTCGTACACACCACCTCCGCGTCTCGGGCGACCGCGCGCAGGCTCTCGGGGTCGGTGGCGTCGCCCACGACGACGGCCACGTCGTCCCGCGCGTCGCTGCGACGGGCGAGGTCGTCGGCGACCGCGTCGAGCCTCGCTCGGTCCCGGCCGCCGACGGCCAGCGAGAGTTCGTCGGGACCGTACCGCTCGGCGAGGTACTCGGCCGTGAACCGCCCGGCGACCCCGGTCGCGCCCCACACCACGACGTCGTGCGTCGGCTCGGCGTCAGTCATTCGGGAGGGGCTAGGGGGCCGCGTCGGTAAACTGGTGCGGTACCGCGTGGCGACCGCCGGCGATCGTGGCGTCACGAGGCCCCGACACGCGCTACCTCTTTAACGCCGGGGCCGTACACAGTGATATGGCCGTTGGCACTCGGTTGTCACTACAGCTCGCCGACTTCGGTACCCGCTCGCTCGTCACGCACAGCCTCATGGTGTTGGGGTTCATCGGGGCGGTGTACACGGGGCTGTTCGTCGAGGGACAGGTCGGTACCGTCTCGATGGCGGCGTTCATCAACTTCACGGCGGGGCTGTGGATCTCGCAGTCGATCCACTCGCTCGGCAACGCCGCGACCGACGACGAGTACCAAGGCGTCCTCAAGGAGATCCTAAACCGTGTCTAGCGAACCCGGGATCGACACCGCCCGCTTCGGGCGGATCCTGGCGCTCGTCGGCTTCGTCACGACCGTCTTCCTGTTCCTCACAGCGCAGCGACTGTCCGGTGACGCGTTCCAGATCGGCGCCGTCGCCATCGGGATGGTGGGGCTGATCACCGCCATCATCGGCTTCCTCGTCGCCGCCGGCAGCGCGGTCGACGCGTCCTGACCGCCGCCGTCTTCGTCCCCGTTCGAATTTACTGGTACGGTTCGCAGACGAGTTCGACGCCCTCTTCGAAGCTAATTTCGGGCTCCCAGCCGGTCGCTTCGTGGAACTGCGAGTAGTCCGCCATCGTGTCGTGGACGTAGCCGTCGAACGGACACTCGATGTACTCGGGGTCGACGTCGGTGCCGAGCGCGTCGTTGATCATCGCGACCATCTCGTTGAACGAGTACGCCTCCTGCGTGCCGACGTTGTACACGCCCGTCAGCTCGTTGTCGGCCGCCAGCTCGCACGCGCGGGCCACGTCCGAGACGTGCGTGAAGTCGCGGGTCTGAGAGCCGTCGCCGAACAGCTCGGGGGACTCGCCTGCGGCGATCGCGTCCGCGAACTGCGCGACCGTGTTCGCGTACTCGCCTTTGTGCTCCTCGTTGCCGCCGAACCCCTGATACACCGAGAAGAACCGGAGGCCGGCCATCGCCATGTCGTGGTGGTTGGCGTAGTACTCGGCGTAGCGCTCGCGCGCGAGCTTCGAGGCCTCGTAGGCGGTGCGCGCCTCCACGTCCATGTCGACCGGCGAGGGCTCGGTGCGGCTGCCGTAGATCGAGGAGGTCGAGGCGTAGACGACGGTGTCACAGCCCTCCTTTCGAGCGCGTTCGACCGTGTTGACGAACCCCTCGACGTTGACGCGGCAGCCGCGCTGGGGGTCGCTCTCGTGCATGTTCCGCGAGGAGAGCGCGGCGAGGTGGAAGACGGCGTCGACGTCGACCGGGAACTCGCCGTCGACGACGGAGGCCTCGACGAACTCGACGTCGTCGTCGAGGTTCTCGGGCGTGCCGAGGTAGGTGTCGTCGACCGCGATCACGTCGTTGTCGGCGGCGAGGCGGTTCGCGAGGTTCGAGCCGATGAATCCCGCGCCGCCCGTGACGAGGACTCGTTTGTCCTTCATGAACGAGTGTCCTCAGAGCCGACGGTTCAGCGCTTCGGTTTCGCGAGGATGACCGAGGCGACGGGCGGGCGGACTCGCGGCTCCGCACGTGGCGAAAGCGACTTGCTCGCGGCGCCGGAAGGAGGATCAGAGATGTCGACCCGCGAGGCGGAACTGGTGATCGAGACGTGGCGCCTCCGCGAGCGAGACCTCCCGCGGGTCCCGCCGGCCGGGTGGGGAACCGTCGACCGCCTCCGCGCGGCGGTCTGCCTCGCGGTCGAGTGCGCTGTCGACGGCGTCGATCGGATCGAACCGTTCGAGGGCCCCGCGAGCGAGCGCGAGCGGTTCGCGGCGACGGTGACGACGGACGCGGTCGACGACGCCCTCGTCAGCGTCCGCCCCGCGCCCGCGGAAGGCGAGACCGACGACGAGACCGAGGCGCGCGGCGACGGGGAGTCGTTCGAGGAGACGACGAAGCAGTTCGACCTCGACGAGGCGCTCGACCGGCTGTAGGCGGGCCTCGCGGGGCCAGCGCACCGGCGCCACCGGCTCGTAGTGGCCCGCGACCGATACCGACCGGTCGGGGGCGGCGCACTCGACTGGTCCGTCTCCGAACCTGTGCCGATCGACGCCTCGTTTCGCGCCGATGGGCGCTCGACGGGAGGACGAGGCGCGGAGGCCCCTGGGGGCGGTGACGGGCGTGGTTTCAGCGGTCCGGGTCGAGCGAGGAGGGCCGAAAAGCGAGGCGGGCCGAAAAGCGAGGCGGGCCGAAAAGCGAGGCGGGCCGAAAAGCGAGGCGGGCCGAAAAGCGAGGCGGGTCCGGGCGGAAACGCGGCGTCAGCGGGGACGGTCCGGGGCGCTCACGCTCGGATCGTGATGTCGCCGTCGTTGGTCCGCGCCGTCAGCGCGCCGTCGCCGCCGTTGACGGACGCTCGCAGTCGGGTCTCGGTGCGCTCGCGGACGCGGAACCCGGGGCCGCCTCCCGAGAGTGCGAAGTCACCGTCGTACGTGCGAGCGGTGAGCGCCGCCTCGAGGTCGTCACCGAGCCGGAGCAGCAGGTCGCCGTCCGACGATTCGACCGTCGCGTCCGCCGCGACCGCGGGGACGTCGGCGACGACGTCGCCGTCGCGGGTCCGGAGGGTCTCGACGCGCTCGGGGTCGCGGACGCGGACCGCGCCGTCCGCGGTCGTCGCCGTGACGGCCCCGGCGGCCCCGTCGACGCGGACGTCGCCGTCACGGGACTCGAGGCGCACGGCGCCCCGGGCGTCGGTCACCGACACGTCGCCGTCGACCGCGACCAGCGCCGCACCGTCGGGAACGGACGCCGCGTGGACGTCGCCGTCGGCGGACCGGAGCCTATCGACGTCGACGTCCGGCGGCGCGGTGACCTCGACGTCGACGCCCCCGCCGCCGAGCCCGACGATGCGCGGTTCGTCGGTGGTCACCTCAAGTCGGTCACCGGTCACCCGGGCCGTCACCTCGAACTCGTCGAGCGAGACGCCGCCGACGGCGCGCTTGCGGGCGACGACCTCGATGTCGTCGCGGGGCTCGGCGCTGAACGAGACGTCGCCGGCAACGTCGGTCACGGCCAGCGTCGAGACCGCCGCGGGGTCGACGGTCCGTCGCTCCGTCTCCGTCCGCCGATCGACATCGACGACGCCGGCGCAGCCGGCCAGGGCGGTTCCGAGGCCGACCCCGACGGCGCCGAGCAGGCCCCGGCGCGTGGCCGACGCGCCGTCGGGCGACCCGTCAGGCATCGGCGTCCTCCGCGGTCCGCGCCGCGCCGCCGAGCAGCGCGTCGGTGAGGAATCCGCCGAACCTGGCGACCCCGTTGAGCACGTGGAGCGACACCAGCGCGAGGAGGACGCCGAGGCCGGCGCCCGCGGCCGCCTCGCGCAGCGTGTCGACCACGTAGGGGCCGAGCGTGTACGTCACCCCGGGGGCGTCGTAGAAGACGGGCATGCTGATCAGCGTGGCCGAGAGCGCGACCGCGGTGACGAGCGCGGTGAACGCCACGACGCCGTAGACGAACTTGAGGCCGACGAGCACGAGGCCGGTCCAAGTGGTCGGGGCCGTGAGGATCCGCTTCGTCGTCCCGAGCGCCTCCTCGACCGACCCGAACTCGAGGTCGACGTCGGCGGGCGCGGCCGCGACGTCGACGTCGAGGAGCCAGTCCGCGAGCCGGCGCTCGAACGACCCGATTCCGAGCGTCACGAGCAGCGTCAGGAGGACGACCGGAACGCCCGCGAACGTGACGAGCAGGCCGAGGCCGGTCGAGAGGCCGGTGGTGACGACCGTGAAGTAGGCGATCCCGAGCGGGAACGCCAACAGGAGGTACGCGAGGTTGCGATACGTCTGTCCGTCGAAGGGCACACCGACGAAGCGCGCGAGCGCCTCGCCTGGCGAGCGCGGAGACCAACTGTGGTCGCTCATACTGCGCTTACGGCTTGCCGCCCCGTCGAGATATAAAGAATCGAGCGCTGCTGATCCGGCAACGCCACCCAAAGTATAAGTATGAGTTTCGTGCCGACCGTCCTGAACGCCGGCCCCGAACTCAGTCCGTTCCGATCGACGGCGCGCCCTGCCCCAGGGTGAGCTCGGCCCACCGGGCACACAGCCAACCGGCGGCGTGGAGCACGTTGAGCCCGACGAGGAGCGCCAGGACGCCCAGGAGCGACATCGCCAGCGCGCCCGGCAGCGTCGACACCTCCCACGACGTGAGCCGCACGATGAACGAGACGCCGACCTCGAACTGCTCCCACGGGACGACGAGCGACAGCTCCCGCCGGATCGGCTCCGGGAGAATGAGCCCGACCGACGCGCCCGGGGCGTCGTAGTACAGCGGCGTCGCCAGCAGCGACCCGCCGACGCTGAGGAGGACCGTGAGGAGCGTGAAGCCGGCGACGCCGACGACCAGCTTCGAGAGGACGAACGCGACGGCGCCCCACACCGCCAGGTCGGTCACGACCGCCACGGCGCCGTCGGTCACGCCGGACGCCTCGCGGACCTTCCACGACGGCGGAGTGATGTCGGCGCCGAGGAGGGCCTCAGCGAGCGCGCGCTCGCCGATCGACACCGCCACCACGCCGCCGAGCGTCGCGGCGAGTATCGGCACGCCGACCACGAGGACGGAGAGGCCGAGCCCGAGCGAGATCCCGACCACCGTGCCGACGAAGTAGGCGATGCCGAGCGGGAACGCGAGGGCCAGGTACGCGGCGGCGGCATAGGTTCGCGGCCGGAACGGCGTTAACAGCACCGCGCGAACGACGCCGCTGTCTGCGGAGGGAACCGAGAGCGCGTCTGAGAGGGCCATCTGCCGTCTGGACCGTCTGCCACCGGTCGTATTAAATTTCGGTCCTGTCACCGTCCCGAGCGGTTCGTCCGCGGAGCGCGAACGGGGGATCGGTTCGGTGCGGGCGTGACGCCGCCGGGGAAATTAAGTTTCCCGCCGGCGACGTTCAGCCGGATGGCCTCGGAGGCGTCCGTCGACCAACGGGAGGTGTACTCGCTGCTCGACGACGAGTACGCCAGGCAGATCCTCATCGAGACCTACGAGGAGACGCGCTCGGCGCGCGCGCTCCGCGAGGCCTGCGACGCCTCCGAGGCGACCGTCTACCGCCGCCTGGAACGCCTCCGCGAACAGGACCTCGTCGAGACGGTACAGGAGGTCGACCCGGACCGCGGCCCCCAGCAGGTGTACGCCGCACGGCTCAACCGCGTTTCGGTGGACCTGACCGCCAGCGGATTCGAAGTGAGCGTGGACTACGTCGACGAGACGGCCGCGGACCGACTGACGCGGCTCTACGAGGAGCTCTCGGGATGATCGGAACGCGCGCTGTGACGACGGCGCTCGCGGCGGTCGGCCAGCGGAGCGCCCCGCTCGTCGGCCGGGCGAGCATCCCGGCGCAGGTCGACGTGGTCGGCGGCGGCGCGGGGCTCGCCGCGATCACGATCGCCGCGTTCCTCCTCTCGGTGCTGCTTGCGGTGTTCGTCACCTACCGCTTCGCCCGCGGCTACCTCCGCACGCGGCGGCGGCCGCTGCTGTTCCTCACGCTCGGGCTCCTGCTCCTGGCTCCGCTCCCGATGTTCCTCCGGCTCGCCTTCGGCAACGTCGCGTGGGTGACCGCCACCGAGCGCACGGTGATCGTGACCACGAGCAAGCTCTGCGGCCTGCTCCTCGTCTTGGGGGTGGTCCACCGGTGACGCTCTCCGTCGTCGCGACCGCCGGCGGGGTCGCGACCGCCTGCCTCGGCACGTACGTCGCGTACCTGGCGTACGACGGCGGCCGCCGGAACGGGAGCCGGACGATGCTCCTGTTGGCCGTCGGCGTCGCGTGTATCGCGGTCCTCCCGTACGTGATCGCGTACGGCGTGACGCCGCTCCTCGGGCTCTCCGACGCCGCGACGGTGTTCGGGGTCACGGTGGCGCACTTGGTCGGCCTCGTGGCGCTCGCGGGGTCGGTGACCGACTGACGGCGACCGCTCCCCACCTGTGTCGATCCGCGCCCCGCGGCGGAGGGTCCGGGCGCTCCGACTCGCCATCCCGAACCGTCTTTGCGGAGCCCGGTGATGACCGTGGTATGTTCGGAACCAGCGGCGTTCGCGGCCCGGTCGGCGAGGCGGTGACCGCGGACCTCGCGCTCGACGTGGGGCGCGCGCTCGCGACGGACGGCGCGGCGACGGTCGTGGTCGGGCGCGACGCCCGCGACAGCGGCCGGATGCTCTCGCGGGCGCTCGTCGCGGGACTCACCGAGTGCGGGAGCGACGTGATCGACGTCGGCGTCGAGGCGACGCCCACGGTGGCCCGCGCGGTCGTCCGCGAGGTCGCTGACGCCGGCGCCGTCGTCACGGCCTCGCACAACCCGGCGCCCGACAACGGGATCAAGCTCTGGACCGAATTCGGGCGCGCGTTCGGCGAGGAGCGCAACGACCGGATCGCCGATCTCGTGGAGTCGGCGGCGTTCGAGTTCGCGGCCCACGACGCGATCGGCGCCGTGGAAGAGCGCGGCGCGGTCGCGGGCGGCGACGCCCGACGGCTTCACGAGCGCGCCCTCCGCGAGACCGTCCCGCTGCCCGACGACCTCTCGGTCGTCGTCGACCTCGGCAACGGCGTCGGCCGCGTCACCGCCGACGCGCTCCACGCGGCCGGCTGCGACGTGGAGACGCTCAACGGCCAGCGCGACGGCCGGTTCCCGGGGCGGCCCAGCGAGCCGACCGCGGCGAACTGCGAGACCGCCTGCGAGGTGGTCGCGGCGACCGACGCCGACCTCGGGGTCGTCCACGACGGCGACGCCGACCGGCTGATGGCGATCGACGAGCGCGGGCGGTTCGTCGCCGGCGACGCGCTGCTCGCGCTGTTCGCGCGCCGAGAGGCGGGCGCGGGCGACCGGGTGGCGGTCCCGGTGGACACGAGCCTGCTCGTCGCGGACGCGCTCGCCGAGGTGGGGGCCGATGTGACCTACACCCCCGTCGGCGACGCGTACGTCGCCGCGGAGGCCGCGAAGCCGGGCGTCGCGTTCGGCGGTGAGCCCAGCGGCGCGTGGATCTGGCCGGACCGAACGCCCTGTCCCGACGGTCCGCTCGCCGCCTGCGTCCTGACCGCGCTCGTCGGCGCGGAGGGGTCGCTGGCCGCGCTCGTCGACGACCTCCCCGAGTACCCGATCCGTCGGGACTCGGTTCGGACGGACGCGAAGCGGGCGGTCGTCGAGCGCGTCGGCGAGATCGCGGCCGCCGAGTACGACGACGCCTCGACGCTCGACGGCATTCGCGTCGAGACGGACGCGGGCTGGTTCCTCGTGCGCGCGAGCGGCACCGAGCCGCTGGTGCGGATCACGGCCGAGGCGCGCGACGAGGCCGACGCCGACGCGCTGTTCGAAACGGCGCGGGACCTGATCGAGCGGGCGCGCGACGCAGCCTGACGGCCCCGCGGGCGTCGACACGGCACTTCGTCTCTGTACCTCGTCACTGGAGCGAACCCGACGATGTTCACTTCGCCGGATCATAAATATTCCGGCAGTTTTTGCGAGAATGGTATCGACACCGTCGTTATTTGCGTGTCGCCGGAACTCCGCGTATGGGATACACCCCCGCGCGACGAGAGGTCCTCCACGCAGCGACCGTCGCCGGTGTCTCCGGACTCGCCGGCTGTGGGTCCGTCACCGGAGACGACAACACGGGCGCTGAAGGGTCGGACGACGAGCGGAACGACGACTGCGACGAGCCGGCGTACAAACCGGCAGACCAACTGTCGCCACCGGACTCCGTCGAGGAGTGGCTCGCCGACGCGAACGGCTACCGCGGCGAGCGGACGCGGACCGGGATAGACGGGCGCGCGGAGATCCAGGTCGGCAACGAGTACGACGACGGACTCGGCTTCGCTCCGGTCGTCGTCGAAGTGCCGCCGATGACGAACGTCCGGTGGAACTGGACCGGTCACGGCGGGGCGCACAACGTGGTCGCACTCGACGGCACGTTCGACAGCGGCCGTTCGAACGCGCAGTCCGGAACGAGTTACCACTACGTCTTCGAGGAACCGGGAACATATCCGTTCGTCTCCGAGCCGGGGCGATCAGACGGGATGAAGGGCGCGGTCGTGGTGAAGGAGCCGCCGTCAACCGGCTACGAGGCGGTCGACGAGTGGGTCGTCCACAGCGACAACTTCGACGGGACCGTCGCCGACAGGACCGACAGCGACGCCGCCTCGGTGACGGTCGGCGCTCCGGGCAACGGCGACCGTTTCGCGTTCGCACCCCCGGTTCTCGCGGTGTCGCCCGACACGACGGTCAGGTGGGAGTGGGCGGATCCGAGCGGCCCGGCGAACGTCGTGTTCGAGGATGTCGACGTCAGCTCCGGCGACCCGACGTTCGAACGCGAGACGGCGTTCGAACACACGTTCCGCGAGCCCGGCACGTACCGGTACGCCAGCCTCCCGCACAAATCGATCGGGATGCGGGGAGCGGTCGTCGTCGAGTGACCGCCGGCGCGCGACCGTCGTCCGACGGCGACGACGTCGGTCGCCGATCGGGACTACGACGCGTTCGACGGCCGAGAGAGTGGCGCTCCCGACGACCGCGACGGTGACCACCTCATCCCCTCCGACGACCGCAGCCGATAAGCCCTCTCCCGCCGTCGCCCCGGACATGTACGGAGTCGTGCTCGCGGCCGGCCGCGGGACTCGGATGCGACCGCTGACGGACCGCCGCCCCAAACCCCTCCTCCCGGTCGGAGACCGCTCGCTGCTGGAGCAGGTGTTCGACGCCGCCCGCGACGTGGTCGACGAGTTCGTCGTCGTGACGGGGTACCGCGGCGACGCGATCCGCGATGGCGTCGGCGACTCGTACCGCGGCCGCCCGGTTCACTACGTGGAACAGGCCGAGGCGCTGGGGACCGCGCACGCCGTGGCCCAGGCCGAGCCGGTCGTCGACGACGACTTCCTCGTGCTCAACGGCGACGTGGTCGTGGACGCGTCCCTCCCCCGAGCGCTCGCCGAGGCCGGTGCCCCCGCGATCGCGGCCACCGAGGTCCCGGACCCGCGGGCGTACGGCGTGCTCTCGACCGCCGAGGACGGCTCGCTCGCGGACATCGTCGAGAAGCCGGCCGACCCGCCGACGAGCCTCGCGAACGTCGGCTGCTACGCGTTCGAGCCGGAGGTGTTCGAGTACATCGACCGCACGCCCGAGAGCGAGCGCGGCGAGTACGAGATCACGACGACGATCGACCTCCTGCTCGGCGACGGTCGGCGGATCGACGTGGCCCCGTACGACGGCACGTGGCTCGACGTGGGGCGCCCGTGGGAGCTGTTGGAAGCCAACGAGCTGGCGCTCTCGGACCTCGGCGACGAGCGCGCGGTCGCCGGCACGGTCGAGGAGGGCGTCCACCTCCACGGGCCGGTCGTCGTCGAGGAGGGCGCGCGGGTCCGGTCCGGCGCCTACGTCGAGGGGCCGGCGCTGATCCGCGAGGGGGCCGACGTGGGGCCGAACGCGTACGTCCGCGGGGCGACCGTCGTGGGGCCGGACGCGCACGTCGGCCACTCGGTCGAGGTGAAGAACTCGGTGCTGATGGCGGACGCGTCGGTCGGTCACCTCTCGTACGTCGGCGACTCGGTGCTGGGCCGCGGCGTGAACTTCGGCGCGGGCACGAACGTCGCCAACCTCCGCCACGACGACGAGAACGTCCGACAGACGGTGAAAGGCGACCGCGTGGACACCGGTCGCCGGAAGTTGGGCGCTATCGTCGGCGACGGGGCGAAGACGGGGATCAACACCGCGCTGAACGCCGGCGTCGTGTTGGGCGCCGGCGAGACGACGGGTCCCGGAGAAGCGCTGACGCGCGACCGTCTTTCGGAGTAATAGCCATCGGCACCCACCGAGGCGCCGGTGGCGACCGCGAGCGATTTAACACCCGGGCGGGCGAGGGATCGCATATGAGCACCGACTCCGTGACCGCGGTGATCCTCGCCGCGGGCGAAGGACGACGGCTGGCGCCGCTGACGAACCGGCGGCCGAAGCCGATGGTCCCCGTGGCGAACCGGCCGCTGTTGGAACACGTCGTCGAGGCCGTCACCGCGACGGCGATCGACCGCATCGTCCTCGTCGTCGGCTACGAGCAGGAGCGCATCCGGAACCACTTCGGCGACGGCGACGACTGGGACGTGACGATTGAGTACGTCGAACAGGCCACCCAGCTCGGCACCGGCCACGCCGTCCTTCAGGCCGAGCCGGTCGTCGACGGGCCCTTCGTCGTGCTCAACGGCGACCGGATCGTCGACCCCTCGGTCGTCTCGGAGATGCGCGACCGGGCGCGAGGCGGCGACCTCCCCGCCATGGCGGTCACGACCGCGGTGAGTCCCCGCCAGTACGGCGTCGTCACCCTCGACGGCGACCGCGTGACCGACATCGACGAGAAGCCGGAGGGGCCGGTCGCGACCAACCGGATCAACGCCGGCGTCTACGCGTTCTCGCCGGCCGTCTTCGACGCGATCCGCGAGACGCACGCGACCGGCGAGTTAGCGATCACAGCGACGCTCAACGACCTTGCCGGGCGCGAGCGGCTGTCGGCGGTCCGGTACGACGGGCGCTGGCTCGACGTGTCGAACCTCTGGGACCTGCTGGCGGTCAACGCGGGGCTGATCGACGAGGCGTCGGCGGCCGAGACCGCGGGCGCGAGCCTCGGCGAATCGGTGACGGTCGCCGACGACGTGGCGCTGGCGGGCAACGTCCGCGTCGGCCCGAACGTCACCGTCGGCGGCAGCACCGCGATCGGGAGCAACGCGACCGTCGAGGCGGGCGCGGTCGTCGAGAACGCCGTGGTGTTCCCCGACGCCGTGGTCGGCGCCGGAGCGGTGGTTCGTGACGCGATCGTCGCCGGCAACGCCCGAGTCGGTCCGAACGCGACGATCGCGGGCGGGCCGGCGACGGTCGTCGTCGGCGACGCGGTCCACCGCGACGTGGAGCTCGGCGGCGTGGTCGGCGACAACGCGGCCGTCGGCGCCGGCGCGACGCTCACCGACGGCGCGGTGGTCGGCGACGACGTCCGGGCCGACGCGGGGGTCGTGATCGACGGACGCGTCGAGTCGGGCGCGGTCGTGCGGAGGGGGTAACCATGTGCGGAATTACCGGATACGTCGGCGACGGGATCGCGCTCGGCGGGGGCGACGACGGCAGCGACGCCGGAACCGTTCGCGACGGCGGCGTCGCCGGCGTGGGTGACGTCGTCCACGAGGGGCTCCGCAACCTGGAGTACCGCGGCTACGACTCGGCGGGGATCGCCCTCGTCGGCGACGCGAGCGGCCTCACGGTCGCGAAGCGGTCGGGCGAGGTCGACAACCTCACGGTTCCGGACGTGGCCGACGCGGCCCTCGGGATCGGCCACACGCGCTGGAGCACGCACGGCCCGCCGACGGACGCGAACGCCCACCCGCACACCGACTGCGTCGGCGACGTCGCGGTCGTCCACAACGGGATCGTCGAGAACCACGAGACGCTGAAGGCGGAGCTCGCCGACCACGAGTTCACGAGCGACACCGACACCGAGGTCATTCCGCACCTGATCGAAGCGGAGCTCGCCGCCGAGAGCGGCGCGGACGACCTCCTCGACGCGGTCCGGGCCGTCGAGGACCGCTTGGAGGGGAGCTACGCGATCTGCGCGGTCCGCGAGGGCGACGACCGGATCGTCGTCGCGCGCCGCGGGAGCCCGCTGGTGTTGGGCCGTGACGCCGACGCGACGTTCGTCGCCAGCGACGTGACGGCCTTCTTGGAGCACACCCGCGACGTGACTTACCTCGAAGACGGCGACGTGGCCGCCCTCTCCGACGCGGGCGTCGAAATATACGCCGACGGCGAGCCCGTCGACCGCGGCGTCGAGACGGTGACGTGGGAGGCCGACGCCGCCGAGAAGGGCGGCTACGAGCATTACATGCGCAAGGAGATCCACGAGCAGCCCGAGTCGCTCCGACAGACCATCGCGGGCCGGCTCGACGTGGATGGGGGCGACGCGGACCTCGACGTCTCGTTCCCGCCGGGCTTTCTCGCCGACTTAGAGGAGATCCAGATCGTCGCCTGCGGCACCTCGAACTACGCGGGCCGGTACGCGGCGCGGCTGTTCGAGGAGCTGTCGGGGGTGCGCGCGACCGTCGAGATCGCCAGCGAGTACGAGTTCGGCGCCGGGCGCAGCCCGGACCGGACGCTCGTCGTCGCGGTAACGCAGAGCGGCGAGACCGCCGACACGCTCGGCGCGGTCCGGCGCGCGAACGCGGCCGGCGCGCGGACGTTCGCCGTGACGAACACCCTCGGCAGCACCGTCACGCGCGAGGTGGACGACACCGCGTTCATCCGCGCCGGCCCCGAGATCGGCGTGGCGGCGACAAAGACGTTCGCCTCGCAGGTGGCGACGCTGACGATGCTCGCGGTGGCGATCGGCCGCGAGCGCGGCGCGCTGGCCGCCGCCGACGCGCGGCCCGTGCTGGAGGGGCTCCGCGACCTCCCCGGCGCGGTCCAGCAGGTGCTCGACAACGAGGGCCGCGTGCGCGAGGCCGCGACCGAGTACGGCGACAGCGGGGCGTTCTTCTTCGTCGGCCGGCAGCTGGGCGTCCCGGTCGCGCTGGAGGGGGCGCTGAAGCTCAAGGAGATCTCCTACGACCACGCCGAGGGGTTCGCCGCGGGCGAGCTCAAACACGGGCCGCTCGCGTTAGTGACGCCGGACACGCCCGTGCTGGCGGTGCTGACCGACGGCGCGCGCGCCGACGGGACAATGAACAACGTCACCGAGGCGCAGACGCGCGGTGCGCCCGCGATCGGGTGTGTCTCCGCCGGCGACGAGTACGCGACGTTGGACGTGTCGCTCCCGGTGCCGGACGTTGGCGTCGTCGAGCCGCTGGTCGCGAACGTCTACCTCCAGCTGTTCGCGTACCACGTGGCGAACGACAAGGGGCGGTCCATCGACAAGCCGCGGAACCTCGCGAAAAGCGTCACCGTCGAGTGACGCGGTGGCGCCCGCGGCCGCTCCGTATGCGGTGGGGAAATGGTTAACCAACAAGGCGGCGTGAGCAACCGGGCCGTGTTGGTTAACAGACCCCGCTGGAAACCGCGAGCCGCGTGAGCGAACATCCTCGAACGAGTCCGCGATTACAGGGAAGTCTCACCGCGCGTTCAGCTGCTGCCACGGACGACTGGGAGTTCAGTGCGATTCTCGGACCGAGCTACACTGGTTCGTCCCGCCGCAGTACCACGCGTGTAAACGGGTGAAACACCGACAGGAAGCCCCAATCGCGACCGGAATTGAACAGCGGCCAAGCGAGTGAACGCCGGGGCGGCCCACGGATCGCGTCGCAGTGCCGGAGTTACTCTCTCCGACGGCGTCGCCCGTCGCACGCGGTCGGGCCTCGTAGATTCTCAGAAGCCAAACATACCGAACGCGTATCAGTAAAACACCCCGGGATCACCGGGAGTGTTCCGGCCGATCTGTGAGATCAAGCGCCTGAGAGGTCGGCCGCCTTTTTGACAATAGCCCCACGGCGTGTTTTCGGTGGCAGTACGTGACACCCCGCTGTCTGCCGGCGGTTTCGCATACGTTACCCTGTAATCGCGTGCGAGCAGTGGCCGTTGTCAGTGGCGTGTCGGCTCGGTCGGTCCCGAACGCGTCTGTTACACTCGTTCTCACGGGGAGTACTGCGGCCGGGATCAGGGAGTGTAAATCCGGACATTTCTCTGGAGAGCGGCGATCTCGCGGGAGAGATCTAATTTTGGCGGGTGAATTCCGATCACTGGTGGAAACGGCTCGTAGTCCCTACGGTGGCCCGTCGACAGGCCGGCTAGCGAACGGGAGTGGTTCGACGAGTCCCGGCGAGACTACCAGGTGAGCCCCTCGTACATGATCCCGTCGCGGCGCTCGACGATCCGCCGCCCGTCGACGACGATCGGCGAGGCCATCGCGTCGAACTCCTCATTGAGGGCTGCGAACTCGTCCCAGTCGGTTACGACGACCGCGCCGTCGGCGCCGTCGAGCGCGGCCGCGGCCGAGTCGGCGTACGTTACGTCGTCGACGTAGTTCGGCGCGTTGTCGGTCGCGACCGGGTCGTAGGCGGTCACGCTCGCACCGCGCGCTTGGAGGTCGTCGATCACCCGAATCGCGCGGGAGTTCCGCATGTCGTCGGTGCCGGGCTTGAACGCGAGGCCGAGGACGCCGATCTCGGCGCCGTCGAACCCGCGATCGCGGCGCTCGGTGAGGTGTTCAGCGAGGAGGTCGACCAACCGCTCCGGCTGGCGGTCGTTAACCTCGACCGCGGCGTTGAGGAGGGAGGGCTCGTACCCGGCATCCTCCGCAGTCGAGATAATTGCGCGCGTATCTTTCGGAAAACAAGATCCCCCCCCCACCCCACGCCGCTTTGGAGAAACTGCTCGCTGATCCGTTCGTCGAGGCCGATCGCGTCGGCAACTTCGTAGGCGTCGACGCCGAGCTCCTTACAGATGTTCCCGAGGTCGTTGATGAGGCTGATCTTCGCCGCGAGGAAGCCGTTGTTGGCGTACTTTATCATCTCGGCGGTGCGCGTATCGGTCTCGACGATCGGAGCGTCGGCCGCATCGACGAGCGGGGCGAACACCGCGCGCATGTCCTCGAGCGCGTGGTCGTCGTCCGCGCCGAGGACGACCTTGTCCGGATTGCGGAAGTCGTAGACCGCGGTCCCCTCGCGGAGGAACTCGGGGTTCATGCCGACGCCGAATCCTTCGCCGGCGGTCTTCCCGCTCTCTCGTTCCAAGATCGGGGTGATCGCGTCCGCCGTCGAGCCGGGGACGACCGTGCTCTTGACAACGACGGTGTGCCAGTCGGCTTTGTCCCCGAGCGCCTCGCCGAGTTGGCTCGCGCCCGCTTCCATGATCGACAGGTCGATGCTGCCGTCGTCGTTCTGCGGCGTCGGCAGACAGAGGAAGGTTACGTCGGTGTCGCAGACCGCGGCGTAGTCGGTCGTCGCGCGGAGCCGACCGGTGCCGTCCGGCCCGGCGTGGTCGGCGATGAGCTCTGAGAGGCCCTCCTCGTGGATCGGGGCGTCGCCGTCGTTGATCGCCTCGACGACCGACTCGTCGATGTCGATGTTCACCACGTCGTGGCCCAAATCGGCGAAGCAGGCGGCGACCGTCGTTCCCACGTAGCCGCTCCCGACGATAGAGAGGTTCATGTGAGGTTTCCGTTGGATGGGTGACCTCAAGAAGTGTTGGATCGTCGGACTTCGTCAGGAGCGTTCTCGTTCGACAGCGGTCGCGGGATCGGGGACCTCGCCCAGCGTCGCGCTCTCGCCGGCTCGCCCGGACGGCCGGTAAAATCTAAGGGTTACGCCTCGTCCGTCTCCTCGTCGCGGCCTTCGGAGAGCCGCTCCCAGATCTCCGTACAGCCCGCGCCGTCGGGGACGTCAGCGAGGTGGGCGTCGTCAGCAGCGTCTGAGTTACTCATGTTCTGAGTAACTGTATTGGCGCCCACCTAATAACTGTTCCGGCGGCACCAGTACGTACTTACGCGGCGAATGAGGACGAACGGGCATGACGGATTCCGGAGCGGACCTCTTCTCGCTGCTCGATCTGACGGAGTACGAAGCCGACGCCTTAGAGGAGCTGCTGCTGTTAGGCCGGACGACGGCGCCCGACCTCGCGGAGGCGACCGGGATCCCGAAGGCCCGGATCTACGGCGTCCTCGACGCGCTCTCGGAGGCGGGGTACGTGAAGATGATCCCGGGCCGGCCGAAGCGGTACGAGCCCCACGAGCCGGCGGCGATCGCCGAGCGGGCGGTCGAGAACCGCCGGCACGCCTACGAGCGGTTCCGCGAGGACGTCGAGGCCGTCGAGGAGGCGTTCGTCGACGAGTACGCGCCGGTGCGCGACCGCGGCGTCGACGAGCTGAGCCCGACGGAGGACCTGTTCCACGTTGTCGACGTGGGCGAGCCGAGCGAGCGCGAGACGCGGCGGCTGTTCCGCGAGGCCGAGGAGGCGGTGTACGTCCTCTCGAAGAGCTTCGGCTACGTCGACGCCGTGCGCCCGGCGATGCGGGACGCGGTCGACCGCGGCGTCGACGTCGACGTACTCCTCCTCCATCCCGACTCGCTGTCCGCGGAGAACCGCGAGCGACAGGCCGCGATCCGCGAGACGCTCGCCGCGGAGTTCCCGTCCGTCTCTGTGCGCGTCAGCGACCGCGTGCTGCCGTGGCGCGGCACCTTCGCCGACCCGAGCCTCTCGTACGAGTCCGGCCAGGGGCTGCTCATGGTCGAACAGGAGGAGGTACCGAACCACCACCGACAGGCCGCGGTCACGGAGAACCCGTCGTTCGTGGCGGGGATGTGGCAGTACTTCGACCTGCTCTGGCGCCACGAGAGCGTTTCCGCCGACCCGGACCCGTTAGCCGACGATACCACCGCGAAGTAAGGCGGACACCCCGATTCCGGACGGGGCGTTATCAGCGGACAGGATCAACCGGAAAGCCTTTACTCGTAGTTACTCGACTACCGAGTAACGATGAGCGTCCTACTCACCGGTGCCGACGGCTACCTCGGATGGCCGACCGCGCTGCGACTGGCCGACCGACTCGACGAGCGGATCGTCTGCGTCGACGACTTCTCGCGTCGCGACTGGGTCGCCGAGTCCGGCAGCGTCTCCGCGACGCGGATCGAAGATCCCGAGGAGCGATTCGCTCGCGTCGAGAACCTCAGCCTCGTGGAAGGCGACCTCGCCGACCGCGACTTCGTGCTCCAACTGTTGGAGACCCACGAGCCGGACACCGTGCTTCACGCGGCCGCCCAGCCCAGCGCGCCCTACTCGTCGATCAACGGCGAGCGCGCGCTGTACACCCAGCGCAACAACGTCTCGATGACGCTGAACCTGCTCCACGGGCTCCACGAGACGGGCCTGTCGGACACTCACTTCATCGAGACGACGACGACCGGGATCTACGGCGCGCCGCACTTCCCCATCCCGGAGGGCGGCCTCGAAGTCGAACGGAAGGGCGGCAAAGACGAGGTGCCGTTCCCCGCGATGGGCGGTAGCTGGTACCACCAGACCAAGTCGTTCGACGCGGCGAACATGCGCCTCGCCGAGTCGCAGTTCGACTTCCCGATGAGCGAGGTGCGGACCGCCATCGTCTACGGCACCGAGACCGACGAGACGCGTGCCCACGAGAGCCCGACGCGGTTCGACTTCGACTACTACTTCGGCACCGTCGTCAACAGGTTCTGCGCGCAGGCCGTCGCCGGGTACCCGATCACGGTGTACGGCAAAGGCGAACAGCGCAAGCCGATGGTGAGCCTCGAAGACGCCGTTGAGAGCCTCGTGCGCTTGGTCGAGCAGGGCCACTCCGGCGACGACGGGATCGACGTGTACAACCAGGTCACCCGGCCGATCGCCATCGTCGAGCTCGCGGAGACGATCGCCGAGGTCGGCGCGGAGTTCGACCTCGACGCCGAGGTGAAACACTACGAGAACCCCCGCGAGGAGGACGAGGAACACAAGATGGAGATGGAGAACGAGCGGTTCCTCGATCTGGTCGGCGGCCAGCGCCAGGAGCTCGAGTCGGGGATTCGCGACGTGCTCGGGACGCTCGTCGAGGAGCGCGAGCGGATCGCGGCCCACGAGGACCGGTTCCTGCCCGGCGTGCTGACCGATGAGTGACGCCGGCGACGACGACGCGGACGGTGGACAGCGCGTCCTCGTCACCGGCGGCTGCGGCTACATCGGCAGCGCGCTCGTCCCGCGGCTGCTCGCCGACGAGCGGGTGGGTGAGGTCGTCGTCCTCGACTCGCTGGCGTCGGGCTCGCCGGCGCACCTAGCCGCCTGCGTCGGCGACCGGCTCGACTTCCGCCGGGGCGACGTGCGCGACTACGGCGCCGTCGAGAGCGCGACCCGCGGCGTCGACGCCGTGATCCACCTCGCGGCGATCACCGGCGCCGCGTCGACGCACGACCGGCGCGAGGAGACGTTCGCGGTGAACCGCGACGGCACCGAAAACGTGCTCACGGCCGCGGGGAAGTTCGACGTCGACAGCGTCGTCGTCGCCTCCTCGTGTAACAACTACGGCCGCGCGGCGAGCCGCGACATCGACGAGACGACAGAGCAGAACCCGCTGAACCCGTACGCCGAGTCGAAGGTAGCCTGCGAGCGGCTGCTCGACGAGGCGGTCGACGCCTACGACTTCGACGCGACCGCGCTCCGGATGAGCACGAACTACGGCTGGTCGCCCGGCGTCCGATTCAACCTCGTGGTGAACCACTTCGTCTTCCGCGGGCTGACGGACCGCCCGCTGACGGTGTACGGTGACGGGTCGAACTGGCGGCCGTTTATCCACGTGCGCGACGCGGCGCGGGCGTATCTCGACGCCGCGTTGGATCCCGACGCGTGGCCTCAGCGCGTGTACAACGTCGGCTCGAACAACGGGAACTACCGGATCGCGGAGATCGCGGAGATCGTCCGCGAGGAGTTAGATCGGGATCTGGACGTGACGTATCTGGAGGACGAACAGCCCGGTCCCTCCTATCACGTGAACTTCGACCGCTTGGCCGAGACGGGCTTCGAGACGGAGTGGACGCTGCGCGAGGGGATTCGCGATATCGCGAGCGAGTTGACCGGCACGGAGGCGACCCAAGTATGACCGAGACGACAGACACCGAGATGGACGCAGAGAGCAGCGGCAGGACGATTGAGACGCCAACGATCGCGGTGACGGGCGCGGCCGGCTACATCGGCAGTCGCGTCGTCGTTGAGTTTCAGGAGGCGTACCCTGACTGGGAGATCATCGCGATCGACAACCAGTACCGCGGGCAGGTGGACTCGATCGGCGACATCGACATCGAGCACGTCGACATCCGAAACCGCGACCGGCTTGAGGACGCCCTCGCGGGCGCGAACGTGGTGTGTCACCTCGCGGCGATAAGCGGCGTTGACGACTGCGAGGAGAATCAGGATCTCGCATATGAGGTGAACGTCACCGGAACAAACAACGTGGCGTGGTTCTGTCGGAAGACGGGTGCTGCGCTTGCGTTCCCATTCAGTATGGCCGTATTGGGTGATCCCGAAGAGTTCCCAATCACGGCCGACCAGCCGCGCGATCCGTTGAACTGGTACGGGCGGACGAAGCTGCTCGGCGAGCGCGCTATCGAGACGTTCGCCGGCCGCGCGTTTCCGGCGCATCTGTTCCTGAAGTCGAACCTGTACGGCGAACACGAGGTCGACGGGACGACGGTCGGGAAGCCGACAGTGATCAACTTCTTCGTGAACCGGGCGCTCGCGGGCGAGACGCTGACCGTCTACGAGCCTGGCACGCAGGCGCGGAACTTCGTCCACGTGAAAGACGTGGCGCGCGTGTACGTGCGGAGTGCGGAGCGGTTGTTGGAGCAGTTAGAGCGTAGGGAGACCGGGACCGAGACGTTCGAAGTTGCTAGTGGGGAAGACATGAGCGTGATGGAAGTGGCGGAGATCGTTCGGGAGGTCGCGCGCGAGGAGCGCGGGATCGAGGTTGACGTGGAGTTGGTGGAGAATCCGCGGAGTGCGGAGACGATGGTAGAGGAGTTCGGGGTGGATATCTCAGCTGCCCACGAGACGCTCGGGTGGAATACCAGGGAGTCCGTTGGCGGCGCAGTTCGGCGGCTGTTGCGGCGAGAGGCGTAGATCTGGAGGAAGGTCTTGCGATATCCGAGACGTGCCTGAAGTTGCTTCCAAGTACAAGTTCGGCGCTGGGTGTACCCCGTTGCGCAGCGTGTCGTCGCGGTGACTCAGAGTGGCGAGACCGGCAAACGCTCTCAGCGCTTCGTCAGCCCACCGGGTCGGCGCGCGGACGCTCACGGTCACGAACACGTTCGGGGACACGATTACGCGCGAGGCCGACGACACGGTGTTCATCCACGCCGGGCCGGAGATCAGCGTCGCCGCTACCAAAACGTTCTGCTCGCAGGTGGCGACGATGGCACTGGTCGCGATCCACATCGGCCGCCAGCGCGACGCCATCTCGTCGTCGGAGGTCCGGGGTCTGCTGAAGGACGTGCGGGGGCTCCCCGGTGCGGTTCAGCAGGCGCTGGACGCCGAGGCGGACGTTCGTGAAGCTGCCGAGGCGTACGCCGACGGCGACGCGTTCTTCTTCGTCAGTCGACGGCTGGGCGCGCCGATGGCGCGCTGAAGCTGAAGGAGATCAGCTACGACCACGCCGAGGGATTCCCGGCGGGCGAGCTGAAGCACGGGCCGCTGGCACTGGTGACACCCGAGACGCCCGTGTTGGTGGTGCTGACGAGGGGTCGACCCCCGAGGAGACGCTGAACAACGTGAAGGAGGCCGAGTCGCGTGGGACTCCCGTGCTGGGTGTCGTATCGGGGGCTGTTGCGGACGCCGAGAAGTTCGTTGACGAGGTGTTCGAAGTTCCGGAGTCGGGAGATGGAGCCGCTGGTAGCGAAGTCTACTTCTAGCTGTTCAGCTACTACGTGGCCGATTCGAAGGGCCGGTCGATCGATAAGCCTCGTAATTTGACGAAGAGTGTGACGGTGGAGTGGGATGAAAACCCGTAAATCTCAACCAACAGCTAAACTACGTTTGCCCCGAAAGAGGTAGATGAGTGATGTCTGGACAGAGCGGAGAAGAAACGCAGACGGTCTTACTGATATCTAACGTCGATTTCAACGACGAAAACGGGCGTGCGGAAAAATTCTCTACGAGAGAACGGTTACTCCGGGAGCGTGGGTGGGAGCTTAAATTGTGTTACGTGAATCCCACGGTTTGGGGGGTTTTGATAGGGGTTCTCAGAGGGCTCTGGCTGGTACGGAGCGCCGACGTGGTGAACTCGGTTTGTAATCCACCACATCTCCACATCGTCGGTGGAGTGGTTTCAAAACTCGGCCGTAAACCGTGGCTCGCAGAGTTCCGCGATCCGCTCGTGACGAACCCCGACGTTGAAACGGGCTCCGTTAGTGAAAGATTACGCAAGTATTTGGAGTCGTACATTCTTCGAGAAGCAAATTCTGTAGTTTGGTACGACGGTATTCAACTCCCCGAGAACTACTTTCTGAACCAGTATCCTGATGCTACAAACGAAAAGGTTTGTCAGCTTCCCCCCATCGGATACGAGAAAGAAAAATTCTCACAGATATCCCCTGCTGAATACGAGTCGTTCAGTATTGTATACGCTGGCTCCTTCTACGAGGGGTGGATTGAGCCATACACGTTCATTGAGGGCGTCGGAGAGTACATCTCTTCGAACCCGGAAGCGGACTTAGATGTGTTCTTCTATGGGGACTGGAATTCCGAGTATGATACTGCGGTCGAACAAGCCGGGGTTGAGGAGTCAATTCACCATCACCCATTCGTACCTCACGAAGAGATTGTGAAAGTAATGAAGGGAGCCGATGCGTTGCTGTATATCGGCGGTGCTGATCCAGAGAACCGACGTAATCTGCCGTCGAAACTCTACGACTATATCGGTGCTGGACGGCCGATAATCGCTATCGTCGATCTGGATTTCCGAGTGGCTGATCTTATTCGGGAACAGGACATCGGTATCGTCGTTCCTCCTGAGAGCCCGGAGGACGTTCGGGACGCGATAGAGCGGATCCGGAACGGGGATTATCGGTACGACCCTGTGAAGGGTGACGAACTGACCCGTGAGCGAAGCAATGCCGTGTATACCGATGCCTTGGACCGACTTCTGACGAGCGAGTAAAGTTATACTGAAGACGGTAGTCTAGTTGAGTCAGTTTAAGAAGTGAGCATGTCGTCGAGTTAATCGACTAAGATTCTCGCAAACCTGCTCAGCGAGAGCTAAAACACGGATTTAGGAGGCTCTCGGAAGAACGAGCGGACGGCGAACGGCATAACGCGTTCGCGGTCCGCCTCCACCAGACCGACTGTTCTCTCAGAGAGAGACGATAACGATCTTGAGCGAATCAGGCCTTCAGGGCTCGTATGGCACAGTCTGGATTGGATGCCTCGGTTGGCTAACAGCAGCTGCGATCTGCCTGAGGTGTAGCCCACGCGGGTCGCGGTTAACAAGACCGGTGTCAAGATTAGTGGTGAGTGCTCTTGGCTGTATGCTGTAATAGACTCCGAGACAAAGATGATTCTTGATGTCGCATTGTTCGGATCGAATGGTACCGATCCACCAGCTGTGTTTCTGCATCGACTCGATGAGAAACACCCTCTTTCAGAGGATGTGTTTATCGTCAATCAGTTTGGATATTGGACTGCCATTTCTCGATTAGGATTGAGCGGTCGGGTCAACTGTATTGATCGAAACGAGGTCAGAAAATATCACTTGTTGAGGATTTCAATAGAGCCTCGAACTAGGCCGTCGAACGTGGAGTGATCCCACGGTGTCGATTTTATCTTGCGGCTTTAGCCGCAGGTATTGTCCTTGATCTCGTATGATATAAATATTGGAAATGTTTGACGTGGCTATTATCTGGATATTGGTCGAACAAGATAATCATGGACACTATCGTGGTTCCCGTGGCGCATCACAACCGATGGAATAGGCAAGTTGCGAATATTGCGGCTGAACTCGAGGATGTGTCCGATACGCGTGCGTTAGTCGTGTACCAATTTACAGATGACTTGGAATCGACGATCGAGCACTTGGACGTCGATCGGCAGGCAGCGGACGTGGATGAGTTGGCTGCGCGGAAGTCTGGTGTGGCTGAGATGGTAGAAACGCTAGATGAACGCGGGATGTCATGCTCTGTCCGAGGGATCGAGACGGCGGAAGAGAAAGGTGAGGAACTGTTGAACCTTGTCAAGGCGGAGGACGCGGATCGGATCTATATGTACAGCCGGAAGCGTAGTCCTGCCGGGAAAGCGATTTTCGGTAGCGGTCTTCAGACGGTTCTGTTCAACTCATCCGTGCCGGTTGTCGTCGTTCCGCCAAAACTGGCTCGAAGCCTTCGCCGTCTACCACAATTCACGTCAAACTTAACGCGAGGCTCGCCTCTCTGAATTCCCGATTTTTCGGGGCAAATAGGCGACCGTCTTTTTTTCGTGTACTTTTATTTCAACCCAGACTTGGATGTTAGTGCCAGTTGTTTAGACGTTATCGTCGTCTGCATATCCGAGCGCTCCCAGCTGTGAGCGAATGTCATCGAGTTCTTCTTCCTCAATCTCGACGGACCGCTCTCCCCCCTCAAATTCTTGTTGCTTCCGGACTTCCTTGTCCATGCGGCGTCGTAGCCGTCTGACGATATCCGGGTGTTCTTCCGAGACATCGTTCTCTTCGGTGGAATCGTTGTGTATGTCGTATAACTCCGGGGTTCCGTCCCCGTCGTACCAGTACTGGTCTTTGAGGTAGGCTACGTCCTCGGGGACGACGAGCTTCCAGTCATCCGTACGAATCATCCTCATATGCTGCTCCGCAGCCTCGGCGAAAGCGAACTCCCTCGTATCAGGCAAGACGTTCCCTCGGTACAGATCCGGTGAGGAAACACCCGCGTAGTCAAGGACAGTTGGCACGATGTCCGTGTGCTGGACGAGTCCCGAAATCCGCTGTCCCTCTTCTCGAGGATCGTACACAACGAGAGGAACTTTGATTGAAGTATCAAACATACCACAGTTATCGGAGAATATTCCGTGTTCGCCGAAGTTGTGACCGTGGTCCGCTGTGACGACGATCATGGTTTCGTCCATCATCCCTTCACTTTCGAAGTAGTCGATGAGACGCCCGATCTGTTCGTCGACCCAAGATATTGTCCCGTCGTACGCTCGCTTGCTACCACCGACAGTCTCACGTTCACCCGCGGCGTACGGCGGGAACTCTGCCGCCATAGGCCCTTTTCGATCACCTCCGAAGTAGTTCGATAGAGGCTCGTCGGACCAGTCGGCATCGAACTTCTGTTCGTACTCTTCGGGAGGGAGATACGGTGGGTGAACGTCCCAATAGTGGAGAAGCGTGAAAGAGGGAGAAGACGCCTCGTCGATGCGTTTGATGGCGATATCAGTTAGATCCTCGCAGTTGACTCTAACATCGTCGTAACCGAACAGTCGATAGTAACCACTCAATAGCTTTCTGACGATAGGCTCAGGGAGATCTGAAAGCGTCCACTTGACCCGCTCCAAGAACTTCGAAGGGACAATTCCGGAGTCGTGTTGTCGGAGATCGACACCGTAGTCGTCGTATCCCCAAGCGTGCCACCGTCCCATCCAGTCGACACCGAGGGTGGAGTATCCACTTTCAGAAAGGATCTCCGGGAGAAACGTCGGAGAGCGCTCTTGGATGCGTTCGAGATTTGCTTCAGTGTGCGCTGTTCCATGGTGGGTGACTCCGTGTTCACGGGGAGCTAAGCCGGACAGGATCGAGGACATACAGATATCTGTGTAGTTTGAGAGAGAGTATGCATTTTCAAAGACCATCGAATCCTGTGCTAAGCGGTCAATGTTGGGGGTCGTTCCCTCCTCTCTCCCATAACAGCCAACGTCAGACTGTCTTAGAGCGTCTACAACAACGATGACGACGTTCATGGTCAATCCGTTCGGCTGCTCGCCTGTTAACCGTTCGGAACGGTTGCCGGGAATGGGAAGGGTTTTTGACCGGTGTCGGAGTCGTTTTGGGTGTACAATATGAATCGGCTGCACCCGTCAGATGCTTGGCGCTGGCTTGGCTCTACTACCGAGTTGGCTGGTCTGACTCGCCGGTTCGCTGGTCGGAGAGACTTCGTTCTCCTTTTTCACTCGATAGGTGGGATCCGAGGCGCCAATTATAAGCCAAACGTTACAGTTGAGCAGTTTGACGAGATCGTCGGTACGCTTAGTGAACGATATCAGGCTGTTGATCTCCCGGAACTGCTGGTGCCAAGTCAGGACACTCGATTCGCGGTGACTTTTGACGATGGGTTCAGAAGCGTCTATACGAGCGCTTTTCGAATATTGCGTGCCTACGAGGTTCCCGCGACTGTGTACATCTGCCCCGAGTTTATCGGAGATCAAAACTGCGAACTGCTACGGAGTCGCCACGGTTTGAGAGAGAGTGCGACAGACGTGATGATGACCGAGGAGCAAGTTCAGCAGACTGTTGAGTCCGAACTGTTCACCGTTGGGAACCATACTGCAACGCACGCCGACCTCGCAGACGTAGATGCCGAAAGACTGATACAGGAGATCGTCGGAGGTAAGCAACAGCTCGAATCTGATTTCGATACGGAAATCGAACGGTTTAGCTACCCCTACGGGAGTATGACTGAGGAGGTCGTCGATATCGTTTCACAGCATCACTCTATAGCAGTTTGTTCCCGGCGAGGTCTACTTACAGCATCCCCGAACCGCTTCAGGATTCCGCGATTGGATGGGAACCGACAGGCGAGTAGCCTGTACCTCGAAACGACCGACTACGGGGAGATAGTTCGGAGTATTGGCCGAAGGCTGCTTAACCGCCTGTAGCGAACACTCCTTACTCAATATATGCGTCTTGGGCACGTTTCAGCGATAAACTTCGGATCACAGATACTCGCTTCTCTCTCCGGATTCGTTGCTACACTATACGTCGCTCGAGAACTGGGTAGTGCGGCACTGGGAAAGTACGCCCTCTTTATTGCCGTCGTGATCTGGATGAAGACGTTTTTCGGATCGGGCCTTCACGAGGGAGTGCGAAAGCGGCTCAGCGAGCGGGGAGAACGACGAGGAATCCTCGGTGCTGCGCTCGCTATTCAGGTCGGTCTGTTGATCGTCGTCGGTATCGTAATCCTCCTATTTCACTCTCAGGTGAATCATTACCTACGATTTGACGGAGCAGATACCCTAATTGGAGCATTCGTAGCGCTCATAGCATTTGCCTTCGTTCGTTCGGTACTTGACGGCGAGGACCGAGTTCACCTGTCCTCACTACTCAGACCGCTTGACCGGGTGGTTCGAACCGGTGTACAGCTATCTGTCGTCTTTCTCGGAGCTTTCGGAGGGGGTGTTCTCGGGATAACGTACGGCTATATTGCGGGTGCAGCTACGGCATCATTGTTGGGCTTCGTGTGGATCCGGATACGACCAGCCGTACCATCCCGTGAAGATTTCCGTAGTCTATGGAGCTACCTCCAGTATGCTTGGCTCAGCGGCATCGAAGAGCGCTCCATCTCATCCATGGATACAGTCGTGTTAGGGTTGTTCGTGGCTTCGAACCTCATCGGCTACTACGAAGTGGCATGGAATGTCGCATCGATTTTAGCAGTGTTCGGTACGTCGATCAGTACTACAGTCTTCCCGACCCTAAGTAAGCTCGAAAGCGAAGGGAAACAGGATCAGGTGGGAGAGATAATTTCACAGAGCTTGGCGTTCTCCGGGCTATTCGTTATCCCCGGTTTGGCTGGTGGGATAGTGATCGGGGATCAGATCCTCGGAATCTATGGACCCGAGTTTGAGCAAGCGAGCCTCGTGCTTCTTATACTAATATTCGCTCGCCTCGTCTACGCCTACGAGTCTCAGCTTATCTCGGCTCTCAATGCGATTGGGAGGCCCGAAATTGCGTTCCGTATAAACGCGATATTTGTTGCTTCAATCCTTTCACTCAACCTAATTCTCGTAAACCAGTTTGGATGGATAGGTGCAGCAGTCGGCACGGCAGTAGCCGCGATGATCGGGCTCGTTCTCGCGTATAAATCCCTATCCGAAGTCGTAGACTTCGCTCTACCAACCACGGAGCTGACCACACAATTCATTTCGGCTATCACTATGGCTGGTGTGGTCGCTTGGCTCGAAACCTCTTGGTTCACGGGGCTCAGGTCAGAAACCTTCACCGCCATCCTGCTCGTCGCAGTAGGAGCAGTAGTGTATTTCCTTACACTCGCTACCACGTCTTCACGCTTCCGTGGAACGGTCAGAAACAACTTACCATTCTGAGGGTCGCCCGTTCATTGGGAGGTCACACGATTTCTCTGATCGTTGTCTCGTAATCCTCAGCGATCCTCCCCCAACTGAGTGACGATGCATACTCCCGAAGGGGTTCCGGATCCAGCTCTTCGTCGGCGCGAGTGATTGTCTGAGCTATCCGCTCTGGTGAAGAATCTGTGAAGGCGACGAGTCCGTCAAATCGCTCGCGCGCGGCTCCGTCTAACTGAACCGTCGGTAGCTCACTCGCACCGTATTCGAGCACTTTCAGCGTCCGAGGATCGTTGACGAGCGAGATACCAACATCAGCCTCGTGTAGGAAGCCCGGGACGAGTTCGTGGTCTACGGTCCCGAGGAAGTGGACGTTCTCCATCCGGGAGGAGCGTGAACGGACGACTGACTCCAGCGAGCCGGAACCCAAGACGAGGAGCGACCAGTCGGGGAGGTGTTCGAACGCGTCAATCATCTTCATAATGTGATACATGGGTTCCAGACCACCGACATATATCGCCGTCCGGTCTTCAAGCGAGAGCTCCGATAACCGCTCTCGAACTTCCTGAAGCGTCTTCTCGCCGGGGCAAGAGAACGCCTCGTACTCAACGCCGAGATTGGTCTCGGTGAAATCGGAGGCATATCGCTTCACGCGCCTGCCCTCCTCGGGATACACATACATTGTGTGCTCGGAGAGGCCAAAAGAGACATTCTCGAGCAGTCGAACGAGGAGGGCAAGGGGCTTTGAGTTCGTTGACTCGAACTGAGAGATCGGATCCACGTGATCCACGATAAACGGAATTCGCTTTAGCACTCGCAAGGCAGAGCCAAAGATCGCACCAGCCCGGGTAGTGCCGATAACGACATCGTAGCTCACTTTTTCGGTCAGAAGCTGCTTGAGATTTCTCAGACTTGCTTCCTGTATCTCGACACTCATCCCGCGCTCTAGCAGGTGTTTGGCAATTCGGGATCGCCCGACGCTAATATTCTCTGCTTTGCTCGGTGTCAGCCAGAGCACTCTCAATTCGTCAGTCATCGGTATTTAGCCAATCCGTAGAGGTATCCCCCACCGACACATCCCGTAAACACCACCAATATCACCAACTGCACCACCGCCGCAATCGACGGCGACCGAACCAACCCTTTCACCCGTTCCGGAACGAACTCCGTCACCAGATCACCCAGGAACTCCCCCTCCTTCCCGCTACTCTCCGGAACTAACGTCTCCATCGCCCGCTTCGAGTACCCCTGCCAGAATGCGCGATCCACCAACCACCAGAACTCGGTCCGGTAGTCGAACACCTTGTGTGCCACCACCGCTTCAGGATCGTACCAGACACCCCGCTCGTATTTCTCGCGCATCCGCGCGCACAGTTCTGTCTCGCCGCCCTGGAGGTTCTTGTCGCCCTTCCGCCCGCCGATATCGACGTCGAACCCTCCTACCTCCTCGAACACATCCGCGCGGAACGAGATGTTCGATCCGAACGTGTTCCGCACCTCGCCCGGTCCGTCCGCGAACCCCTTGTGCGTCACCCCGACGAGCCAGTAGAACTCCTTGGGGAGAAACGACGGTTTCCCGGCGATCCACTCGGGCGTCATCTTCCCGCCGGCCGCGATCGCGTTCTCCTCATCGTAAGCCCGCACGAGTCGCTCGGCCCACACCTCGTCAGCGACGGCGTCGTCGTCGATGAACGCGACGACGTCGCCGGTCGCCAGCTCAGCCCCGCGGTTGCGACTCGCCAGCAGTCCCAAGTTCTCGTCGTTACACGAGACGATCGCGTCCTCGCGGTCGTCATAGTCCTCGACGACTCGGTCGTACACGTCGGGGGTCCCGTCGACGACCACGACGAGCTCGACGTCGTCGTACGTCTGATCGAGGACGCTGTCGGCAGCCTCGCGGAAGTGCTCGTACATGTCGAGCGTGTACGTACAGACGACGACGGAGACCCTCACACCGACACGTACCTCGGCACGCGCGCTTAGGGTTTCCGCCTCGGGACCGACATCTGCCTCGGCACCGATGTCCGCCTCGGGCCCGATATCGGGACATATTACCAATCGAATACTTCCGGACCCCGCGCAGCGGGCGCGGGTATATGACAAGCCTTATGCGCGTTTTGACAGTCCCTTGCGGTAATGAGCGATTCGAACGATCCGCCGGACAAATCGGATTCGTCCCCGTCCGATCTCCTCGCGCGGTGGTACCATGTTCCCGTCCTCCTCGGGATATTCGCGTTCATGCTGTGGACGCGGCTGCGCTCGTACGGGAACTTCATCCAGAACGGTGAGGTGTACTTCCGCGGCAACGACGCGTGGTACCACCTCCGCACGACGAACTACCTTCTCGAAAACTATCCGAGCACGCTTCCGTACGACGTCTGGACCGGGTTCCCGGTCGGGACGAACGCCGGACAGTTCGGCACCCTCTGGGACCACATCATGGCCGTCGGCATCTGGATCGCCCGGCCGATTATGGGCAGTACCGAGGAAGTCATGCTGGTGATGGCTCCCATCACCGGCGCGCTCGTCGCGGTCCCGACGTACTTCATCGCACGTCGGTTCGTCGACCGCATCCCGGCACTTGTCGGCGCGGCGACACTGGCGCTGTTCTCCGGGACGTTCCTCCGGTACACGCTCGTCGGCTTCCCCGACCACAGCGCGGCGGAGGTCCTCTTCCAGAGCACCGCGATCCTCGCGTTCCTCGTCGCGCTTGGCGTCGCGGAGCGCGAGAAGCCGGTGTGGGAGCTCGTCGTCGATCAGGACTGGGACGCACTCCGCCGACCCGTCGCGTACGCCGCCGCCGCGGGCGTCGCGCTCGGCCTCTACATGTGGACGTGGCAACCGGGGATCCTGATGGTCGGCTTCACTGGAATCTTCCTCGCTGTCAAACTTACGAGCGACACCTACCACGGGAAGAGCCCTGAGCCGGTCGCGTTCGCCGGCGCGGTCGCACTGAGTGTCGCGGGCTTGATGCAGGTGATCCCGCTCGATACGTTTGGCTTCAACCCGACCGAGTACTCGCTGCTCCAGATCGTCGCCCCACTTGTTGTCGCGCTCGGTGCCGTCTTCCTCGCGTGGCTCGCCCGTCAGTGGGAGGCGCGTGACCTCGGCACGGACACCTACCCTGCGGCCGTCGGCGGGCTCATCCTCGCGTCCGCAGGATTCGTCTGGCTCGCGATTCCGTCGCTGTGGTCGACGATCATCAACAACCTGCTCAACACCGTCGCTTTCTCCGCGAGCGCCGGCGCCCGCACCATCGGCGAGGCGCAACCGCCCCTTCAGGGCGCCTCGTTCTCAAACTTCGTCCTCTCGCAGTACGGGCTCGCCTTCTTCCTCGCGCTGGCGGCCGTCCTCTACATCGCCGCCCGTCCCCTCTACCGCTCGGATAACACCAACCACACGCTGTACATCCCGGTCGCGCTCGCCGTGGTCGGATCGGTCTACGCCGTCCCCCAGGTCTACTCGGCGATCGGCGGCCTCGTCGGCATCGACTGGCAGGTGATCGGCCTGCTCATCGCCGCCGCGTTCCTCGTCGGCGCGACGCTGTTCGTCGAGTACGACGCCGAGGAACTGTACTTCGTCGTGTGGGCGGCGTTCATCGGCAGCGCCGCGTTCACGCAGGTTCGGTTCAACTACTACCTCGCCGTCGTCGTCGCGGTCGGCACGGCGTACTTCCTCCAAGTTGCGCTCGACGCCCTCGATCTCACCTCGCTCGATGCCGTCCGCGAGATCGAGGGGTGGCAGGTGCTCACCGTCGCCGCCGTCATCGCGATCCTCATCGTCCCGCTGGTCGGCGTCGCCACGCCGGTCTGGCAGGCGGGCAACTCCAGCCAGCCGGGCAGCGTCGTCCAGTGGGACGAGAGCCTCCAGTGGATGAACGACGAGACGCCGACGCCGGGCGAACTCGAAGGCGCGGACAACGCCATGGAGATGTACGGCACCTACGAGCGCCCCGCGGACGGCGACTTCGAGTACCCCGAGGGCGCTTACGGCGTCCAGTCGTGGTGGGACTACGGCCACTGGATCACCACGCGCGCCGAGCGCATCCCGAACGCCAACCCGTTCCAGCAGAACGCGGGCGAGGCGGCCGACTACCTCCTTGCGCCGAGCGAAGAAGAGGCGGCCGACGTCCTCGCGAGCCAGAGCACCGAGGGGAACCGGACCCGCTACGTGATGGTCGACTGGCAGATGGCGTCGCCGAACTCCAAGTTCAACGCGCCGGTCACCTTCTACAGCGGCAACGAGACGGTGCGCGACTTCAACGAACTGCTCTACCAGCGCGTTCAGGGTCCGCAGGGCCAGCAGGGCGGCCTCCGCCCCGCGCTCCAGACGCGCACCCAGCGCTACCACGAGAGCCAGATGATCCGGCTCTACCAGCACTACGGCAGCGCGGTCGAGCCGCAGCCGGTCGTCGTCGACTGGGAGCCGCAGACCGCACAGACCGCCTCGGGCGAGCAGGTCGACATCAAGGTCCTCCCGAGCGAGGGGCAGGCGATCCGTCGGTTCGACAACCTCTCCGCCGCGCGGTCGTACGTCGAGGAGGACGGCTCCGCGCAGGTCGGCGGCGTGATGGGCGTGCCCTCCGAGCGGCTCGACGCCCTGGAACACTACCGGCTGGTCCACGCCACGGAGGCGCCGGGGCGGTCGCCGTACGCCCAGCAGGCGAGCATCCTCGCCCAGCAGTTCGGCGTCGACCTCCGGGCGACGTTCGGCGAGTCGTTCCTCGGCGCGCTGCGCGACGACTTCGTCAAGACGTTCGAGCGCGTGCCGGGCGCGACCGTCGAGGGGTCGGGCGCGGCGCCCGGCCAAGAGGTCCAGGCGACCGTCGAACTCCGGAAGCCGAACGGGCAGACGTTCGAGTACACGCAGTACGCGACCGCGGACGACGACGGGAACTTCGCGTTCACGCTCCCGTACTCGACGACCGGGTACGCGGAGTTCGGCCCCGAGAACGGGTACACGAACACGAGCGTCCGCGCGACCGGGCCGTACAACATCACCACAGAACAGACGACCGACGACGATCTGTACACCACCGAGCGGTTCGGGCAGGTCGAGGTGACCGAAGGGCAGGTCGTCGGCGCGGACGACGCGGCCGCGACCGTCGAGCTCGAAGAGCGGATCATCGACTGTCCCAGCGGCGACCCCGAGTGTCCGGTCGACGGCGGCGGCGGGAGCGACGGCGGCGACTCGACGAACTCGACCGACGCCGGATCGCTGATCGGCGTCGAACCGGTAGCGGCGACGACCGCGACGGCGGCGACCGCACCGAACTGACCGCGGGACCCGACCGCGGCCTCGGCGCCCGCGGACGACGCGGCCGTCCGATCACACGCTTCTTTACCGCGGCCCCGCTTGTGGCGAGCAGATGGCCGACCTCCGCGAATGGGCGACGCTGTACCTGAAGGGCGTCGCGATGGGGAGCGCCGACGCCGTCCCGGGCGTCTCCGGTGGCACCATCGCGCTCATCGTCGGGATCTACGAGCGGCTGATCGCGGCGGTCACCGCCGTCGACCCCGACCGGGCGCGCCGCGTGCTCGGCGGGGTGCAACCGGGCGGCCGCGCCGACGCGCGCGCCGCGTTCCGCGAAGTCGACGGCGGCTTCCTCCTCGTGTTGGGCGCCGGGATCGGGACCGCGGTGGTGACGGTGTTGAGCGCGGTGAACCGGCTGCTCGCGACGCAGCCGGTCGCGACGTACGGGTTCTTCTTCGGGCTGATCGCGGCGAGCGCGGCCGTGCTGCTCGGCGACGTCGACCTCTCGACGGCGCGCCGGAAGGCCGCCGCGGTCGCCGGCTTCGCGCTTGCTTTCCTCGCGTCCGGCGTCGCCGCGACCGCGCTCGGCAGCCCGCTCCCGGTCGTCTTCCTCGCCGGGGGCGTCGCCGTCAGCGCGATGGTGCTGCCGGGCATCTCGGGCTCGCTGCTGCTCATCGTCCTCGGCCAGTACGAGTACATGTCCGGCGTCGTCGCGCGGTTCGTCGACGGCGTCGGCACGGCCGCGCTCGGGAACGGCGCGGACGCGCTCGTCGAGACGCTGCCGCCGGTGGCGGCGTTTCTCCTCGGCGGCGTCGGCGGCCTCTTCACCATCGCGCACGCCGTCCGCTACGCGCTGTCGCGGGCGCGGGCCGCCACGATCGTGTTTCTCGTGAGCTTGGTCGTGGGCGCGCTGCGCGCGCCGCTCGTGGAGGTGTCCGCGCGGTTAGCCGAGAGCGGCGAGTCGTGGCGGGCGGCCGCGCCGCGGTTCGCGCTCGCGGCGCTCGTCGGCGCTGGGCTCGTGGCTGTACTGAACCGCTACTCCGCGACTATCGAGTACTGAGCAGCGGGTCCGGTCGCGGTTAAGAAGGGAAAGCAGGTCACAGTCTGTCCGTCGTCACCACCCACCGCCAAATGCGTGGCATTGTCGGTGGACCCGGTTCTGGCCAACCCCACAGTGAACAGAAGAGAGAGTCCACGACGGTCGTGGGAGGAAGTCAAGCCGGTTCGGTCCGGAACCGAGTGATCGGGACATCGGTGACGTCGTCGTAGTCGTCGTTGGCACCGACCAAGAGCACCCCGTCGACGTGCGCTGCTGTCCCGAGCGCAAAAGCATCATCGTTTGCGAATAGTTTCAGCAATGTCGCGTTAGAGACAGCTCAAAACTGGCTCGAAGCCTTCGCCGTCTACCACAATTCACGTCAAACTTAACGCGAGGGAGTGGTTCGGCGTCGAAGACGATTGTTTCGGGAATCCCAGCCCCGTCGGTCATGCGTCAGCCTCATCGTCACCGGCGTAGCGCTGCCGCAACGCTTCTTCACTGGCTTTGTCCGCTGTACGTTCCGCTTGGAGGCGCTCGGTTGCTGAGCGTCCCTGCTCGTCGGTTTTCCCTTCCAAAACCCCACGCAGGTCTGTAACCGAGTGGATGGGGCGAACAACGATGTCGCCCGCTTCAGTCCGAATGAACTTCACACGGCCGGGCGTGTCAATATCTAACTCCTCACGGAACTCCTTCGGGATTGTGGCTTGCCCGCGCGACGATACGGACACCACTTTTTCAGACTCTATTTTGCTCATACTATTCTTTAGTATTACTTTTGTTCAGTCACGTAAAACATCAGCGTTGAATTAGGTGGTTAACAGATCAGATCAGTCATTGATTCGCCGGTCTCGAGTGTACGGCTCGTCGTGGATCGCTGACCCGACACCTGAAGTGGCTCGCAACGCCTTTTCGGCTCCCGCTCGTACGCCCAAATATGGTCCAGATGGAATCCGACTCGGAACTCGATCGCGGCGACGCCGCGCCCGACTTCGAACTGCCCGGCGCGGACGGGGAAACCTACGCGCTCGACGACTTCGAGACGGACGCGCTGCTCGTCATCTTTACCTGCAACCACTGCCCGTACGCGAAGGCGAAGATCGATCTCTTGAACGAGCTCGCGGCCGAGTACGACGACCTCGCCGTCGTCGGGATCAACCCGAACGACGCCGACGAGTACCCCGAGGACTCCTTCGAGGCGATGCGCGAGGCGGTCGCGGACGGCACGGTCGCGTACGACGCGTACCTCCGCGACGAGACCGGCGACGTCGCGGCCGCCTACGACGCGGTCTGCACGCCCGACCCGTTCCTCTTCGGCCGCGAGGACGGGACGTGGCGGCTCCGGTATCACGGGCGCCTCGACGACGCGCTCAACCCCGACGACGAGCCGACCGAGTTCTACGTCCGCGACGCGGTCGACGCCGTGCTCGCGGGCGAGGAGGTCGAAGTTCCGGACCGGCCCTCGCGCGGCTGTTCGATCAAGTGGCCGGAGGAGTAGCGGTCCGACAAGTAAGCGACCGACGATCAAGCCGGCGTCGGAACGCCGTGCCGACGAAGACGCCGTGAACTGCCCCAATCTACTTACTCGCCGCTGGTACGGCTCGTTCCGGTGGCTCGGGGCTTCCTGTTTCCACGACGCACTTTGCAGAGACCGAATCGGTCTCCGTAGGGAGCGCAGTCTCCGCAGGCGTTGTTTCGGAGCATCCCACTCCTAACTGCTTGATTCCGCGAGATAGAATGTTCCATGCCGCGTTCCAGTCTCTATCGGCGGTAAATCCACAGGAGGGACAGGAGTGTTCGCGGACCCACAAAGGCTTGTCCGTCTCGGCACCGCAGGCAGCGCACTCCTTGGTCGTTCCTGCCGGGTCTACAGCCACGAAGTACGTGCCTTCGCGTTCGCATTTGTATTCCAGCATACGCAAGAACATACTCCATGCCGCACCCGCACGGTTGCGTGAGTTCGCCGGGAGCTCGATCAACACCTTCGTGTCGAGGTCTTCCACAGCCACGAGGTCGTACTCACTCGCGTAGTGGTTCGACAGCTTGTGGAGAAAATCACGGCGCTTCCGTTTCAGGTCGGCGTGACGCCGAGAGACGGTCTTGCGCTACTCTTCCCAGTTGTTCGACCCGTGTTCTTTTCGGGAGAGGTCACGCTGGGCACGTTCCAACCGTTCGCGTTCATCTGAAAGGTCAAGCGACTCGACAGCTGTGCCGTCGGTGTCGGTTGCGTAATTGAGTATGCCGACATCGATCCCGACCGTCTCTGTCAACTCATCAGGTTTCTTAGGTGGGTCGTCAGGAGTTTCGAGTTGGAGTGAGGCGTACCAGTTGCCGGTCGGCTCGCGCTTGACCACAACACCTTTGACCTGAGCGTTGTCCGGGAACTCACGGTGGGCAACAACGGGTACGTCGCCGATCTTGTTGAGGTACAACCGATCTTGGCCACTCGTTTTCTTGAGCTCGAAGCCAGATTGATTATACTCAAAAGAGTAGTAATCCCCTTTGCCCTTCCATTTCAGTTGCCCGACCGTGTGTCCCTTCTCTTTCTTTTTCCTGAGATTAGAGCGATCGGTGTAGAGTCGTCGGACGACCATCTGCAGGACTTTCGAGTTGATATCCTGAAACTCGGTCCACCGCTCCTTGAGGTCGGGAAGCCGATTCTGTTCAGACGTGTATGTCGGGTTCTCCACACGGTTCATGCGGTGGAGAAAGTGATTACGGACTTGCCGACAGGTATCCAGCGTCCACGCTAGTTGCTCCTGCTGGCTGGGCGTTGGATTGAGCCGGAACCTGTAGGCGAAGTTCATGATTCGTTACTCTTCAGGGTCAGTAGGGTCAGAAGTACGGACTACTTTCACGTCTGCCCCAAGCCACCGCTTCGGGATCGTGATGTGAGCACCGCCACTCCCGAAGGGTTTCACTTCTCGGTCAAGAGCTTCCTCACCCTCGATTGTGAATGAAGCCACAACAATCTATATGCAATCTATATAGGTAGGTGTTTCGATCAATTGACTCTACCGACCGGTCATGTCTGATGAATAGAGAGATGGCGATGATCTAACCCTTCCCCTACAGATTCCTTTGGCTTATTCCTTGAGGAAGGGAGCTTAGGAACTACAAACGATTAACAAGCGTTCGGCCCAAACGCACGGTATGGGCATGAAAGGCGGCGAGCCGGACCTCCACGAGATCGATCGCTACGACGGCGGCGTCGGCTGGATCGCGTACCCCGACGAGACGATGGAGCGCGCGAGCCACGCGTTCGCGGTCGACAACGAGGAGACGGGCGCGGCCGACGTGTGGGTGGTCGACCCGGTCGACGCGCCCGGCGTCGACGAGCTGCTCGACGACCTCGGCGAGGTGGCCGGCGTCGTGGTCGGGCTCGACCGCCACGTGCGCGACAGCGGCGAGGTCGCCGCGCGCCACGGCGTTCCCGTGTACGTCCCCGAGTGGATGACGGGCGTCGCCGAGGAGCTGGGCCCCGACGTCGAGGTCGAGCGGTTCGGCTCGCGGCTCGCCGACACGGGCTTCGAGGCGTTCCGGATCCGCGACTCCTCGCTGCCGCCGTGGCAGGAGGTCGGGCTCTTCGACGGCGAGACGCTCATCGTCCCCGAGTCGCTCGGCACCGCGTCGTACTTCCGGGGCGACCGCGAGCGACTCGGCGTCCACCCGATGCTGCGGCTCACGCCGCCGACGACCGCCCTCTCGGGGCTCGACCCCGAACGCGTCCTGACCGGGCACGGCGTCGGCGTCCACGAGCGCGCGGCCGTCGCCGTCGAGGACGCCCTCTCGGACTCCCGGTCGAAGGCGCCCGGCCTGTACGCGAAGACGCTCGCGTCGGCGCTACCGTTCTGAGCGGGGACGGCGGTGCCGCGGCGCCGGTGCGGTTTTCAGGGCCCCCGCGGCGGCGCGGCGGCTTCCCGGGCCTGCGGCGTCGGCCGAGCGGTGCGTGACCTTTTGCCAATGCGTCCCGTAGCGACGGGCGACCAGTGATCTACGTCACCCGCGACCTGTTGACCGTGCTGCGCGAGCGCGCCGCGAGCGAGGACCCCGAGGGGGTGAACGTCCGGCTCTCGGCGACGCCCGCCGGGGAGTTCGAGGCGGACCTCGGGCTCGACCCGGCGACGCCGGTGGTGACGCACTTCACGCTCCCGTCCGTGGGCAGCTCGGTCAGCTCCGTGTTCGGCGTCGACCTCGGCACGCCGGCGGGCGAGGGCGGCGCGCGGTTCCTCTCGCACCCGGACGGGTTCCTCGGCGTCTCCCGCACCGACGACCTCGCGGGCGTGGTGATCGTCGCGGTCCCGCCGTACGACGCGGACTCGGTCGCCGCCTTCGACCGGGCCGGGGACGGGGTCGAACTCGCCGTCGTCGACGCCGTCCCGCCGACGGAGTCCGTGCCGGAGTGAGCCGAGAGCAGGGGTTTCAAGCCGTCGGAGGGAGTATCCCGTCGCAATGGCAGCACGGCCACCCGGTGGCGGCGATACGAAGGAACCGGAGGCGATCGAGTTCGGCATCGCCGCGCTCGACGCCCGGCTCGACGAGGCGGACGTGTCGTTCCCCGCGACGGCCGCGGAGCTCCGCGACGCGCTCGGCGATCAGGAGGTGCCCTACGACGCGCAGGGGCGCTCGATCGCGATCGCGGACGCGCTGGACCGCGTGCCGAAACAGCGGTTCGAAAACGAGACGGCGTTCCTCGACGCGCTCTACCCGGTGTTCGACGAGGCGCGCCGCGAGGAGCGCGGCGTAATCGCCAGCCTCCGCGACGCGTTACCGTTCTGAGCCGGGCGGGCGGGGCTCCCCGGACGCGACCCGGTTACCGCGACTCGGCGATCTCGCTCGCTTCCTCGTCGGACTCGCCGGCGTCGTAGCGCTCGATGACGTCGTTGATCAGGACGACGTCGCCGACCGCGCGGACCCAGCGGTACGGGACGATGACGCCCGTCGAGCCGCTCACCTGCCCGGCGAACAGCTCGTGGTTGAGTTCGGCGAGCGCGAGGCCGGTCACGGCGCGGGCGTCCAAGTCGAGCTGGATGTCTTCGATTTCGCCGACGAAGACGCCGTTGCTGGAGTACACCTCGCGGCCGACGAGCGACGTGATCTCTTCGGGGGCTGCGTTCATACTCGATACGGTCACGAGCGCGCCTATTAAGCGTTCGTTGTCGAACGACGCGCGTCGGACGCGAGGGAGGAGCCGCGCGGCCGTGGCGGAGGTCACTCCCGCGGCGCGATCACTTCGATCGGGTGAAGCGGCGACGCCTCGAGGAGGTCGTCGAGCTGTTCGGTACAGGAGGTGCCGGCCGCGACGACGGTGCGGTCGGTGCCGCCGAACTGCTCGACGAGGGGTTCGCCCACGTCCACGCTCAGCTCGTAGTAGTCCGTCTTGTAACCGAACGAGCCCGCCATCCCGCAACACTCGGTGTCGGAGACGCGCACGTCGTAGCCGAGCCGCTCGAAGGTCGCGGTCGCGTACTCGCCCACCTCGACCGTGCGCGCCTGACAGTGCGGGTGGTAGGCGAGCCGCTTCCCGGACGCGACCGGGCCGGTCCCCTCGCTCGGCGCGCGCAGCGCCGCCGGGTCGGCGCCGTGCTCCAGCAGCCCGAACACGTACTCCATGGCGTCGTAGCTCGCGGCCGCGAGGCGCTCGTGGGAGTCGGCCGGGAGGAAGCGCTCGTACTCGCGGCGGAACGTCGCGAGGTCGCTCGGCTCGATCACGACCACGTCGCGGCCGGCGTCGAGGTGGGGCGCGAGCCCGGCGTACAGGTCCTCGGCGGCCGACTCGGCGGTCGCGACCATCCCCTGCGAGAGCGGCGGGCGACCGCTGCCGGGCAGGTCGGGCACCAGCACGCGGACGCCGAGCGCCTCCAGCGCCCTGACGGTCGCCTTGCCGCGCGCGACGTCGACGTAGTTCGTCGCGGTGTCGGGGTAGACGACCGCTTCGCGGGTCGCCTCGTCGGCCGGGACCGCGGGGCCGCCGCGGGTCTCGAACCACTCCACGAGCGACTCGCGCGCGAACGCGGGGAGGTCGCGGCGGCGGTCGATGCCGGCGACCCGCTCGGCGACCGCGCGCAGCGGGCTGACGTTCGCGAGCCGGTTGGCGACCGGCGCCGTCTTGTGCCCCCACTTCGCGAGCGTCGCGTAGTTGCCGACGAGCCGCGTGCCGAGGTCGAGGCCGCCGGGCTCCTCGTCGGGGACGAGCTCCTCGAACGCCCAGTCGAGCTGGCTCGGGTCGGCCTCGCCGCGGTTGATCCGGTCGCGGACCGCGGTGTTGATCCACGGGATGTCGATGCCGACCGGACAGGCCGGGACGCAGCGCGAGCAGCCGGTACAGAGGTCGTTGAACTCGGCGGCGGTGTCGAGCCCCTCGATGCCCGCCTCCCAGCCCGTCGCGATGCCGCCGGAGTAGGTCTCGCCGCCGAACGCGTGGCCGCCGACGCTCTGGAAGTTGCCGCAGGCGTTCGAGCAGGCCGAACAGCGGATGCAGTACAGCGTCTCCTTCAGCGTCTCGTCGTCGCGCATCGCCAGGCGCCCGTTGTCGATGAGTACGAGGTGGAACTCGCGGTCGGACTCCGAGCCGTCGGCAAGGGGTTCCTCGTCGGCCGCGAAGTCCGGCACGGGCGAGTCCACCGGCGGCGTCAGCGTCGAGATGTAGGAGGTCACGTCCTGGCCGGTCCCCGAGCGCCCGATCAGCTCGACGAACGGCGAGAAGTCCTCGACGGTCGGGACGAGCTTCTCGACGCCCGCGACCGCGACGTGCGTGTCGGTCGCGGTCACCGTCTTCCGGGCGTTGCCCTCGCTCGTCACGAGGAGCATGGTGCCCGAGTCGGCCGCGATGAAGTTCGCACCGGTCATCCCGAGGTCGGCGTCCTCGATCAGTTCGCCCAACCGCTCGCGGGCGAACATCGTCAGCTCCTCGGCGGTCTCGGGCGGGTCGTCGGGGTCGAACCGCTCCGCGAACAGCTCGGCGATGGCCTCACGGGACTTGTGGATCGCCGGCGCCACGATGTGCGACGGCTCCTCCTCGGCCAGCTGGAGCACCCACTCGCCGAGGTCCGTCTCGACGACCTCGACGCCGTCCTCCGCGAGCGCGTCGTTCACCTCGATCTCCTCGGAGGTCATCGACTTCGACTTCACCGCGCGCTCGGCGCCGCGCTCGGCCGCCACCTCCCGGACGTACCGGTTCGCGTCGGCCGCGTCGTCGGCGAGGTAGACCGTCCCGCCGTTGGCCTCCACCGTCTCCGTCACCTCGTCGATGAGGGCCGGGAGGCGCTCGATCGCGTCCTCCTTGATCGCCCGCGCCTCGTCTTTCAGCGCCTCGTAGCCGTCGAGGCGGGCGGTCGACTCGTAGCGTCCCTCGTTGAAGCCGCGGGTGTTCGCCGCGACCGCGTCGCCCTCGGTCGCCAGCAGCTCGCGGATCCGGTCGGCCTTCGCCTCCCGGTCGAGGTCGCCCGGCGCCTCGGCGGGACGCGCGTCGTCCGTCCCCGCGGCGTCGGCGTCGCTGCTCATCGCTTCCCCTCCCCGGGGTCGTCCTCGCGGAGCAGCACCACGTGGACCTCCTTCGGCCCGTGCGCGCCGTGGACGAGCCCGCCCATGTCAGCCGTCGCGCTCGGACCGGTCGCGAACACCACGTCGACCGACTCGTCGCGCGCCCGCGGCCCGAGCCACTCGAAGGCGTCGGGCATGTCGGGGACCAGGTCCGCCTCGCGGAGGACGACGACGTGGCGGTCGACGAACAGGCTCACCGGCTCCGTGCCGGTCGCGTCCGCCTCCAGCGCGACGCTCCCGTACTCGGCGACGCCCAGCGACGCCGCCGTGACGCCGGTGTGCGCCCCGCGCAGGTCGGCGGTGGTCGGCTCCGTCTCGATCCGCTCCGGGAGGGTCGCGGGCGAGTCGGCGAACGCGGCCGGCCCGGACCGGTCGAGCGGGACCCCGACCGCGGGCTCGCCCGCGGCCGCCTCGACCATGGCCGCGCACTCCGCGGACGGCCCCGCCGAGACCGCGACGCCGAGGTCGTCGAGTCGACCCGTGAACGTCGACGTGTCTGCGAGCGACATGGTGGTCACTTCGCCGGTCGACATAAGGGTGTTGCGGCGCTTCTCGGAGACGCGAACCGGTCCGCGTGAGCAGGCGCGGCCGCGTGGGCGCATCGATCATCCGGCCGCGTGCGGGCGGCAGGAGGTTTTTCATGGTTCGACCGTGAGAGTCTCGCATGGCGACAAACACGCCGGAGCCGGATCCGACGGACGGCGGCGACTTCGACTACACCGGCGGCTCCGTGGCGCGACCGAGGCTCGTCGACGCGCTCGACGCCCGCGTCGACGGCGACGTGCGGTTCGACGACTACTCGAAGCGGCTGTACGCGACCGACGCCTCGGCGTACGAGGTCACCCCGATCGGCGTCGTGATCCCGGAGTCGACCGCGGACGTCGCGGCGGTCCACGAGTACTGCTTCGCGGAGGGGGTCCCCGTCCTCCCGCGCGGCGGCGGCACCTCCCTCGCCGGCCAGACCGTCAACGAGGCGGTCGTCCTCGACCTCACGGGCGAGATGGACGCGGTGATCGAGACCGACGCCGACGCGGAGACGGCCCGCGTCCAGGCCGGCGCGTACGTGGGCGACCTCAACGCCGCGGTCGCGGACGACGGCCTGAAGTTCGCGCCGGACCCGGCGTGGCGCGACAAGTCGGCGGTCGGCGGCGCCATCGGCAACAACTCCACCGGCTCGCACTCGCTGAAGTACGGCAAGACGGACCACTACGTCGAGGAAGTCGAGGTCGTCCTCGCCGACGGGACCGTGGCGACGTTCGGCGAGGTCGCGGTCGAGGAGCTCCGCGCGTCCGCCGACGCCGACGCCGACGAGCTGCTCCCCCGGATCCACGCCGAGGTCGTCCGCGTCCTCGACGAGGAGGCCGACCGGATCGACGAGCGCTACCCGGAGCTGAAGCGGAACGTCTCGGGCTACAACCTCGACCGCCTGCTCGCCGAGTACCGCGGCGAGTACGGCGAGGAAGGCGTCGTCAACCTCGCCCGGCTCATGGCCGGCAGCGAGGGGACGCTCGCGACGGTCACCGAGGCGACCGTCTCGCTCGTCGAGGTCCCCGAGACGAAGGCGGTGGCGCTGCTCACCTACGACGACCTGCTGGACGCGATGGAGGACGTGGCGGCGTGTCTCGAACACGACCCCGCCGCCGTCGAGGTGATGGACGACGTGCTGCTCGGCCTCGCGGCCGACACGCCCGAGTTCGAGGACGTGGTCGCGATGCTCCCGGACGGCACCGACTCCGCGCTCCTCGTCGAGTTCTACGCCGACAGCGACGCCGAGGGGAAGCGGAAGGTCGCGGACCTCATCGCTGACCGCGTGGGCGCCGCCGACGGGGACGGGGGCGTCGACACCGCGGTCGAGCCGGGCGCGGGCGCCGCGGAGACGACGAGCCACCCCCGCCGCGCGGCCCACGCGATGGAGGCGCACGACCCGGAGAAGCGCGACCGCTTCTGGAAGATGCGCAAGGCCGGCCTCCCGATCCTCCTCTCGCGGACCACCGACGAGAAGCACATCTCCTTCATCGAGGACTGCGCCATCCCGCCGGAGCACCTCCCCGAGTACACTCGCGAGTTCCAGGAGATCCTCGCGGACAACGACACCTTCGCGACGTTCTACGCGCACGCCGGCCCGGGCGTCCTCCACGTCCGCCCGCTCATAAACACGAAGGAGGTCGACGACGTGGAGGCGATGCTCGACATCGCCGACCGCGTCACCGACGCCGTGGTCCGGCTCGGCGGCTCGGTGTCCGGCGAGCACGGCGACGGCCGCGCCAGGACCCAGTGGAACCGGAAGCTGTACGGCGACGACCTCTGGGAGGCGTTCCGCGACCTGAAGACCGCGTTCGACCCCGACTGGCTGCTCAATCCGGGGAACGTCTGCGGAGAGGTCGACATGCGCGAGAACCTGCGGTTCGACGCCGACTACGAGTACGACGCCGGCTTCGACCCCGCGATGGAGTGGGCGGTGGACAACGGGATGCAGGGGATGGTCGAGCTCTGTCACGGCTGCGGCGGCTGCCGCGGGCCCCAAGACACCACCGGCGGCGTGATGTGTCCCACCTACCGCGCCGCCGACGAGGAGATCCAGTCGACCCGCGGGCGGGCGAACATGCTCCGGGGGGCCATCTCCGGCGAGCTCCCCGACGACCCGACGGACGACGAGTTCGTCACCGAGGTGATGGACCTCTGCGTCGGCTGTAAGGGCTGTAAGGTGGACTGCCCGAGCGGCGTCGACATGGCGAAGCTGAAGGCCGAGGTCGAGCACGCCCACCACCAGGAACACGGAGTCGACCTCCGCACGCGACTCCTCGGCCGCTTCGAGTCGCTCGCGCCGCTCGCCTCGCGGTTCGCCCCCCTCTCGAACCTCCCGAACAAGATTCCCGGGAGCGGCCTCCTCGCGGAGAAGGCGCTCGGCATCGCCAGGGAGCGCGACCTGCCCACCTTCCGCTCGGAGACGCTCGTCGACTGGTTCGAGGCGCGCGGCGGCGCGGGCGTCCCCCGCGACGAGGCCGCCCGTGAGGTCCTCCTCTTCCCCGACGTGTACACCACCTACACGAATCCCGGCGCCGGGAAGGCCGCGGTGCGCGTGCTGGAGGCCGCCGACTGCCACGTGCGGATTCCCGACGTGGACGGCAGCGGGCGGCCGCCCCACTCGAAGGGGCTGCTCGACGTGTCGCGGGCGACCGCGAGGGACGCCGTCGAGACGCTCGCGCCGGACGTGCGCGACGGCTGGGACGTGGTCGTCGTCGAGCCCTCCGACGCCGTGATGCTCCAGTCCGACTACCACGACCTGCTCGACGGCGACGCCAGCGACGTGCCCGACGCCGACGTGGCCGCCGTCTCCGAGAGCGCCTACGGCGTCATGGAGTACGTCGACGCCCACCGGCTCGACGAGGAACTCGCCCTCGACGCCCCCACCGAGTCGCTCACCTACCACGGTCACTGCCACCAGAAGGCGACGAAGAAGGACCACCACGCGGTCGGCGTCCTCCGGCGCGCCGGCTACGGCGTCGACCCGCTCGACTCGTCGTGTTGCGGGATGGCGGGCTCGTTCGGCTACGAGGCCGAGCACTACTCGATGAGCAAGGCCATCGGCGAAGCGCTGTTCGAACAGGTGGACGCCAGCGGCGGCGACGCCCTCGTCGCGCCCGGCACCTCCTGTCGGACGCAGTTAGAGGAGGGCCCCGGCGAGGTGCCGGAGCCGACGCACCCGATCGAGAAACTGGCGGCCGCGCTGGCGTAAGCGGTGGCCCAGGCGACCGCGGGACGGGCCGCTCGGCCGCGACCCCGAGCGAGGGTCGGGGCGGCCGAACCGTTCGACCGTTCGCGGCTCACTCACCGCCCTCGATCGGCCGCCGGCACCCCCGGCACTCGGCCTCACCGGCGACCGCGACGGTGCCGCACGCCGGGCAGCGCCGGCCGTCGACCCCCGACATCGCGGCCGCGAGGACGTCCGCGGCCGCGGGCCGCGGCCGGTCGACCGCCCCGCGCGCGACGAGTCGCTCGATCAGCGCGTCGTCGCGGAGCCGCTCCAAGAACCGCCAGAGACCGAGGTAAAGCACCGTCGGGCCCGCGATCGCGACCACCGCCACAGCGAGGCGCCACCCGAGCGCAGCCGCCCCCATAGTGTCCATGTGTAGGGTTCGCACGGAGGAACCGTATCAGTGTCGCCGCGCGACGGGCCGAGCGCCGGTCAGCCGGTCATCGCTCCGTGAACACCACGGCGTCGCAGTCCGCGCAGGCCCGGACCGATCGCTCCGGGTTCCCGCTGACGCCGCCGGGCCCGCCACAGCAGTTCCGGAGGGTCGTGTCGCGGATCGGGCCGCCGCAGTCGGGACAGGTTTCCAGGAACGCGCGGAGCGGTCGGGCGGCGCTCCGCGCGACCGCCGGGTCGACACCGCGCTCGCGGAGCAGTTCCCCCACGGCCGTCTCCGCGAGCGCGATCGGCCGGCTGAGCCACGCGTCGCGCCGACCGTCGAGGAGGATCCGGTCGTCGTGGACCGATCCCTCGACGTCCTCGCCCGCGACGGCGGCCGCGCGCTCGGCCAGTTCCCCGTCTCCACACGCCCGAAGCGTCTCGATCCGCTCGCGGAGAGCGGTTCGGAAGTCGTCCGTCAGCCGGAGGGTCTCGCCCTCTTCGACGAGGGCTCCGGAGTCGAGTAGCGCCTCCATCGTCGCCTCCGGGCTCGGACCGTCGCCGTCGTCGATCCCGTCTGGATCCGCCGGGTCGACCGCCGGATCGTCCGGGCGCTCGTCGTTCGCAGCCGCCTCGTCAGCGCCGGCGCCGTCCGCATCGTCGGCCGCGGCCGGCCCGCTCGTCACCCCGGCGACCGAACCGGAGTCGACGACCGCGTCGTGGTCGGGGCCGAACTCGACGGGGAGCGGCTCGACGAGCCGCGGCGCGAACCGCGGCGTACCGGGGACGGCGTACCCCCGAAGCCAGATCGCCGCGCCGCCGACCACCGCGGCGAGCAGCCCCAGCGCGCGCCGGCGCCGTCCGAGGAGCAGCGCGACGACCGCCACGCCGAGCGCGTTGACCGCCGCACAGGGGAGACACCGATTCTCACCGGTGTGTTCGGGGCGCGAGACGGCGTCGACCGCCTCCCGGACGCGGCGAGCGGCGGCCCGTTCGTCGCCGTCGGCGTCGGTCATCGCTTCACCACCGGTCGGGTGACCGGCTCGCCGTGGATCGCGCGGTAGACCGTCGGGAACGCGGCGAGTCCGGACAGTTGGACGACCCCGCCGAGGGGCGCCACCCACAGCGACCCGACGGCCTCGACTGCGAGCACGCCCGTCGCGATCGACGCGAGGAAGAAGACGAGACTGAAGTACAGCGTCCGGAGCGGTAGCGTCACCAGTTCTCCCCGGCGGGGCCAGGCGCCGGTGTCGACGACGCCCGCCCGGAACCCGGCGAGGCCGAGGCTCCCCGCGGCGAGCGCGAAGAGCCCGGCGATCGGGATCGCGTCGGGGTACCGGTTCTGCGTGACGAGCGCGACGACGAACGCCGGCGTCGACAGCACCGCCAGCTCCGCGCCGCCGTAGAACACCTGTTCGAGCCACTTTGCCACGCTCTCCCGGAGTCGACCCACGACCGTCCCGGTGGTTCCCATCGTCGCGCTAGTCGACGCTCGGGGCCCAAAGCCGTTCCGGCGGCTCGCCACCGACCGTCGAAACATCATTTCTCTTACTATTGCCATCAATAGTTATATACGGGTGTATTTTATAACAACAGCTGTAATGGTAGACAATAGTTCCGGTCAGGACGGCGGGCGTGTGGGGGTATCGCGGCGGCGGTTCATACAGGCGGCCGGCGCGACGGGCGCGACGGTCGGTCTCGCCGGCTGCGGCGGCGGCGGTGGCGGCGACGGGCCGATCCAGATCACCATGGACGGCGAGTGGGAGGGAATCTCCGACTCGGTGACCGAGAGCCTGTACGAGGCGGGGCTCGACGAGTCGATCGAAGTCGAGATCCTCCCCGGCGACTTCGAGTCGGGCGCTCGGCGCTCCGAGTTCACGTCGGCGCTCGACGCCGGGCGCGCGAGCCCCGACATCTTCATGATGGATTCGGGGTGGACGATCCCGTTCATCGCGCGCGACCAGCTGGTGAACCTGAGCGAGGAGCTCTCGTCGGACACCCTCGATTATGTCGACGGTAACTACCTCGAGAGCGCGGTGAGCACGGCCAGCGACCCCGAGACGGGCGACCTGTACGGACTGCCGCTGTTCCCCGACTACCCGGTGATGCACTACCGGAAGGACCTCGTCGAGGAGGCGGGCTACGACCCGGAGGGCGACAACTGGGCGACCGAGCCCCTGAGCTGGGAGGAGTTCGCCGAGGTGGCCGCCGACGTGTGGGAGCAGAACGGCGGCCCCGACGGGGACGAGATCGACTACGGGTACACCACGCAGGCCGACAACTACGTGGGGCTGGCCTGCTGTACGTTCAGCGAGACGATAACGTCGTTCGGCGGCGCCTACTTCGGCGACCACGAGAACCTCTTCGGACCGATCGGCGACCGCCCGATCACCGTGACCGACGAGCCGGTCCTGAACACGATCCGCATGATGCGGTCGTTCATGGAGGGCCCGGACGCCGAGTACGCGCACCCGGACTTCCCGCAGATCTCCAACAGCGACCTACGGGCGTTCACCGAGGAGCCGTCCCGCGAGCCGTTCACGTCCGGGAACGCGATCTTCCACCGCAACTGGCCGTACGCGATCCCGCTCAACCTCGACTCCGAGGAGTTCGACGCCGAGGACTACGACGTGATGCCGCTGCCGTACGGCGTCGAGTCCGGCGAGGGGATGTACGAGGGCACGGGCGGTCCCGCCGCCGCGCTCGGCGGCTGGCACCTCACCATCAACCCGAACACCCAGCGGCTCGACGAGGCGGTCCAGGTGTTGGAGGCGTTCGCCAACGAGGACGTGATGGTGAACAACTTCTCGGAGGGCGGGTACCTCCCCCCGGACCCGTCCGTGACCGAGAACGTCGACCCCGAAGAGGTCGGCGCGCTCGGCGACTTCCTCGACACGCTGGCCGTCTCCGGCCAGAACACGGTTCCGCGGCCGGTGACCGTCGCGTGGCCCGACCAGGAGAGCCAGGTGGCTTCGCAGGTCTCGGACGCGTACGCGGGCGAGAAGTCGCCCGAACAGGCCATGTCCGACCTCGAAAGTTCCCTCGAATCGCTCGAGGAAGACCTGGCCGAGTAACGGGGGATCGAGATGGCAACCGACGCGCGGGCGGACGACGGCGGTTCGGTGTTCGCCCGGCCGCTCAACTGGCTGGAGACGCAGTCCGAGGAGGTGTACGCGTACGTGCTGTTAGCTCCCGCGTTTCTGCTGCTCGCGGTCGTCGCGTTCTACCCGCTCATCGCGACGTTCCGGTTCTCGCTCCTCGCGAACTCCCTCTCCGGCGCGGAGCCGTTCGGGGAATTCATCGGTCTCGGTAACTACGTGGACCTGCTCACGGGCGAGACGCCGTTCACCCAGCAGTTCATCTCGGTGACGCTCGCCGACGGATTCCCGTTCGTGGAGTTCGGCGCCCCGTTCCTACAACAGGCGCTCTTGGCGACGCTGGCGTTCGCGATCGCGAGCGTGGTCTTCGAGACGGTGATCGGGTTCGGACAGGCGCTCGTGATCGATCAAGACTTCTACGGGCGGCGGTGGGTCCGGGTGGCGATCATCATTCCGTGGGCCATCCCAATCGTCATTCAGGGGATGATTTTCTTCCTCATTTTCAACCCGACCATCGGCTGGGGAACCGAGTTCATGAGGTGGCTCGGCGTGTTCGGCGACAACCCGCTGTCAAGCAGCACGGACTCGTTCTTCATCGTGCTCGTCGCGGACATCTGGAAGACGACCGCGTTCATGGCGCTGCTCATCCTCGCGGGGCTTCAGAGCATCGACCGCGGGCTCTACGACGTCGCGAAGGTCTCGGGCGCGTCGCCGTGGCAGCGGTTCAAGTACATCACGCTGCCGCTCGTAGCGCCCGCACTCCTAGTCGCGATGCTGTTCCGGACGCTAGACGCGATGCGGATCTACGGGCTCATCGACGCGACCGCGGGCTGTGAGACGGTGCCGTCGCTGACCTGTCTCGTGATCATTGCGCTCCAAGAGAGCCGCCGCTGGGCCACCGCGTCCGCGGTCGCGTTCCTGACCGCGATCGTCATCAGCGCGTTCGTGGTCGCGTACCTGGTCGCGCTCCGTCGGAGCAGCGGGGGTGTCGCATGAGCGCGACCGATCCCGCGACGGGCGACGACGACCCGACCGTCGAGATGGCGAACCAGGCCGACCGCGAGGAGCCCGACCTCGACCGCGGCCCGATCGAGGCCTGGGCCGCGAAGATGATCTCGAACCCGCAGCGGGCGTACCGGATGGCGTTCTACGTGGCGACGTTCTTTTTCCTCGTCACGACGCTGTTCCCGTTCTACTGGCTGCTGGTCGTCGCGCTGACGCCGCGGAACAACCTCTCAGAGGTCGGCGTGTTCCTCCCGGCGGGGTTCAACCCGGGGGCGTTCATCGAAATCTTCACCACGCTCCCGTTCCACCGATACGTGTTCAACAGCTTCCTCATCGCCACTATCGCGACCGTGGCGGTGCTGCTCGTCGGGAGCCTCGCCGGCTACGTGTTCGGCCGCCTGCGGTTCCGCGGCCGGCGGCCGATGCTGCTTCTGGTGCTGGTGACGTCCTTCTTCCCGCCGGCAGCCTTCTTCATCCCGCTGAACCGGCTGTTCAACACCAACGTCGACGTGTTGCGGCCGTTGCTCTCGGCCGGGTCGCTGTACAACACGCCGTACGCGATCTTCATCCCGCTGTCGGCGATCTTCTTGCCGCTGTCGATATTCATCCTCATGACGTTCTACTCGCAGATCCCGGACGGGCTAGAGGACGCCGCGCGGGTCGAGGGGACGACGCGGCTCGGCGCGCTGTTCCGCGTGATCGTGCCGCTCTCGGCGCCGGGCGTCGCGACCGCGGGCGTGCTGACGTTCATCTCGGTGTACAACGAGTACTTCTTCAGCTCGCTGATGACCGACGGGCGCCCCGGTAGCTGGGCGCCGATGCTGGAGGGCATCCTCCGGTTCCAGGGCGAGTTCGAGGTGCTGTACAACCTCATGGCGGCCGCCAGCATCGTCGCGGTCCTGCCGGTGGCCATCCTCGTCGTCGTCGCACAGGAGAAGATCGTGAGCGGACTCACCTCGGGGGCGGTCAAGGAGTAACCATGGCATCAGTCAAACTATCGGGTATCACGAAACGATACGAGGACGTAACGGCAGTCGACGACATGAACCTGGAGATCGAGGACGGCGAGTTCGTCACCTTCGTCGGCCCCTCCGGGTGCGGCAAGTCGACCACGATGGAGACGATCGCCGGACTCACGCTCCCCACGGAGGGGAGCATCGAGATCGGTGGGCGCGACGTCACGGACCTGCCGCCGAAGGACCGGGGGATCTCCATGGTGTTCCAGAACATCGCGCTGTTCCCGCACATGGACGTGTACGACAACATCTCCTTCGGGCTCCGCCTCCGGAAGTACGACCAGGAGGAAGTCGAGCGGCGCGTCGAGGAGGCGGCCGACATCGTCCAGTTGGAGGGGATGATGGAACGGATGCCGAGCGAGATGTCCGGCGGGCAGCGCCAGCGCGTCGCCATCGCTCGCGCTATCGTCCGCAACCCGGGCGCATTCCTGATGGACGAGCCGCTGGCGAACCTCGACGCGGAGCTACGCGTCCACATGCGCACACAGCTCCAGCGGCTCCACCGCGAGCTGGACACGACCATCATATACGTCACACACGACCAGGCACAGGCGATGACGATGTCCGACCGGATCGCGGTGATCAACAGCGGCGTGCTCCAGCAGGTGGCGCCGCCGTTGGAGTGCTACAACGAGCCCGCAAACCGCTTCGTCGCCGGCTTCATCGGATCGCCGTCGATGAACTTCATCGAGGGCGAGGCGGTCGCAGACGGGTTCGAGTCGACTTACACCGACATCGAGTTCGACCCCGACGCACAGGGTGTTTCGCCGGGCCAGAACGTCACCGTCGGCGTCCGGCCGGAGGACGTTCACCTCGAACGAAACGCCGGGGAGGCGGGCGCGCCGACCAAGGCGTTCGACGCCGTCGTCGACGTGATCGAACCGGTCGGGAAGGAGGTGAACGCGTACCTCCTGTTCGACCGCGACGTGGAGGCGAGCGCCGAGGGCCGCGGCGAGGGGCAGTTGCTGATCAACCTCGAACCCGACACGACGATCTCCGAGAGCGACGACGTTCAGGTCGTGTTGGACCGCGACAACGTCCACCTATTCGACCGGGCGAGCGGCGACGCGATCAGCCACTCGCTGTAGTCGGCGACCCGCGGTCCGCTCCGCGGCCTCTCCTCGCTGTCCTGCCGCCGGCGCCCCGGCGCGAGCTCGCGGCGTTCGAGGCCCGCTTCCGACTGACGCAGAGAACCGTTCGCGACCGCTATGCCACGCTGACGAGCGTGATCCGGTGGGCCTCGACAGCCTCGACCATCGCGCCCCAACCGCCGACCTCGACGGGCCCGCCGTCGGTCTCGACGACGAGCCCGACCCGGCCGCCGTAGCTGGCGACGGTGTCGGCGTCGACCGCGTCATCGTCGCCAGCGACCACGACGTCCGAGAGGACGCCCTCGACGACACGGTCGTCGCCGCTCTCGGTGTCGGTTCCCTCGATCCGGAGCCGGACGGTCGCCCCGTCGCGGAGGAGCGGCGCGACGTCGCGGACGCAGTACCGAATGTCGATGTAGTCGATCGGCGGCTCGTCGTCGCGAGTCGTGTAGATCGACTTCCACGCGTCCCACTGGGTCGTCAGAAAGTACCAGTAGAACACGTACGTGTGCGTGCGGTCGTCGACGAGCACGCCGTACTCGTTGGTCGACCCCGCGTGGGGCGCGAAGCAGGTCTTCGTCCGATCGACGATCACAACGAATGGAGACGGGACGCGGCGGTGGCGGGCCTCGGAGCAGATCCCGGCGAGGTCCTCGGCATCCGGGAGCACCTCGCCGTCACCGTCCGGGGTGTGTATCGAGAGGTTGACGCGGACGCCGCGGTCGGTGGCCGCCCGGAGCGCCGGGCGCAGCCGCTCGAAGTGGTCGACACCGAGCGATAGGTTCACTTGCGTCTCGGCCTCGCGGATGAACTCGTCGGCGTTCTTGATCACCGTCTCGAACCGAGTGACGATGCTCACCGTCGACCGCTCGACGGAGGGCTCGTTCCAGCGGCGCTCGATCTCTTCGGTCGCGGCCGTGAGCCGCTTCGCCCGCGACTCCAAGTCGTCGGTGATCTCGTCGAGGTCGTTCGCGCGGGCGTACAGCGACTCCTGCTCGTACGTCTCGATGTAGCCGGCGCTCTCCAGGTCGCGCAACACGTCGTAGATCCGCGGGTCGGGCACCCCGCTGACGTCGGCGACCCGCGTGACCGGGGCGGCGCCCAGCTCAAGCACCGTGACGTACGCGTCGGCCTGGTACGGCGAGAGGCCGGCGTCCTCCAGCGTCTCCGTGAGTTCTGCGCGGTCCACTCTCATCCACCGTCCCCGATCGGTCGCTCCGTCCCGACAGAAGCCACCGCACGGCCGACTGTCGGATCGGCGGAATGCGCGCGTTCGAAGCGGGCGCGGACCGCTCGATCTCGTCCGGGACGTCGTGGTTCCATGCGTTGAACTACCACGGCTGTAATAAAACGTTTTATTTCCGTCTCGGCGGGTTCCGTCGCTCGCGAGTCGTCCCAACTGAAAAGGCTTTATTCGGTCCGTTGTGGAGAGATTGTATGGACGATTCGCTCCCCGGAGCCGACGGTCGGCCCCGGTCACGGTGGACGCGCGAGCAGGCCGCGGGGATCGGGCGGCGCGGGGGGAACGTCGCCCCGGTCGCGGGTCCGCCGACCGTCGACCCGTTCCCGGACCTCCACATCTGGGACACGTGGCTGCTGCGGGACCGCCACGGGGGGATCGCGGAGGTGGACGGCTGGCGGCTGGCGTTCTCGCTGACCGCGTCGGCGGACCTCCTCCCCGGGACGCGCCACGACGTGGCCGAGATCCGCTGCTTCTGCTCGCGCGACGGGAGCGAGTGGCGCGACGCCGGCCCGGTCTTCGACGGCGGCGCGCTCGGTCAGCGCCAGTGGGCCGGCTCGGCGCTGTACGACGACGGCGACGTCTACCTCTTCTACACCGCGGCCGGCCGCGAGGACGCCGACGAACTGACGTACACCCAGCGGATCGCGGTCGCGCACGGCGGCTCCGTGACCGCCGACGCGGACGGGGTCGAGATCGCGGGCCCGTGGACCCACGAGACGCTGTTGGAGCCCGACGGCGACCGGTACGAGACGGAGGCGCAGTCGCGCGGGATGACGTACACCTTCCGCGACCCGTGGTTCTTCGAAGACCCCGCGTCCGGCGAGACCCACCTCCTCTTCGAGGCCAACGTCCCGGCGCCCGAGCGCGACGGGGACGACGCCGCGACGAGCGAGCGGCGCGAGTTCAACGGCTGCGTCGGCGTCGCCGCCTCCCCCACGGGCGACCCGCTCTCGTGGGAGCTCCGCCCGCCGCTCCTCGACGCCGTCGAGGTGAACCAGGAGCTCGAACGCCCGCACGTCGTCGTCGCGGACGGCTGCTACTACCTGTTCGTCTGCAGCCACGTCCACACGTTCGCGCCGGGGGTGGCCGGCCCGGACGGGCTGTACGGCTTCGTCGCGGACCGGTTCGAGGGCCCGTACCGCCCCCTGAACGGGAGCGGGCTCGTGGCGACGAACCCGTCAGGCGCGCGGTTCCAGGCGTACTCGTGGATGGCGTTCGCCCACGGCGAGGAGGTGCTGCTCCAGAGCTTCCTCAACTACCACGACTTCGCGGGCGACTCGCTGGACGCGGTCGCGGAGCTCCCGGAGGCCGAGCAGCGCGCGCGGTTCGGCGGCACGCTCGCGCCGACGCTCCGGCTCGCGGTCGACGGCGACGAGACGCGGCTGCTCGGGGCGCTCGACGCCTGGCGGATCCCCGCGCCGGACGAGCCGCTCCCGCCGGTCGACGAGTCCGAAGTCCCCGACGACGACTTCGACGGGGTGACCCGCGAAGGCGCCGTCGGCGGCGATTACGGCGCCGACCGCCCGTTCGGGTCGGAGTACGACGAGCCGGTCCCGTAGCCTACGCGACCGTTCTCGTGCCGTCCGCAGTGGGTGCGGGCGGGAGGTGAGAGGCCGGCGACTCCGCGACCGGTGCGCCGGACGGGAGAAAAAACGCCGAGTTACGCGGGGACGGTCGCTTCCGTCTGCTCCTCGGACCGGTCCTTGACGAACGTCACCGGGCAGTCCGCTTCGAGCAGCACGCGCTGCGCGGTCGAGCCGAACAGCGCCTTCCCGGTCGCCGAGCGGGAGCGCCCGCCCACGACGACGAGGTCGGCGTCGAGGCTCTCGCTCTTGTCGAGGATGCTCTCGGCCGTTTCGCCGAGCGCGCCGCGAATCTCGTAGTCGACGCCCGCGCGTTCGAGTCGCTCGGCGACGTCGCTGACGATCCGCGACCGCTCCGAGACGTCGTCGGGCGTGACCTCGGAGTCTTCGTCGATGTTCAGCTGCGTCTCGATCGTGTCGTATCGCTCGCGGTCGAACACGTGGAGTAAGACGACGCGGCCGTCCGGGTCGACGACGGACGCCGCGGTCTCCGCGAGTTCTTCGAGGCGGCTCTCGTCTTTCGATCCGACGGCGAGGAGGACTGTGTTCATGCTCATCTCGATTACTGATTGGGGACGCCGACACTTATATCTTCGGAATATTAATTCGGAGTTGAGTTAATATTCATGAAATTGGGCGGATCGCGCGCTCGGCGGGCGTAGCGGCCGATCGACGCGTCTCCGCGGATCGGTTGCAATCCGTCTGAGCGGCGAGAGAACGAGCGGCCTCGCGGGCGACGACCGGCTGTCGCCTCGGCGCCGCCGGCTCAGTCCGTCCGGCCCGACGGCGTGTCCGGGAACCCGCCGTCGAGTTCCCAGATGAAGAGGTCCTCGACCTCTGCGCGGCCGCCGGACGCCGCGAACGAGATTCCGGTGCTGTCCGTCCGCGTCGGGTAGACGCGGCTCGTCAGGCAGTGGCGCTCGTTGGCGAACAGCTCGACCGTGGAGCCGTCGAGGAAGGCCCGGAGGGTGAGGGGCTCGTCGTACGGCGTCACCGGCATCCGCTGTTCGTCGCTCCGCGCGCGCGGGTCCTCGCTCGCGGCCGAGCGGTCGACGACGAGCTCGTTCGTCGCGTTGTAGCGGATCTCGGTGCGCTCTCGCCGGTCCGGCGACTCGAAGACGGAGAGCGTCACGGCGTCGGCGTCGTCGAGCGCGACCGTCGCCGCCAGTTCGAGCGCGCGGCCGCCGGCGGGAGCGGTCCACCGCTCGTCGTCGAGTGAGACCGACGCCCCGTCGACCTGCTTCGCCTCCCTGAGCGCGGTCAGCTGCGGCGCCGGCCGCTGGGTCAGCTCGCCCGACTCGTCCACCTCGATCCGCCGCGGCACCGACAGCGAGCCGGACCAGCCCGCGTCCCACTGTGCCTCGGCGTCGCGGGCCTCGGGGAGCCACCCCCACGTCAGGTAGCCGTCGTCGACGGCCATCGACTGCGGCGCGTAGAAGTCGCCGCGGTCGAGGACGCCCCGGGAGGCGACCTCGAACGCCCCGTCGCGACGCGTGCCGACGAAGTACGGGACGCTCTCGTAGTCCGAGACGTGGAGGAGGTCCCACTCCCCGAAGCGGAGCAGCTCGGGACACTCCCAGACCGCCCCGGCGTCCGGCCGCTCTGCGGTGAGGAACCGCCCCTCGTAGCGCCAGTCGCGGAGGTTCTCGGAGCTGTACCGGAAGACCGTCCCGCCGACGTCGGTGAGGCCGGAGCCGATGAGCTGGTGCCACCGGCCGTCCTCCCGCCAGACGCAGTGGTCCCGGAACTCCGCCTGCCAGTGCTCCGTCTCCAGCACGTCGACGTCGTCCGGCGGCGCCTCGATCACCGGGTTCGACCGCTCTTTGGTCCACGACTGCAGCATCGGGTCCGCGGCGGTCGCCAGGCAGGGGAGCTGTCGGCGGCCGCGCCCGCCGGTGTACAGTATCGTCGGCTCGCCGTCGAACTCGACCGCGCAGCCCGACCAGCAGCCGTCGCTGTCCGGGCCGTCGGGCGACGGTGACAGCGCGACCGGCTCGTCGCGCCAGGTTACGAGGTCCTCGCTCGTGGCGTGGCCCCAGTGGATCGAGTTGTGGTACGGGCCGCCCGGGTTGTACTGGTAGAACACGTGATACGTCCCGTCGCGCTCGATCAGCCCGTTCGGGTCGTTGAGCCAGTTCGCCGGCGGCGTGAGGTGGTACCGGGGCCGTTGCTCGTCGCCGTCGAGCCGCGCTCTGAGGCGTCGGAACCCCTCCCCGTCGACCGGGCGGTCGAACCTCGGGTTCGGGCCGGCCGCCAGCGACTCGACAAGCCCCTCGACGAGCCGGTCTCGGTTCGTGCCGTACGGCTCCGAGACCGCCGGCGCGAGCGCCAGTTCGCCGACGCCCAGCACCGCCCCCTCGCCCGGGTGCCATGAGACCACGCTGGTCTGGGTCGGCCGGTCGTGCTCGCCCTCGACGGTCGACGCGAGGACTTCGCCATCGGCGGGGAGCCGGTCCTCGTAGCGGGCGTAGGGAACCGTCCCGCGGTCCGCGACGGGCGTCCGGAGCCCCTCGAACGCGTCGACCGCGGGGTGGTCGTCGTACACCGACCGCCAGAGGGGCCCGGTCGGGGCCGTGACGGTCCGCGTCCCGACGGCGTCGGGCGCGACGGACTCGAAGCCGAGCGACGTCGCCGCCCCCACGGCGCGGAGGCTCAGGAGGAGTCCGCCGCCGTCGCGGACGAACGCCGCGAGCGCCGACGCGGTCCGGTCCTCGACCGCCGGCGCCTCCGCGCGGTGCCACCAGAGGACGTCGTGCGCCGTCGTCGGCGTGACCCGCGCCGGGTCGACGAGGTCGACGTCGTACCTGGCCTCCGCCCACTCGCGCGCCGCCGCCTGTCGGTCGCTCGGGTCCCCCTCGACGAGGAGCCCGACGCGAACCGGTCCGGCTGTCATGCGTCGGTCATCGCCTCCCGGGATAAAAACGCGATCCATCTCGCGGCGCGGGACGGCGGTCGTCTGCCGTCGCCGCCCGCCGATCGAACCGGGCGATTGCGGGCGGACTGGGCCGTTTCGATAGTGCTAACAGACGAGGGACTACTATCGACGCAGTACCGGTCGGACCGGCGGAGAGCCGCGGCGGACCGCGCGCCGCGTCGGCCGGATCGCACCAAAAATGACAGAGCGCGCATGGTGGAAGGAGGCGGTGGTGTATCAGATCTACCCGCGGAGCTTCAACGACTCCGACGGCGACGGGGTCGGCGACATCCCGGGCATCGTCGAGAAGCTCGACTACGTCGACGAGCTCGGCGTCGACGCGGTCTGGCTGAGCCCGGTGTACGAGTCGCCCCAGCACGACAACGGGTACGACGTCAGCGACTACCGCTCGATCCACTCGAAGTACGGGACGATGGACGACTGGGAGTCGCTGCTGGCCGGCCTCCACGACCGCGATATCCGCCTGGTGATGGACATGGTCGCGAACCACACCTCGTCCGAACACGAGTGGTTCCGGCAGTCCCGCGCGGACCCGGACGGGGAGTACGGCGACTACTACGTCTGGCGCGAGGGGGACGCCGACGAGCCGCCGAACAACTGGAAGTCGTTCTTCGGCGGCTCCGCCTGGACGTACGACGAGGAGCGCGAGGCGTGGTACCTCAGCCTCTTCGACACGACGCAGCCCGACCTCAACTGGCGCAACCCGGACGTCCGAGCAGAGATGCACGAGGTGATGAACTGGTGGCTCGACAAGGGCATCGACGGGTTCCGGCTCGACGTGCTCAACCTCATCTCGAAGCCCGAGGGGCTGCCCGACGGCGACCCCAGTCGAGACCTCGTCGGGAGCGAACACTTCGTCGACGGCCCCCGGATCCACGAGTACTTGGCCGAGATGCACGACGCGGTGTTCGCCGGGCGGGACATCGTCACCGTCGGCGAGATGCCGGAGCTAACCCTGGATTCCGCCCGCGAGTACACCGGCGAGGACGGCCCGCTCGACTTAGTCTTCCCCTTCGAACACGTCCAAGTCGACTTCGGGCCGAACGGCCGGTGGGACGTCGGCGAGTGGACGCTGCCGGAGCTCAAGTCGGTCCTCGATACGTGGCAGCGCGGCCTCGACGACGAGTGGTGGACGACCCTCTTCTTCGAGAACCACGACCAGCCGCGCAGCGTCTCCCGGTTCGGCGACGACGAGCGGTACCGCTACGAGTCCGCGACGGCGCTCGCGACGGCCCTCCTAACGCTGCGTGGAACGCCGTTCGTCTACCAGGGCCAGGAGCTCGGCATGACGAACACCACCTTCGAGAGCCTCGACGACGTCGCCGACGTCGACACCGTCCGGAACGTCCGCGAGCTGATCGCGGATGGCGTGTACGGCGGGTACGGGGAGGTCAGGGGCGTCGTCGAGGCCCGGTCGCGCGACAACGCTCGGACGCCGATGCAGTGGACCGACGGCCGACACGCGGGCTTCACCGACGGCGACCCGTGGCTCCCGGTCAACGACGACTACGAGGCCGTCAACGCCGCCCGCGAGCGTGAACGGACGCCGTCCGTGCTGTCGTACTACCGGACGCTGATCGGCGTGCGGGGCGACTCGGAGCCGCTCCGGTACGGCTCCTACGAGCTCCGCTACCCCGACGACGAGCAGCTGTACGTCTACGAGCGGCGCCTCGACGGCGAGCGGGTCGTGGTCGTGCTCAACCTCTCGGGCGAACCCCGGACGGCCGACGTTACCCCGGTCGGGCCGTCCGCCGCGCTGCTCCTCGGGAACTACGAGTCGGTGCCCGAGGCGCCCGGCGAGCCGTTCGACCTGCGCCCGTACGAGGCTCGGCTGTACGCCGAGTCCGGCTGAGGTCCGGCCGGCGCCGTCTGCGGACGCCGCCGGGGTCCCGTGAATTTAATACCGGCACGCGCGAGGTGCGGGTCGAGAGATGTCCCGTCGGCACCGAGGCGAGGCGACCGCGGAGCAACGGCGCGGCCAGCACAGCGGACCCGTCCGAGCGCGGCATGACGCGTGAGGCGCTCGTCGCCGGCGAGGCGCTGATCGACTTCATCCCCGACAGGCACGGCCCGCTCGCGGCGGTCGAGTCCTTCTCCCGACGCGCTGGCGGCGCGCCGGCCAACGTCGCGGTCGGGCTCGCCAGGCTCGACCGGACGCCGTGGTTCTGTACGGCGCTCGCGACCGACGCCTTCGGCGAGCACCTCGCGTCCGTCCTCGACCGCGAGGGGATCTCGGACCGGTTCGTGCGCCGCGTTCCGGACGCGCGGACCGCGCTGGCGTTCGTCTCGCACGGCGAGGACGCCGACCGAGAGTTCACCTTTTACCGAGAGGGGACGGCCGACAGGCGGTTCGACGCGAGCGGCGTCCCGGACGAGGTCCTCCAGTCGGTCGACGTCGTGGTCGTCGGCGGAGTGACGCTGACCGTCGAACCGGCCCGCTCGGCGACGTTCGACCTCGTCGAGCGCGCGCGGGCGGCGGACTCGCTGGTCTGTTTCGACCCGAACGTCCGGCCGGAGCTCTGGGAGGTCGACCCCGAACCGACGCTGCGGCGGATGCTCTCGGCGACGGACGTTCTCAAGGCCTCGCGGGAGGACCTCGGCGGCGACGCGCTCCCGGCGGCCCCCGACGAGCTACTCGACGCCGGACCGGACGCCGTCTTCCTGACCGAGGGCGAGGCGGGGGCGCGCCTGGTCGCCGGCGAGGACTCCCCGTGGGAGTGCGGCGAGTGGCGCCACGGCGGCTACCGCGTCGACGACGTCGTCGACACGACGGGCGCGGGCGACGCGTTCACCGCGGGCGTCGTCGCGGGACTGGTCGACGAGGCCGCGCCCGAGGAGGTCCTCGGGTTCGCGAACGCCGTCGCCGCGGCGTCGACCCGCTCCGAGGGGGCGATGACGGCGCTCCCGGACAGGGAGGCCGTCCGGCGTGTCCGGGAAGACTCCTGACCGCCGCTCCGGAGGTCGCTCGCGGCGAGTCTCACTCGGCGCCCGACCGCACGTTCGTCCCGACGAGGGCGATCAGGTACGAGAACGCCGGGAACAGCACGGCGACCGCGGCGAGGTGTCCGGGATCGATCCCCGCGGGACCGTCGAGGAGAAGCCCGGTGTACTGGAGGACCGCCAGCGTGAGCACCACGACCACCGTTCGCGCGGCGTACTCTGCGAGCGATTGGTTCGGGGACCGCATACGGCGGGCTGGCTCTCCCACTCACTCAACGCTTTCGGGCCGGTCCCGCTCGCGTTCCCGCCGTCGGTCCAACACTCGCTTGTACCCCTTCCCCGGGCCGCCCTCGATGGGCCACCCGCGCGTGCGCCACTGCGGCGGCTCCGGCGAGAACTTCGGACAGGACCCCGAGCACTCCCGCGCGGTCGGGACCTTCCCCTTCGCGGCGCAGTGCGGGAGAAGCGCGCGCCCCTCGCGCCTGAGTTCGAAGTGCCGACAGTCGGGACGCATCGTCTCGTGGAACGACCGCCACCCCTTCCCGTAGGCGCGCTCCGCGATCTCAAGCCGGAGCGTCTCCGTCTCGGGGTCGCGGCGTTCGCCTTCGCCCGGCGCGAGGTCGCTCGGGTGCCACGCCACGTCGGCCGCGTCGGCGTCGACGCCCGCGGAGAAGTCGGTCGCGAGGATGCCGGCCTCGACGGGCAGCTCGCGGAGGAGGGCGGGCTCGACGCGCTCGCCGGTCGTCTCCGTCGCGAGCCACGCCTCGTCGGCGAGCCCGGTCTCGACGTCGTGGTCGAGCTGGTCGGCGAGCCGGTCGGCCGCCGAGCGGTCGAGGTCCGGCTTGTTCTCGACCGCGACGATCCGCTCGACCCAGTCCGGATACGGCCGCACCCGGCGGATCTCGATCCGGTTGCCGTCGCGGCGCTTCTCGATCAGGTCCCGGCCCGCGGCGCGGTGGACCGCCTGCCGCACGTAGCGCCACGGGTAGCCGGGGTGCGGGAGCGCGTCGCGATAGAACGCCCAGTCGGCGGGCGCGCCGCGGACCACGTGGAGGAGGTCAGAGTCGATGGTCCGGTCGCCGAACGCGCGCCGCCGCGCGAACGCCGCCGGGTCGACCTCGATCACGACCGTGTCCCAGCGGCGCTCCTTGGTACCGAGCTGGCGGGCGACGATCGCCGGACGCGGCCCCTCGCTCGGGTGCCAGGCCAGCTCGGCGAACCGGCAGACCAACAGCTCGTAGCCGAACTCGGCGTCGGGCGTCACTGATCGACCCGTCGAGCGGGGCGGACAAAAGCGAACCGCTCGGGGGGTGCGGCCGCCGTCGACCGCGTGCGGCCCCGTCCCGATCAGACGTACTTGCCGTCTTCCTCGTCCTTCCGCTCGTCGAGGTACTCGTGGGCCTCCTCTAGGATGTCGCGCGGGCCGTCCTGCGTGATCGTGTTGATCGCCTGGTCGTAGTCGCGCCACTGGAGGTCGCGGTGCTCCTTCGAGAGCTCCGCGCTCGCCTCGAACGAGCGGGCGATGAAGAGGTGGACCGTCTTGTGGATGGTCTCCCCGTTCGCCTCGAACACGTAGTCGTACTCCCTGCGGAACCCGTCGATCAGCCGGAAGTCCTCGATTCCGGCCTCCTCGCCGACTTCTCGTATCGCCGTCTGCTGGAGCTCCTCGTCCCCCTCGACCCCGCCTTTGGGGAACTCCCAGTCCCCCGGTCGGCTCTTCAGGAGCAGGTACTCCCGTTCGCCGCGGGTATCGCGGAAGAGGATGGCTCCGGCACTGGTCGCTTCGACCGTCATTGGCCGCAGGTAAGCGATCACCCCTAAAGAGCGTGTCGGACTTCCGAACGGTCGCGTCAGTGCGGACTGGAAGACGACACGGCGGGGTTCCGAGCATCGCCGGACGGTCGAAACGGCGCCACACCGCTCTCGGTACCGGTCAATAGCACTCGGTCGGTCTCATAGTTCGTTTTATCATTGCGTCGCACGTGGCCCGGAATAATGGGAGCGACTGCCGAGGTTCGGCGGCGGTGTCGACTCGCGACGGAACCGCACCGCGACAGGGGCGTGACGCTCCACGGCGTCGACGGCCGGACGTATCACGCCATCGACGCGACCGAGGACGCCCGCGACCGCTTGGCGGACCTACGCCTCGGGGACGCGGTCGAAGTCGTCCTCGAACCCGTCCGCTGTCGGGGCGACGGCTGGCGGATCACCCGGTTGCGCAGGGTCGACCGAGGGGACGGTCCGGCCGGTCGCCTTCAGGGAACTGGTCCGACGCAGCGCCGACCGTCCGGCGAGCGCGACGACTCCGCGGGCCGGCTAAACGCGAACCCGTAACACGGGGTTCGAGCCCGAACGCGGCCGCGGCGCGCGGCGGTGTAGATACCGCGGGTGCGCTCGGCTCCAGCGACCGTCACGTCCGGGGCGAAGTCGGGGCCCGGAATCGCGGGTAGATGCGTTTTTACCGCTCGGGCGGCCATTGGCGGACGACCCCCAGCCATGACCTTCGTCACGAAACTCGACTTCGCGTCCGGCGACCGCGACGTGCTCGTCGAGACCGTCCAAGAGCTCAAGGAGACCCTCGAACGCAAGGGCGCCGAGTGTAAGGGCCCGCACGCGAGCCCCTCCGAGACGGTCACCGTCCCGCTGTACAAGGACCTCGCGCCGGGCGACGAGTTCTCGCCGTGGCGCTACGACGTGTACCGCCGCTCGATGGAGATCCACGGCGCCGACGACATCGCACGCGACGTGGTCGGCCGCGACTTCCCGGACTCGATCCACGTCGAGGTCGAGGTCGACCAGAAGAAGCCGCTCGGACACCGACGCGACTGAGGCGGTCGGCGTCCGGAACGGGCGGACGACGCGGTCACGGCTGCGCTTTTCGCCGCGACGACGCTCCCTCGCGAGCCGCCGGTCCGTCAGCCGAGCGTCCGCAGGTTCTCCGTTTCGACGCGGTCCGGGAGCCGTTCCAGCGCCGCGTCGCACCACGCGTCGTGGCCGAGCGTGAGCGCCGTCTCGGGGTTGGCGTCCGCGAGCGCGGCCACGCCCGCCGCGGCCGCGACCTGCGCCGCGTCGTCGGTCCGCTCGGGCACCTCGGCGGTGAGCGGGTACGTCTCCGAGAGCGCGGGCGGGTAGGGGCCGAACGGCGGCGTCACGCGCCACACCGCGTCGTAGGCGTGGTCGGAGGGCGCCTTCGACTCGGTGAGCAACAGGTCGTCCGGCGCCGTCAGCCGGCCGAGGCGGTCCCGGTGCCGTCGCACCTCGGGCCGGCGCGCCGCCTCGTGGGAGGTGTAGAAGAACGCGTCCTTCGAGCCGGGGTCGGTGCGCTCCAGCTCCTCGGCGTGGTCGAGCAGCGCGCGGTAGCCGTCGAGCATCGCCGGGTGGCCGCGGGCGCGGCGGTCGACCAGGTCGAGCAGGTTCCCGGACCGGATCGCCTCCTTCACCCGGCGCAGCTCCTCGAAGGTGACGTGGAGGTTGTGCTCGGCGAGCAGGCGCTCCGTCTCGCCGTCGCCGAAGCCGCGGAGGTCGGCCGGGGCGTGGTGCGCGCAGACGGGACACGAGCAGGGGAAGTAGTCGAGGTCCTCCAGGTGTTCCGTCCCCGACACCGTGAGGTAGCGGCCGTCGCGGGCCATCAGCGCGTAGGCGGCCGAGTCGAACAGGTCGCAGCCGGCCGCGACCGCGAGGGCCAACATCATGGGGTGGCCGGCGCCGAACAGGTGGACCGGGACGCCCGGGCCGAGCCCGCGCTTCGCCGCGCGGACCGCCTTGACGACCTCGGCGTAGCGGTACGAGTTCAGGAGGGGGACCATCGCGCCGACCGGGAACACGTCGAGGTCGGTCGCGGCCGCGTGCCGACCCGCCGCCTCGCGGAGGTCGGCGTACGTCGCGCCCTGGACCGGCGCGTTGACCAGCATCTCGCCCGTGTCGGCGTCCTCGGCGTCCGCGAGCGCCCGCTTCGTCGTCTCTAACTCCCGCTCCGCCCGCTCGCGGTCCGCGTCGGGCGGCGTCGGGACGTCGACGGGGGTCGCCACGTCGCTGCCGATCCGCCGCTGGAACTCGATTATCTCCGCGGTCGTCACGTCGATGTCGCCGTACTCGGCCAGCTGGAAGGAGCCGGAGTCGGTCATGATCGCGCCGTCGAACCCGAGGAACTCGTGGAGCCCCTCGTCGACCACGCGGTCGCGGATGCGGTCCGTGCTGCGGATGATGTAGGAGTTCGTGATAAGCATCTCCGCGCCGAACTCCTCGCGGAGCCGCTCGGGCTCGATCGTGAGCACGTTGGGGTTGACCACGGGCAGGAGCGCCGGCGTCTCGACCGTGACGTCGGCGCGCGGGACCTCCAGTCGGCCGATCCGGCCGGCCGCGTCGTGGTCCCGGATCTCGAAGTGATCGCGCATACCCCGACTGCGCGGACGCGAGCGGTAAGGGTTGCGTTCGGCGGCGAGCGCGCCGCCGGGAGCGCGGTCGCGCCCCCGTTACAGCCCGGTCGGGTGCGAGAGGTACGTCGTCTCGACGCCCCAGTCGTCGGTCAGCGACTGGAGCGCGCGGACGCCGAACGTCTCCGTGGCGTAGTGGCCGGCGAGGAACACCGTGACGCCCGCCTCCCGCGCGTCGTGGTAGACCTGCTGTTTCCCCTCGCCGGTGATCAGCGCGTCGGCGCCGGCGGCGACCGCCTCGTCGAGCCAGTCGACCCCGGAGCCGGTGACGACCGCGACCCGTTCGATCTCGTCGGGGCCGAAGTCGAGCACCCGCGTGGGCGACGACTCGCCCTCCGGCTGCCCCTCGAAGCCGTCGAGCGTCTCCCGGATCGCCGCCGCCGACCGCGGTTCCGCCGCTTCGCCGATCGTCCCGACCGTCACCGGCCCCATCTCGCCGAACGGGTCGCGGTCCGCGAGCCCCACCGCGTCCGCGACGCCGGCGGCGTTGCCCAGTTCTCGGTGGCCGTCGAGCGGGAGGTGCGAGACGTACAGTGCGATGTCGTGCTCGACTAAGGCCGCGATCCGGTCGTGGACCCGTCCGGTGACGCGCTCGATCCCGCCCCACGAGAGCCCGTGGTGGACGACGAGGGCGTCGGCGTCCGCGTCGGCGGCGGTCTCGATCGTCGCCCGCGCGGCGTCGACCGCGAACGCGACGCGCTCGATCTCGGCCTCCTCCGGCCCCACCTGGAGCCCGTTCGCGCTCGCGTCGACGTCGGCGTACGCGGCCGTGTCGAGTCGGTCGTCGAGTCGGTCGACGTACTCGGAGAGCTTCATACCGACCCGTGGACCGGCCGGGAAATAAAGCGCGGCGGTCCGCGGGGACCGGTCCGGGCGAAATCGCGAGCGGTCCGGGGCGCCGCAGCGGACGCGAGGATTAGTCGTCCAGCTCCTCGGCGACGGACTCCGGGATCGTGTCCGGGCCGCCGGCCCCCGCCTCGGTGAGGTCCGCCCCGTCCGGCCCCTCCGCCTGCGCGGTGAACTCGGGGTCGAACAGCTGGAGGGCGGTCCGGATCGTCTCCCAGTCGTCCTCGCCGGCGGCGTCCCGGAGCGACCGGGTGGGGGCGGCGAGCAGCTGCCCGACGAGCGCGTCCGCCAGGTCCTCGACCGTCTCGCGCTGCTCGTCGCTCAGGTCGCCCTGCGCCTCCAGCTTCGACATCGCGCGGTCGAGCTCGCGCGCCTTCACCCGGTCCGCGCCGGCGTACATCGCCGAGATGGCGTCGTCGGCGCGCTTGCGCTTGTACGCCTCCAGGATGCGGTCGAGCTCGTCGTCGATGATCGACTCGACCTTCCGGGCCTCCTCGGCGCGGCTCTCCCGAGTCCGCTGGGTGACGTCCTCGAGGTCGTCGATATCGTAGACGGTGACGCCCTCGCGGGCGCCGGCCGCGGGGTCGACGTCGCGGGGCTGCGCGATGTCGATACAGACGACGCGACCGGCGCCGTCGACGTACGACGGGTGGACGACGAGGTCGGGGCTCCCGGTCGCGGTGACGACGAGGTCGGCCTCGGGGATGATCGCGGGGAGGTCGGCGAGCGACACCGCCTCCGCCCGGGTGTCGACCTCCTCGACGACGAACTCCGCGTGGGGCACGGTGCGGTTCGCGACGACGATCTCGGAGACGGCGGTGTCGTCGAGGGTCCGGGCCGCGAGCGTCCCCATCTCGCCGGCGCCGACGACGACGGCCGTCCCGTCGGTGAGGTCGATCTCGCCCGCCGCCAGCCTGACGGCCGCGGAGCCGAGCGAGACGACGCCCTCGTTGATCTCGGTCTCCGTCCGCGCGCGCTCGCCGACGTGGAGCGCCTTCGTCACGGCGTCTTTGAGCACCGGTCCGATGCCGCCCGCCGACTTCGACTCCTCGTAGGCCTCGCGCAGCTGGCCGATGATCTGGTCCTCGCCGAGCACGAGCGACTCCAGTCCGGAGGCGACGCGCATCAGGTGTTCCAGGCTCTCCTCGTGGTCGAGGCGGCGGACCGCCCCGGCGCGCACGTCGGGGGCGAACGTCGACAGCGCCGTCGCCCCGTCGACGGTCCGGTCGGTGACGACGTACGCCTCCGAGCGGTTACACGTCTGTACCGCGAACGCCTCTTCGACTCCCTCGCGCGCGAGCAGGTCGGAGACGGTCGCGCGGACGCCGTCGCCGCCGGCGGCCTCGATCTCGTCGACGGTCGCGTCGGCGTGGGCGACGCTCACGCCGGCGATCGCACCCGTCTCTCTCATCGGTCGAGTACCTCCTCGATCACGGTGTCGGCCTCTTGCCGTCCGTTGGATCTCCCCTTTTGTAAACCCTTCCAAACCCCCCGGGATCTGACAACGCGCCGGACCGCTTCCCGGCGTTTCGCGGGCGGTACGCCCGCCGCTTTCAGCTCCTCACGGATCTCGCCCGAGAGCGCCGCCATCGCGCCCGCCCCCTCGATCTCGGCCTCGATCCGCTCGCGCAGCGCCTTCGCGAGCGCGGGGCTCGTGCCCCCCGTCGAGAGCGCCACGGTCACGGGGTCGTCCTCCACCGTCGCGGGGACGACGACGCTCCCGGGGTCGCGGCCGCCCGACACGTCCGTCCGGTTGACGAGGAGCCCCCGGTCCAGCGCGGCCGACTCGACGGCGGCGTTGACCGCGGCGTCGTCGGTCGCGGCGACCGCGAGCGCCGGGGCGAGCCGGTCGATCCAGTCGGGCACCGCCTCCGGGTCCGGGGCGGCGCGTATCAGTTCGACGGCCGGCCCGTCCGCGGACTCCGAGTCGCGCCCGTCCGCGAGCGATCGCAACCGCTCGTCGAACTCGGGGCTGACGACGACGACTCGGGCCGCCTCGTCGAACCCCCGTGCCTTGCGCGCGCCGACGGCACCGCCGCCGAAGACGGCGACCGTCTCGCCCGCGAGGTCGTGGTAAAGCGGGGTCACGCCGTGTTGCTGTCCGCCCGGTCCGCGATGCGGATGCCGGTCTTCTTCAAGATGCGCGTCGAGAACAGCGTGTCCCAGTCGTCGGCGCCCACGTCCCAGTGCTCGTCCATGAGCTCCCTGACCTCCGCGATCCGGCGCTCGCTCTCCGCCTCCGTGCGGCCGTGCGTCATCGCGAAGAAGTTGTACTCCCAGACGCCGGCGTGGCGCGGGCGCTCGTAGCAGTGCGTGACGAAGTCCAGCGACGCGACGGCGGGCCCGACCTCGTCTAAGACCTCCTCGGGCACGTCCCAGACCGTCATCCCGTTCTCCGTGTAGCCGAGCGCGTAGTGGTTCGGGATGACGCCGACGCGGCGCACCTTCCCCTCCCGCTCGAACCGCTTGATCGTCTCGATCACCCAGTCGACGTCGGCCCCAATCGCCGCCGCCACGTCGGCGTACGGCGTCTCCGTGATCGGGAGGCCGCCCTGGATCTCGACCACGAGGTCGCGCTCGTCGGGCGTGAGCGTCCCGCGGTCGCTGGGCGTGACCTCGGGGCCCAGGTGCGAGAGGTCCACGTCGCCGTCGGGCACCGGCCCGTCGACGAGGAACTTCGCGCCGACGTGGAACTCCCGGAGCTTCGGGAGGTTGTACGTCTCCTGGCCCGTCGCGGACTCGATCTCCGCGAGCACCTCCTCGACGCGGTCGTGGCCGTCCTTGTCCGGGTCGGGGTGGTCCGCGACGCTCACCACGAACCACATGTTGAGGTGCGGGTGCTCCCGCTCGTAGTTGTGCGCGACCGCGGTGAACTCGTTCACCGTCTCCGCGATCTCGTCGTAGCGGTCCTCGGGCGCGTGCATGGCGACGAGCGACGCCGCCCCGCCGATCTCCTCGGCGTTGACGAGCGCGCCGAACCGCGATAAGATCCCCTCCTCGTCGAGTTCGCGGACGCGCTCGCAGAGCGCCGGCCCCGTGACCTCGACGCCGCGCTCCCTGAGCGCGGCCGCCGCCGCGTCGAAGGGGCGCTCCGCGACCGGGAAGCCGCCCTGGAACGCGTTGATGATCGCGCGGTCGAGCGCCGTCAGATCCGCGTCGACCTCCTGCATGGACCGATCTCGGACCCGAGCGAGAATAAGCGATTCGACCCGTCGCCGCGACGCCGCCGTGGTCCTACCCGTCGAGGTCGCGGGCGATGTCCGCGAGCGACGACCGCGGCCCCCGGTTCGCGTCGTACAGGGTCCGCTCGCCCGGGATCCGCAGCCCGTACAGCTCGCCGGGCACCACCACGTCGAGGACGACGCTGTCCCCGGGCTCCCGACCGTTCGCGTCGAGCCACTCGACCAGGCGGTTCGTCCCCTCGCCGGCCTCGCGCGCGAGCCGTCGGTTGTCGTACGCGCCGCGCAGCAGCCGCCCGTTCGAGTCGGCCGCGACCCGCGCGTGGCGCTCCTCGCGGTCGATCACGACGCGGATCACGTCCCCCGCGCCCACGCCGAGCGCGTCGCAAGCGCCGGACTCGACGCGCCCGTCGAGGGCGTCGTCGTCCGGGAGCCTGACGCAGGGGCGGCGAGTGCCGCCGCTGCGGGCGAGCGAGACGCGAATCGAGGAAACGTCCTCGCCGTCGGAGGGAACGCGAGGCATCGGGGCGCCTTACTCGTCGGCGTCGTCGCCCTCGCCGAGCGCGGCGGCCACGTCGCCGTCGCCGTCGACGACGCTGGCGTTGATCTGCGCGATGTCGTCGTCGACCTCGCGGCCGCGGACGGTGATCCGCTTGCGCTCGCCCTCGCGGGACGGCTCGAAGCCGACGCCGCCCTCCAAGAGGAGCTCCTTCAGGCGGGTGCCGGAGACGTCCTCGCGCATCGGGCGTCCGGTCTCGTCGGAGCCGCCGGTGAGTTCGATGGTGTGTTCGGGGAGTCCGACCGCGTCGCCGCCGATCTCGTCGCCGAGTTCGCGACCGAGGAATCGGTTGGCGTCCTGTCCGTCGACCTCTCGCTGGAACGTCTCGCCGGTCTCGGGGTCGGCGACGACGACTTTGAATTCGGCCATGCGCGAACCCAGATGCCCGCGCATAAAAAGCACGTCGAAACGTCGGAACCGCGGGCCGCGGCGCGCTCAGGCGTCTGCCCCGTCGACGCGGACGATCTCGCGTGCGCCGTCTCCCCACGCGCCCTCGACGAACGCGGCCTCGACGGCGCGAGCGACGGCGTCGGGGTCGTCCGGGCCGCCCGCGTCCGCGACGCTCCCGACCGATGCGGGGTCGAACGGCACGTCGAGCGCGCCGTAGACGCGGTCGGTGGCTCGCGCGATCGGGTCGGGGTCCGCCGCGGAGACGACGAGGACGCCCGCGACGAGCGCCGCGTCGGCGCGCACGCGCTGGGCGAGCCCCGCGATCTTCCCCCCGTTGGCGGCGCCGGTGCCGTCGGCGACCCGAAGGGAGTGGTCGCCGGGGCAGAACGCGTTCGGCGGCTCCCCGCGGACCACGTCGGCGCCGAGTTCGCGGAGCGCGTCGCGGAGCGCCTCGGTCGCCGTCTCGTACCGCGCGTCGATCGACCCGCGGCCGTCCCCGGTCGGCACCGCGACGCCGAACGACAGCGTCGCCCCCGTGTACGCGACCGCGCGGCCGCCGACATCGCGCTCGACCGGCGGGAACCCCGCCGCCTCGGCCGCCCGTTTCGCGGCCTCGAACCCGGGCTCGCGGGCGTCGCGCCGGCCGAACGCGACCTGTCGCGGCGGCGCGGTGACGCGGACCGCGGGGACGCCGTCCGCGGCCGACGCGAGCAGGGCGGCCGTCGGCTCCCGGTTCGCGGCCGGCGTCGCGAACTCCCCTCTGAAGACGCGCATAACGGACTGAACGGGGGCGGCGCACAAGCCCCTTGCGCCGGGCGGGACCGCGCGACGACGGCGAAGTCTCGGGCGGCGCGGGGGCGACCGCGTGACACAACAGTTTTGTCGGCCCTGGAAGTGGTACAGGTATCGATGAGCGATCTGGGCGCGCTTCCGGTCCAAGCGTACCTGACCGCCTGCCTGCTGGCGGGGGGCATCGGGCTCTGGCTCGGCCGGGTCGCGTGGCGGGAGCGCGACGAGCCCGGCGGGATCGAGGTCGCGCTCTACCTCCTGTGCGGCGGCGGCGCCTCGCTCCTGTACGCCCTCCGGGTCGCCGCGCCCGGCGAGGTCGCGATGAGGGTCGCGCTCAACCTGTCGACGCCGCTCATGGGCGCGCTCCCCGTGCTCTGGACTCTCTTCGCCCTGGCGTTCACCGGCCACGACCGCTGGCGGACGGAGAACCGGATCGTCGCGCTCGCGACCCCCGCGTTCGTCTGGGTTCTGCTCGCGTGGTCGAGCGCCACCCACGGCCTCGCCCGCCGCTCCGTGGCGCCGGTGACGGAGGGTCCGTTCACGCTGCTCGGCTACGGGCTCGGTCCCGCCGGGGGCCTGTTCGTCCTCCTCGCGTACGGGCTGTGCGTCGCCGGCGCGTTCCTCGTCGTCGACCTCTACGAACGGACGGGGAACCGGTACCGGCTCCAGACGTTCGTCGTCCTGCTCGGCACGCTGTTCCCGTTCCTGGCCGGCATCGCGACGTTCGTCGACGTGGGGAGCTACGCGAACCTCTCGTGGCTGCCGACGGCGTTCGTGATCCACGGCGTGTTCCTCTACGGGACCGTCTTCTGGCTCGGCACCCTCGACGCGGCGGTCGTCGCGCGCGACACCGCCGTCGAGGTGATGCAGGACCCCGTGATCGTCTCCGGCTCCGACGGGCGCATCCGCGACCTGAACCCCGCCGCCGAGGCGATCCTCCCGCCGGACGCGGTCGGGTCCTCGCTGTCGGAGGTGTTCCCGCGCCTGGAGGTCGGCGTCGAACACCCGATCGCCATCGACGGCCGGCAGTTCGACATCCAGGAGAACCCGATCACCGACCCCCGGGGGACCGACCGCGGCCACGTCTTCCTGCTCCGCGACGTGACCGCCCGCGAGGAGCGCCAGGCCGAGCTGGAGCGCCGAGAGGCCGAGCTCGAACGGCAGAACGAGCGCTTAGAGGAGTTCGCCGGCGTCGTCTCCCACGACCTGCGCAACCCGCTCGCCGCCGCGTCGGCGGGCGTCGAACTGGCCCGCCAGCGCGGCGACGATCCCGACGGCGCCTTGGAGCGGGCGGCGAACGCCCACGAGCGGATGGACGACATGATCGAGGGGCTGCTCGCGCTGGCGACCGCCGGCGAGACGGTCGACGAGCTCGACCGCGTCTCGCTCGACGGGACGGTGCGGCGCGTCTGGTCGCGGTTGGAGACCGCCGAGGCGACCCTGACCGTCGAGGGCGGCGACGCGACGGTGCTGGCGGACCGCGACCGCCTCGAACAGCTGGTCTCGAACCTGTTCCGCAACGCCGTCGACCACGCGGGCGAGGACGTCGCCGTCACCGTCTCGATCGAGGCCGACGGCGACCGGGTCGCGCTGGCGGTCGGCGACGACGGTCCCGGGGTCCCCGCGGCCGAGCGCGAGCGCGTCACCGAGCGCGGCGTGTCGCTCGGCGGCGGGACCGGCCTGGGGCTGGCCATCGTCGGCGACATCGTCGAGGCGCACGGGTGGTCGCTCTCGGTCGCCGAGTCCGACGCCGGCGGGGCGGAGTTCCTCGTCGAGGGGATGGAGGCGGCGGACGCGTGACCGGACCGCAGACCGAAGGAGCCGACCCGCCCGGGACGACCGTCGCGCTCCCCGGCGAGGTCGTCCGCCGGTACGAGAAGTTCTCGCGGTTCAACTCCCCGTACCCGGCCCACGACCGCGGCCGCGCCGTCGACCTCTATCCGGGCGACGGCGTCGGCCGCTCGCCGGTCGCCGGGGTCGTGAGTCACGTCCGTACCGTCGGCTGTCCGGACCGCCCGTACGCGGCCGCGGAGGACCACCTGATCGTCGTCGACCTCGACGAGGGGTGGTGCGCGCGGGCGGGCGTGCCCCCGGGAACCGTCGCGCGGATCCTCCACGTGATCCCCGAGGTGGAACCCGGAGACCGGGTCGCCGTCGGGGACGCGCTCGGCCCGACGACGCGCTCCGGCTTCTTCGGCCAGTGGGTCGACGACCACGTCCACCTCGGCTTCCGGGCCCCGGGCGCGGACCCCCTCCGGGCCAGCGGATCCCTCCCGGTCGCCGTCGACGCCCCGGTCGAGCCGGTCGCCTGGGACGGGACGGGCGCCGTCGTCGAGCGCGGGCCGACCCACGTCGTCCTCGACGGGCCGCGCCGCTCCGGGGCCGGGCCGGCGTTCGCCGCGCTCGCGAGCGACGAGGGCGTCCCGCTCGACGGCGGGCTGACGCACTACGCGGGCGGCGGAACGTTCGCGCACGCCCCGAGGCCGGCGGACGGCGCGGGCGGCGGCTCGCTCGGACCGGGCGACGCGGTGTCGCTGCTCGGCACGCGGATCGGTACCGCGGCCGACCACGAGGCGGCGGGCGGCGCGCCGCGCGTCGAGTGGGACGCCGTCGACGTCCTCGCGAACGGCGAGCGCGTCGTCGGACTGTCACTGTTCGCGTCGCGGACCGACCGGTTCGGCGTCAAGGTGGTCTGTCCGGACCGCGAGTTCGCCGTCGGCGAGCCGGTGACGGTCGAGGTCGTCCCGAGCGGCGACCCGATCCGCCTCGGCGTCGGGTGAGCGGCGGCGGGAATCGCCGGCCGGTTGTCTCGCGTTTCCGGGGGGTACAAGCCGGCCCGGCGTCTGCCCGGGAACATGGACCGCACGGACATCGCCGAGATGGACCCGCTGCCCGACGCGGCGATCGAGTTCGTCGAGCGGAAGTTGGAGGACGAGCACGGCTACCTCTCGTGGCTGAACACGGCGGTCGAGACGATCGAACGCGGCCGCGTCGTCCTCTCGGTCCCCTTCGACGACAAGCTCACCAACGCGGACGGGCGGACGATCCACGGCGGCGTGGCGGCGACGCTGATCGACACGGCCGGCGGCGTGGCTCAGCGCACGACGTTCGATGACCCGCTCGACGGCGGCGTGGCGACGGTGAACCTCAACGCGAACTACCTCCGCCCCGCGAACGGCGACCTCCGCGCGGAGGCCGAGGTGGTGCGGGCGGGCGGCTCGATCGGCGTCAGCGAGATGACGGTCACCACCGCCGGAAACGGGGGCGAGGCGGCCGCGGACGACGACGCGAACGACGGGGACCGGTCGGAGGTCGTCGTCGGTCAGGGCTCGTTCCGGCTGTTCCGCGAGTAGCCCGGGCGGTCGGCCAGGATCGCGTCGAGGGCCGGCCCGGCCTCGTCGACGGCCGCGTCGTCGTCGGCGTCCGCGCCGTCTCCGGCGCCCGTGCCGAGCGCCGCCGCCAGCGCCGCGACCGGCTCGCGGTCCGCGCGGTCGGGGGCGGCCCGCACGGCGACCGACTGCTCGCCGAGCGAGACGAAGTCACAGCCGAGCCGCTCCGCCGTCTCGCGCAGGCCCAGCCCGGCGTCCGCGTCGCCGGCGACGACGGCGCGGACCGGGCTCTCGAACGCCTTCGCGGTCCGCTCGTAGCCGTCGATCCGCTCGGCGAGGTCGCGGCGGTCGGCGTCGCGGTCGTTCGCGAGGTCGTCGAGCGCCGCGTCGAGGCTGCGCCGGAGCCCCGAGACGGTCGGGCGGTTGCGGAGGCGGAGGTCGCGGTCGACGAGGTCCGCGAGCCCGCTCACGTCGTCCGGGTTGCCCTCGGGGACGACGAGCCCCCACTCACGGGTCCAGCCGCCGAGGACCGCGGCGTCGACGTCGCGGTCGGTCGGGCCCGCGGTCACGGCCACGTCGGGGACGCCGTCCCGGAGCCGGCGGAGCCCCTCGCGAGAGCCGACGGCGAGGTACCGCGGGTTCGCGAGCCGGTCGAGCAGGCGGTTGAGCGCGGGGTCGTCCTCGCCGACGCCGAGCAGCGTCGGCGGGCGCACGTCGGGCGAGAACAGGTCGACCGAGACCGTCTCGCCGGCGTCGAGGTACTCCGTGTCGGGGTCGACCGCGACGACGCCGTCCGCCTCGACGAGGCTCGTCGTCGCCCCCGACCCCTTGTCGACCGGGTAGACGAGCGGGCGATTGCCGTCGTCCAGGTCGAGCAGGCCGACGGGCATCAGCCGCAGGCGCCCCTCGCCGTACCGCTCCCCGACGCCCATCCGGCCCTCGACGGTCGCGGTCGCGGGCTCGTCCCGCCCGGCCGCCTCGCGGATCGCGGGCGCGACGAACGTCCGGAAGATGGTGAGCGCCGAGACCGGGTACCCCGGGAGCCCGATGTACGCCGACTCGGCGCCCCGTGAGTCGTCCGCCCCGTCGGTGCGGTCGAGCCGCCCGACGAGCATCGGCTTGCCGGGCTTGACCGCGACGCCGTGGAGGAGGAGCTCGCCGCGCGCCTCGATCACGCGGTAGATGACGTCGACCGCGCTCGCGGAGGTCGACCCCGAGGAGAGCACCAGGTCGCACTCGTCGGCCGCGCGGCGGAGCAGCCGTTCCATCTCCGCGTAGTCGTCGCCGGCGTGCGGGTAGAGGACGGGCTCGCCGCCGGCCTCCTCGACGCCCGCCGCGATCGTCGTCGAGTTCACGTCGTATATCTCGCCGCGCTCGGGGTCGAGCTCCTCGCCCGGGCGGACGAGCTCGTCGCCGGTCGAGACGATGCCGACGCGCGGGCGCCCCTCGACCGGGACCTCGTCGACGCCGAGCGCCGACAGCAGCCCGATCTCGCGGGGCGTCAGCCGCGTCCCGGGGCCGAGCGCCCTAGCGCCGGCGGCGATGTCGGTCCCCGCGGGCATCACGTGGTCGCCCGGCGCGACAGACGTGCGGACCGCGATCCGGGCGGAGCCGTCCCCGTCGCCGGCATCGTCCCCGCCGACCTCGTCCGTCCGCTCGACCATCACGACCGCGTCGGCGCCGTCGGGCATCACCGCGCCCGTGGATATCTCGGCGCAGGTCCCCGGTTCGACGGTCACGTCCGGCTCCGCGCCCGCGTGGACCGCGCCGACCAGGTCGAGCTCTGCCGGGTCGGCCTCGTCGGCGCCGAAGGTGTCGCGCGCCCGCACCGCGTACCCGTCCATCGAGGCGCGGTCGAACCCCGGCACGTCGACGGCGGCGTCGACGCGCTCGGCGAGGACGCGCCCGCGCGCCTCCCGCAGCGGGACCGTCTCCGGCGCGGGCGAGAGGTCGAGCGACGCGATCGCCTCGCGGGCGGCCTCGGGGGTCGCGAGGTCGCGGAACTCCTTGCGGTCGCTCATTCGGTCACCTCCCAGAGCTCGACGTCGACGGGCTCGCCGGCGTCGAGCCCCTCCCGCGGCTCGGGGACGACGACCCACCCCTCGGCGAGCGCGACGCTGGAGAGGATCCCCGAGCCGCTCGCGCGCGTCGGCGTCGCGGTCGGGAGAGCGTCGTCGCCGTCAGTCGCCTCGGCCTCGTCGGGCTCGGAGAGCGACACCCGCGCGAACGTCCGCACGCCGGGCTCGCTCGCGACCTTCCGGTCGAGCGTCGCGCGGCGCGTCGGGAACGGGTCGGCGTCGGTCCCGCCCGCCCGCTTCAGCGCGGGCCGGAGGAACTGCGCCGCGTTGACGATGCACGCGACCGGGTAGCCGGGCAGCGAGACGATCGGCGTCCCCTCGGCCGCCCCGAGGCAGACCGGGTGGCCCGGCTTCAGGGCGACGCCGTGGACGAGCACCTCGCCGAGGCCGTCGACGACCTCGGGGATCAGGTCCCGTTCGCCGACCGAGGAGCCGCCGGTGGTGACGACCACGTCGGCGTCGAGGTCGGCCGCGACCGCCTCGCGGAGCGCGTCCGGGTCGTCGGTGACCACGTCGCGGTACCGGGCCTCGCCGCCCCAGCGCTCGACGAGCCGGGAGACGGTGAGGCCGTTCGTCTCGATCACCTCGCCGGGGCCGGGGTCGGACTCGACGAGCTCCTCGCCGGTCGGAATGACGGCGACTTCGGGCGGTTCCCGGACCGTCACCTCGTCGAGGCCGACCGAGCGCAACAGGCCGAGGTCGGAGGGGCGCAGGACGTGGCCGGGCTCGTAGAGGCGCTGCCCGTCCGCGACGTCCTCGCCGGCCTCGCCGACGTTCTCGCCGGTCGCGACCGCGTCGAACACCTCGACCTCGTCGCCGACCGACTCGACCTGTTCGACCATCACCACCGCGTCCGCGCCCTCAGGGACCGCGCTACCGGTGTGGACGCGCGCGGCTTCGCCGGGCGCGACGGCGTCGGCCTCGGCGGGCTTGGCCGCGAGGACCGCGGGCGAGCGGTCGCCGGCGCCGAAGGTGTCGCTCGCGCGGACCGCGTACCCGTCCATCGCGGCCCGGTCGTACCCCGGCACCGGCGCGGGCGCGTCGATCGGTTCGGCGACGACGCGGCCGTCCGCCGCTCCGACCGGGACCGACTCCGTCCGGTCGTGGGGCGTGACGGCGTCGAGCAGCGTCGCCCTCGCGTCCGCGACCCGGGTCCGCCGCTTGAACCCGGACTCGCGTCTGTCGTGGCTCATGGGATCACATTCGCGGCCGCGGGCAAAAACCCCGTTCTCCGCGGGCGGGGGCGCCGTGGTCTCCGGCCGCCGACCGCTTCGCGCCGCTCCGACGCTGTGCCGCTCCGTCGCTCCGCGCCGTCCGTCAGGCGAACCAGGAGAGGAGGCGCCGGGTGCGGTGGGCCGACTGGAGCGCGGCCACCTTCGCGGCGACGGCGCCGTCGACCGCGGTCCGCTTGGTGGCGCGCGCGCCCCGCGCGGCGCCGGTCCGCGCGTAGTAGGCCGACCGGCGCCCGGCCGCGCCGACGTAGTGTTTCGCCGCCATCCGGATCGGCGCGCGTCGCCCCTCGACCGTCGTCGTGCCGCGGCGGATCGCCGTCAGCACGTCGTCGGCGGTGACCTCGCGGACCGACTCGGCGCCCTCGATCGTCAGGTCGGTGTACGCCCGCCCGACGTACTGGAGGTGGTGCGCGTCGCTCGCGGCAACGCCGGGGTAGCCGTGCTCCGCCGCGAACCGCCGCGCGCGGCGGTTCCGGTACCCGGTGAACAGCCACGCGTTGAACACCTCGATGGCGTCGACCTCGGTGGCCGCCCCCGGTTCGGAGGTCGCCCCGCCGTTCGGCCTCGGTTGGGGAGCCTCCGACCCGGCCGCCTCGCCCGGCGCCTCGCCGGCCGGGTCGGGGGTCGCCGCCGCCTCGTCGGCCGGGCCGGGCGTCGGGATGTTGCGCTGGCGGACGCCGTGGCGCGAGCGCTGGAACGGGTGGGGGACGATCGCGACGCCGCCGCGGTCGCGGACCCAGCGGACCGTCTCGGCGTAGGGGCGCCCGCGGGGTGGCATCCGGTCGACGCCGACCGCGAGCAGGTGGCCGTGCGCGGTCGACACCTCCACGCCGGGGATCCCGATCAGCCCGTACTCGGGGGCGATCTCGGCCGCGCGCTTCGACTCCCGGATCACGTCGTGGTCGGTGACGACGACCGCGTCGAGGCCGATCTCGGCCGCGTGTTCTAAGATTAGCTCGACGGGCTCGTGGCCGTCGTAGCTCCCCTCCGAGTGGACGTGCGGGTCGATGCTGACGGTGACGCTGGACACGCCCGTCCTACGCGGCGGGGGGTATAAAAATGGACGAACGACGGCGGGCCGACGCGCTCACCCGAACAGCCCCTTGATCCTGTCGACGACCGATTCGTCCTCGTCGGCCTCCTCGGCCTCCTTCCGCTGCTGTTCGCGCAGCTCGCGGAGCTTCGCGGCCTGGTCGTCGGTCCCCTGCCCGCTGTCGGTCTTCACGTCGCCGCCCTGGAGCCCCTTCAGCTCCGAGACCGCGTCGTTGACCGCGCCGGAGGTCGTCCGCGTCTCGGTCGCGGAACCCGCCAGCTTCTCGGCGTCGACGTCCGCGTCGTCGACCGCGCTCGTGTTCAGTTCGAGCCGGCGCGTCTCGGAGCGCTCGACGCCGCCCCACGTCAGCTCCGCGTCCGACAGCTCGCGCTCGATGTCGGCGCGGACCGACTCCTCGGTGACCGCCTCGCCGTCGCCGCCGGCGTCCGAGCCGGACCCGCCGCCCGCCTCCGCGGCGCCGCTCCCAGCCTCGGACGTGCCGCCCTCGACCGCGCCGCCCGCGGCGCGCTCGACGCGGTGAGCGACCAAGGCACCGCCCGTCGCGCCGATGACCGCGACCAGCCCGAGAGTGTAGCCCGCGACGATCTGCGCGCTGTAGTCGGGGTTTGCGACGACGTTCCAGTTGCGCGGGTACGCCCAGGTGAACGCGGCGGTGCCGACGAGGGTGATCGCGACGCCGACGCCCGCCAGGTACAGCATTCGGCGGTCGACCGGGAGGAGGACGACGATGCCGAACAGCAGGGCGGGGAGCCCGGCCGCGGCGGCGACGGCCGCGACCTCGCGGACCGCGTACGTCGAGAGCGCGGTCGGGTCCAGCGTCGCGCTGTAGAGGAACACGACGACCCCGATCACCCCGAGGGCGATTCCGGCGGAGAACAGCCCGAACCCCGCGTACACGTCGATCGTCCGGTCTGGGTCGCCGACGTATCGGCGGTAGTACTCGATGAGGACGTTCTCTGCGTCCGCTTCGCTCATACGCGAACGTTTCCGCCGAGTGTAATGACTGTTACCCCGGCGGTCCCGGCCGGGCGGCGGCGCTCGACCGGAGCGGTCGGCGGTCGACCCCGCCGACCCGTGCGTTTTTCACCGCGGGCGACGAGGTTCCACGCGAGAATCCGTGACGCCCGAGTGCCCCCGCTGCGGCGCCGCGCTGTCGTCGCTGTCGCTTGGTGCCGCCACCGCCGTCGCCTGCGAGGAGTGCGGCTACGCCGACGTCGAGGCCGACCACTCCGGCGAGCCGCGGTTCGCCGAGAGCTGGGCGGACGCGCTCGCGCGCTTCGAGGAGGACCAGTAGCGGTCGACAGGACCCCACCCACACCATGCCCACGCTCGACATCTCCGAGGACCACGCCGACCGGATCGAAGCGCTCCGCGCGGAGCTGGCCGCGGCCCACGCCGGCCCGTACGCCTCCGTCGACCGCGAGGACGCGCTCGCGTACCTGCTCGACCTCGCGGACGCCGTCGACGACCCGGACCGCGTCGCGGCGCCGGCGACCGACGACGACGGCAGCGAGCAGTCGGCGGCCGCGGGCGACGCCGCGCCATTCGACCGCGCCCGCGCCCGGGAGCTGCTGGCGGCGCGGAACCGCCGCCGCGGCGACCCGGACCCGGACGACCCGATGGACCTGTCCGACATCGCCGCCGCCTTCGAGGTCACCGGCCGCAGCGAGATGACGAAAGACGAGCTGATCGACGCTATCCTCGACGCGGCGGCCGCCCTCGCCGCGGACCCGTTCTCGCGCGTGGACGTCGACATCGACGACGCCGCGGACGGCGCGGACGACGCCGTCGACGGAAGCGGAGCGACCGAAGACGACGACGGAGCTGATGCGGACGACGACGGCGGCGACGAGACTGAGGCTGACGACGACGGCGACGGCGACGCGAGCGAGGACCCGGCGGGCGGGAGCGACGACGGCGGCGCCGGCCAGCTGGACGCGATGATGAGCCTCCTCGACACCCACGCGGACAAGTGGCGCGAGGCCGACGGCGACGCGCGGTACGAGGTCGACCTCCCGGACGGGAGCGTCGAGACGGCGCGCACGAAAGACGACGTGCGCGCGCTGCTGTTCCGGAACTACTGACGAGGACCACACATGGGATTCATCGACGCGCTCCGCGCGTGGCTCTTCGGCGCGGACGACGACGCGACCGACGCGGGCGAATCGGACGACGAGGCGGGAGCGAGCGGCGACGACGGAGACGCGAGCGACGGCGACGACGGAGACGCGAGCGACGGCGACGAGCCGGACGGGCTCGACCCCGCCGGAGCGACCGAGACGCGCACCGCGAGCGCCACCGACGACGCGGTCGACGCCCTCCGCGACGTGCGGCGGTCACAGGACGCGGGGACTCCGGACGACGCGGACGGCGGCGGGCGCGCGCCGGACGACGACCGCACGAAGCCGTCCGACGGGGGCGGTACCAACCGTTAGGTACCCGGGGGCGAACAGGGGCGTATGACAGACGCGTCCGGCGACGGCGAGTTCCGGTCCCCTGACGACCTCCCCGAGGATCCGACCGACCGGGAGTACGTCGAGCGAGCGATCAGGCTCTCCGAGGAGGCGGTCGAGGCCGGCAACACGCCGTTCGGCGCGCTGCTCGTCGTCGACGGCGAGGTCGTCGGCGAGGCGCACAACGAGACGCGGACCGAGGGCGACGTGGCGGCCCACCCCGAGTTGACCCTCGCGCGCTGGGCGGCTCGCGAGCTCGACGCCGACGAGCTGGCGGCCTATACGATGTACGCCAGCACGGAGCCGTGCCCGATGTGCGCGACGGCGATCCACTACGCGGGCGTCGGGCGGGTCGTCTTCGGCGTCGACGGCGAGACCCTCGGCGAGCTCTCCGGCGACGTGGTGCCGATCCCCCTCGAGGAGGTGATCCGGCGCGCCGACGGCGACACGACCGTCGAGGGACCGGTCGCCGTCGAGTCCGCGATGGCGGTCCACGACGACTTCTTCCGCGAGTCGTGACGACGGGACCGCACGCGGGCGGCGGGGGCGATGCCGACGACCGCGCGGCCGACGAGACCCCCGCCGTCCTCTCCGTCGGCGCCGCGGCCATCGACGAGTGGTACGCGGTCAGCAACCTCCCGGAGCCGGACGGCGGCGCGTTCGCCGACGAGGTCACCTCCGCGTTCGGGGGCGTCGGCGCCAACGTCGCGGTCGCGCTGGACCGCCTCGGCCGCGACGCCGGCCTCGTCAGCCGCGTCGGCGACGACGAGTACGGGCGCCGCGCGCTGGCGTACCTCGACGAGACCGATGTCGACGGGACCCACGTCGCCGTCGGCGACGCCGCCCACACGCGCTCGCTCATCCTCCGGGACCCCGACGGCGAGCGCGCCATCGTCACCGCGGGCGAGAGCTTCCGCGGGCTCCGTCCGGGCGCGGACGCGCTCGCGGCGATGGCGGACGCCGACGTCGTCTTCCTCACCGCCTACGCGCCCGACCGCGCGGCGCGGCGGATCCTCGACCGGGTGGAGTCGCTCCGGGAGCGCTCTGCCTCGGGGGCCGACGGCGCGCCCTCGCCCGACGCGGGCGACGCCCCGCCCGCGCTCGTCTTCGGCCTCTCCGGGGCCGTCGAAGAGCTGGTCGGGCGCGGCACCGAGCCGACGACGGTCCACCGGTTCCTCCACCGCGCCGACCTGTTCGTCGCGGACGGCGTCGCCGCCCGGGCGTTCTTCGGCTCGGCGGCGGCCGCGGTCGAGCGGGTCGCGGCCGCGCAGCGTCGGGCGGCCGACCCCGAGGCCGGGCCCGGGACCCTGTCGCGCCGCGGCCCGACGTGGCCCCGCGCCGTCCTCACGCGCGGGGCGGACGGGATGACGGCCGTCGCCGGCGGCGAGGCGTCCCGGTTCGACGCGTTCGACGTCGAGACGGTCGACGCGACCGGCGCCGGCGACGCCTTCACCGCGGGGCTGATCGACCGGTGGCTCGCGGGGGAACCGCGGGGAGCGGCCGAGCCGGGGGAGCCCTCGGCCGACCGCGAGGCCGTCGCTTCCGGCGTCCGGTTCGCGGCCGCCGTCGCCGCGATCAACTGCACGAGCCGGTTCGCGCAGCCCGGGCTCCCGACCCGCGACGAGGTCGAGGCGTTCCTCGCCGAGCGCGGGTTCGGGCCCGACGGGAACCCGTAGCGGCCGGGCGGGCGCGCGGGGCGGCCGGCGGGAGCTACCGCGCCTCGTCGGCGGCCGCGACGAGGTCCGCGACGCGGTCGGCGTCGACCGGGGCGGTCGTCTCGCCGCCCGCCTTGAGCGCGGTGCCGACGATCGCGCCGTCGGCGACCGAGAGCAGGTCCGCGACGGTCTCCGGGGTGACCCCGCTACCGACGAGGACGGGCGTGTCGAGGCCGTGGCGCTCGCGCTCCGCGACGACCGACTCCAGCGCGCCGGCGTCGACCGCTTCGCCGGTCCCCGAGCCGGAGGCGATGACGGCGTCGGCGAGGCCGCGCTCGGCGGTGTCGGCGAACGACTCGGCGGTGTACCCCTCGGGCGTCAGCGGCGCGGAGTGTTTCACGTCGGTGTCGGCGAAGACGCCGACGTCGACGCCGAGGCGCTCCCTGAGCCGGAGCGTCTCGTGGGCGCGCCCCTGGAGGATCCCCTGGTCGGTCACGCGGGCGCCGGTGTGGACGTTCGCGCGGACGAAGTCGGCGTCGACCGCGGCGGCGACGGAGAGGGCGGCCTCGGCGTCGTTCCGGAGGACGTTGACCCCGAGCGGGAGGTCGGTCTCGGCCGCGACCGCGGTCGCGGCGCGGGTCACGCCCGCGACGACGTGCGGCGGGACCTCGTCGGGGTAGAACGGCGCGTCGCCGAAGTTCTCGATCACGACGCCGTCGACGCCGCCGCGGTCGAGCGCCCGCGCGTCGCTCGCGGCCCGATCGATCGCCGCGCGCATCGCCGCGCGCCCGTCGTCCGGCGCCCGGGGGGCTCCGGGGAGGGGCGGGAGATGCACCATGCCGAGGAGCGGCGCGGCCGTGCCGAAGGTGGATTCGAACTCCATCGTCGGGAGCGACGCGGCGCCCCGACAAAAGCCTCCCCACAGCGTTTAGGCCGGCGCCCGCCTGAGTCCGACCGAGATGGGAATCGACGCGACGGAGCCCGGCGACGGCGACGTGACGCTCGTCTTCTCGCTCGGGGCCGCGCGCTCGCTCGCCGACCCGGCCGCTGCGTTCGCCGACGCGCGCCGGTGGAGCCGCCACGTCGGCGTCGTCGCGAACGAGGCGGACCGGGTGGCGGCGTTCGCCCGCGAACACGGCGTCGAGAACGACTACGCGCTCCGGAGCTGGGACAAGTGGGGCACGCTCGCCGACGTCCGGGACGAGAGCGCCGCCCCGCGGTACGTGTTCGTCGGCACCACCCGCGCGGACGAGCGCGTCGCGACCGAGACGGGCTACGAGTTCCTCCGGGTCGACGAGGCCGCCGAGAAGGCCGGCTGGGAACTCTCCGAACCGGGGGCGCCGGACGCCGCCGAGGAGGGGCGCGCCGGTCGGCTCGCGCGGGCCCGGCGCGCGCTCCGGAACGCGCTCTCGCGGTTCCGGTGAGTGACACGCGCCCGTTCGGCGGTCGGGGGCGCCGGCCCTCCGCCCGCGGAAGGTACAAACCCCCCGTCGCCCAACGTGGGGTATGTCCTCACCGCTCGCGGACGAGCCGGTCGAGCCGGCCGGCGACGACGGAGAGCCGCTCGCCGAAGACGAGTACGCCGACTACGCCGACGAACTCGGCGACGCCTGGGAGGTAATCGACGAACATCACTTGGAGGCGAGCTACGAGTTTCCCGACTTCGAGACGGCGCTGGCGTTCACGAACGACGTGGGCGAGCTCGCCGAGGCGGAGTGGCACCACCCCGACATCTCGCTGTCGTGGGGCGAGGTCGGCATCGAGATGTGGAGCCACGAGGTCGGCGGCCTGACGCGCGCCGACTTCGTGATGGCGGCGCGGATGGACCGCCTGTACGCCGACTACGGGGAGTGACCCGACGCATCAACGAACGGCTTTAAACCTCTGCCGGCGAAACGTCGAATAATGAGCGAGAACGTCTTCCTGGTCCCGATCGACCCGGAGAACTTCGACCGAACGGTCCGGACGCCGGTCGATCTCACCGACTACCCGGATCGCCCCGAACCCCTCGCCGACCTCGACGAGACCCGCCTGTGGGCCGTCGACGACGACAGCGGCAACGGGTCGACGTTCGAGAAGATGGAGTCGGGCGACCTCCTGCTGTTCTACGCGGACGACGAGTACGTCGCGACCGGCCGCGTCGGCGAGGCGTTCGCGGACGAGGACCGCTGGGCGAGCGGGACGTTCTGGACCGCCTTCCCCACCACCCGCGTGTACACGGTCACCGACTTCGGCGCCGTCTCCGCCCCCAAGCGCGCCGTCAACCGCATCTTCGACTACTCGTCGTCGTACACGCCCGGCTTCATGCGCGTCGCGGACAGCCGCGTGACGAACGAACTCTCCTCGATCGAGTCCGCGCTGGAACACTACACGAAGCGGAACGCCTGAGCGCGGACCGCGCAGGCGGGTTCTCAGTTCTCGACCGCATCGACCAGCGTCGCGTACGCCGGCTCGTACGCCGCCGCCACGCGGTCGGGCTCGCCGCGGACCTCGCCGGACAGCGCCGGGAGCGGCTCGGTCGCGAGCGGTTCGATCATCTCGGTCACCGCGTCGACGTGCTCCTCGCGGGTCCCCTCGCGCGGGCTGCCGGCGGCGACCGCGCGGGCCTTCGCGTAGCGGTCGCCCGCGTAGATCCGGGCGCGGCCGGGGTCGACGACCGCGACCGCGTCGGTCGCGACCGGGCCGTCGCGAGGCAGCGTCCCGGCCACGTCGGCGTACGATTCGACGACGACTGGGACCGGTGTGCGGGCGACGCGGTCGGCGAGGCGCTCGATCGCCGGTAGGTGCGCCGCGGCCATCACCTCGTTGAACTCGGGCACGTCGCGCACGCGGGTCGCCTCCGCCAGCGGCAGGCGGTCGGTCAGTCCGTCGGGGAGCAGCCCCGCCTCCGCGGCCGCGCCGTTGACGACGAACCGCGTCCCGGCGTCGGTCGTCACGCGGTCGCAGAGGAAGGTGCGGTCGGCGTCGCCGAGCATCCCGGTCCGGCCCGGAGTCGGCTTCCAGAGCCGATGGACCGGGTTGATCGACTCTGGCGTGACGGCCGACGCCGACGGCGACGCGTCGTCGGGCGCCGCCAGCGGGCGAGTGTTCGCGGCCGCGAGCGTGCGGGCGTCCTTCCCGTACAGGCGGCCCGCGTCGGTCGCGACCCGGTAGTCGTCGTGGTCGAACCAGTAGTCGTTGCCGGCGCGGGGCTTGACGCCGACCGCGTCGCCCGCGCGCTCGGCGAGGTGGGCGACCAGCCCCGCCGAGAAGGTGGTCTTCCCGGCGTCGACGCGCGAGCCCCCGGCGACGAGGTAGGTCGGCGGGTCGGAGCGGTCCCCGGTCACGCCGACCCGTCGCCGTCGTCGGCCTCAGCGTCGGCGTCCGGATCGGGCTCGGGGTCCGCGTCGGTCGCGAGCCCGTAGTACCCCGGGCCGTCCTCGGTCAGCGGCTCGGCGACGACCATCTCCTCCGCGTGGACCATCACCCACGGGACCGCCCAGTCGACCAGCACGGCCTCGGTGTCCGGGTCGACCTCGGCGTCCGGCTCTAACCCCTGAAGCAGGCGACCGATCTCGGGGACGGTGTACATCTGGTCCGGCTCGAACAGCTCCGCGGGTTCGTAGAAGTCGCACGGGTAGGTGGCGTCGAACGCCGACTTCGGTTCGGGCATGCGCAGCGATACGCGACCGCGTCCGTAAACGCTGCCGATACGATTTCGACGGTGCGGTGGCGCGTGCCTCCGAGTGGCCGCCGAAGGCGGCCGCGAGGAGCACGCGCGAGGGAGTCAGTCGCCGGAGCGAAGCGACGGCGACTGACGAGGCTGGGGAGGTGTGAGGTGCTGTGCGGTCGCGGTCGGGTGGAACTCCAAGGGGCAGCCGCGAGGGCGACGGCGCGCGACGTAAGGACCGCAAGGAGCGAGCAGCGCGAGCGACTGAGGACCGTGGTTCGAGACGCCTGCGGCGTCTCGTCATCACGAAAGGCGCTTCGCGCCTTTCGAACGACAACGAGCGCACCGAGCCCTCGCGGCTGGGGCTTTGGAAGCGTTCACCGCACACTCGTTGATCGCGTATCGCCGAGCGGCTGGGGCTTCGGAGGTGTTTCTCCCGGTCGTCTACCTACCAACCACTGTACGGAGAGAGGTCACTGATCGGGCGACGTACTGCGAAAAAATGCGGATCTCGACGCGCGTAACGCGTCCTCTCGGGCGCGCTTACTCGAACAGCTCGACGGCCTGCTCGTAGCGGTCCGACGGCTCCTCCCAGTCGACGACCTCGAAGAAGTTGTCGACGAACTCGCCGCGGGCCGGGCCGTAGTCGTGGTAGTAGGAGTGCTCCCACACGTCCAGCGCGAGGATCGGGTGACCGCCCCAGATCGCGCCTTGGTCGTGCTTGTCGACCACGACGTTGCGGAGCTGGTTCGAGAACGTGTCGTACACCAGAAGCGCCCAGCCGCTGGCCGCGGAGGCCGCCGCCTCGAACTCGCCCTTCCAGGCCTCGTACGAGCCGAAGTCCTCCTCGATGCGGTCGGCCAGCTCACCCTCGGGCTCGTCGCCGCCCTCCGGCGACATGTTCTGCCAGAACAGGTCGTGGAGGATGTGACCCGAGGAGTTGTGAGTCACGTCGCGGATGGCTCCGCTAGACGAAGAGAAGTCGTGGGACTCACGGTTCTCTTCGAGCGTCTCTTCGGCGGCGTTCCAGCCGTTGACGTACCCCTGATGGTGGGTGTCGTGGTGCCATTCGAGCACCTGCTCGGAGATGTGGGGCTCAAGCGCGTCGTACTCGTACGGGAGCGGATCGAGTTCGTAGCTCATGCTTGTATCACCTATCACGAACATGTACCGGAAACCTGTTAAAGATAATGCGCCACGCGCTACCACGCGACACCGGACGCGAGTGTTATCGGGAGGTCCGGGTCAGCAACGATGTCGTTGCGGTTCCGGGAGTTAGGACCGCGCGAGCGGACATCGAGTCTCGATCGACCGACCGGACGGTGACGTAACCATATTCAGTTTCGCACCGGAAGACGACCGCTCTCCGATTCGAGTCCAGCACGTGGCGCGCGCCGCGCGGTGTGCGCTGCGCGCTTACGGTGGGACTGGGATTCGAACCCAGGAAGCCGTGAGGCTACCTGCTTTCAAGGCAGGCGCAATGGGCCACTCTGCCATCCCACCACACGTGACCGCTCGGCGTCGGGCGACTAAGTGGTGTCGGATCCGAGGGACCGATCGACGCGCCGCCCCGACCGCTCAGTCTCGCACCAACCGCCCCTCGCCGTCCTCGGCGACCACGTCGAGCCCCTTCTCGTGGACGAACGCGGCCGTGTAGTCGGGCACCACGCGCTCCGCGGCGAACCGCGCGCGGAGCATCGGCACCACGTCGAGCAGGTCGTCGCCGGTCTCCAGCGAGGGCGACGGCTCGACGAAGTCCACCGAGCGGTCTGCGTCGCGGCCGCGCTCCGCGAGCGTCGGCAGCGCCGGCGCCTCGAACGCGCCGTCGAAGTCGATCGGTTCGGTGAACCCCGCGTAGTACGCGCGGCCGTTCGACGAGGGGCCGAGGACGACCTCGGTCGTCCGCAGCTTCATCGCCGCCGAGTCGACGACGGTCCGCGAGAGCAGCGGCGCCGTCGGAGTGACGACCGCGACGGAGTCGGCGCCCTCCTCGCGCAGCAGGTGCGTGACGGTGTTGCCGGCGCGCGCGCCGAACGAGGAGCCCACCTGCCGCTCGAAGCGGACCTCGTCGGTGCCGCCGAGGGTGTCCGCGACGAGCGTCCGGAGCTCCGCCTCGGGGCTCGTCTCGGTCCGGTACTCGGCGGGGAGGTCGTCCTCGTCGGGGTAGTTGACGAGGAGTTCGCCGCCCGAGCGCTCGACCGCGAGGACGGCGTCGCGGAACTGCGCCTCGTAGAGGTCGGCCGCCTCGGCGGGCGACAGCGGCGTCGACTCGGCGATCGCGGTTCCGACGAGCCCCTCGCGGGGCGGGTTCGCCAGCAGGGCGACGACGGTCATATCGGAACGCGGCGCGGGAGCGCCTTCAACTCGCCGCTTCGATCCGGCGGGAGTTCGACCGCGGCGCGGAACCGCGGGACCGGCGCCCGCCGGTCGGCCCGCTCAGGAGAAGTCGCGCCGCATCGCGATCTCGAACCACGGGCAGAGGCGGAGCTGACGGTACAGCTCGGGGTGCTCGTGGAGGTGGCCGTAGTCGGCCCACAGCATGCCGCCGATCTCCTCCTCGTCCGGGTCGAGGGTCGTGTCGTCGAGGGTGACCTTCAGCACCGCACAGACCTCCCACTCGACGCCCTCGTTGGGGTAGTAGCGCTTGTACTCGAACTTGTCCGTCACTCGCAGGTCGTCGTACTGGTCGGGCGAGATGCCGAGCTCCTCTCCGAGCCGCTGTTCGGTGGCCTCCTCCTGCGACTGCCCCTCGACGGGGTGGGAGGCGACCGTGCCGTCCCAGTGGCCGTCCCACAGGCGCTTGGTCGGCGCGCGCTGGGCCAACAGGACGTGTCCGTCCCCGTCGAAGACGAGGCAGGTGAACGCGCGGTGGCGGATCCCGTCGCCGGTGTGCGCGTCGAGCCGGTTCACCGTCCCCTGCGCGACGTCGTCGGGGTCGACGGCGATGACGTCCTGAAGCGCGTTCTCGTGGTCTGCGTCGCTCGTGTCCTCGGGCTCGCTCGCGCCGTCGCCGGCGGGGTCCCCCGATGCGGCCGCGTCTTCGGATCTCATGCGCGGTACGTCGCGGACCAGGGCTAATAAGGGTTCGATACCGCGGCCGCTCGCGCGCCCCAGTGTCGCCTCTCTCCCGGCCGTCGGCGCCCCCGGACGCCCGCACCCGCGCTACCCGCTCTCTGCTCCGGCGTCCGGTCGCGTCCGCCGCGGGGCCGCCCGCGACCGGCGGTGCTTCGACGCTCTTAACCGCGTCCCGGCGCTACTTCGCGCGGATGAGTGACCCGGCGCTCGACGTCGTCGAGTTCGTGTTGACGACGCACTTCTACACGCAGGACCGCGACCTCGACGAGAACGACCTGCCCCCGCGCTTCCGGCAGGTGTTCTGGTCGGCCGACGCCGTCGACGACGCCCCCGGCGGCGTGGAGCGACCGCTGAAGGCGACCGACGAGACCACGCGCACCGCGACCGGGGTCGAGCGGCCGTGGGAGGCGGTCTCCGACCTCCTCTTCACCCAGCGCACGGAGTTCTCCGGCGAGATTTCGCTGACCCAGCCCGCGATGGGGCTGGAGTGGTACCGCGACCGCGCGGACGACGACCGGATCGCCGGGAACCCGACGGTCGTCGCCGCGATGGCGGCCGCCGAGGACCTCGAACCGCCGGTGACCCGCGAGGAGGCTCGAGCGGACGTGCGGCCGGTCCAGGCCGACCGCGTCTGGATCGACGCGCTGCTCGCGGAGTACTTCGACGAGGACGAGGACGGCGAGATGCTCGACCTCGTCAACGTCCGGGCGCCCGAGGAGATCGAGACGACGCTGGCCGACCTCGTGTTGACCGGCGACCAGGAGGGCGAGATCCAGAAGATCGTCAAGGCGATCGAACACCGCGAGTACCTCGCGGAGATCGGCCTCCGCGAGATCGGCAAGCTGCTGTTCGTCGGCCCGCCGGGAACCGGGAAGACGACCGTCTCGCGGGCGCTCGCCCACGAGCTCGGGCTCCCGTTCGTCGAGGTGAAGCTCTCGATGATCACGAGCCAGTACCTCGGCGAGACCTCGAAGAACGTCGAGAAGAGCTTCGAGGTCGCCAAGCGGCTCTCGCCGTGTATCCTCTTCATCGACGAGTTCGACTCGGTGGCGAAGACCCGCCGCTCGGACGAGCACGCCGCCCTGAAGCGCGCGGTCAACACCCTCCTCAAGTCGATCGACGAGGTGTCGCTCGTGCGCGACGAGGTGCTGCTGATCGGCGCGACCAACCACCCGGACCAGCTCGACGCCGCCGCCTGGCGCCGCTTCGACGAGATCGTCAACTTCCCCAAGCCGGACCGCGACATGCGCGCGGACATCCTCCGGGTGGTGACGAAGGAGATGCAGATCGCCGACTTCGACCCCGAGGAGGTGGCCGACCGGACCAGCGGGCTCACGGGCTCCGACCTCCGGATGGTGCTCCGCGAGGCCGTCCTCGGCGCGCTCACCGAGGACCGGATGACGATCACGCAGGCGGACGTGATGGAGGCGGTCCAGGACTTCGAGGAGCGCGACAACCTGAAGAACATGGACATGATCGACGGCGAGGGCGCCGAGGTGCTCGGCGAGACGAGTTCCGGCGACCAGGATCACACCCACGACGAGTCCGGCGACGGCGACGGGTCGCACGACCACGACCACGCCGCCCACGGCGCCTCGCACGACTGACTCGCGGCGACGGAACCGCTCTTCGTCGGAACCGCCGGGGAAAGCACTTATCAAGCGAATTCTAAACTCTCGGCGTGAAGCGTCGGGCGCTCGTCGCGCTGCTCGGAGCCGGGGTCCCCCTCGCCGGCTGTCTGGGTAATTCGGACGCGACCGGTGAACCGGGCCGGCAGTTTACCGGCTCACGTCCCGGGGAGTGCCCCGTTTCGCGGGACTACGGCGTGCCGCTCCCGGACGGGGTGTCCGTGACCGAAGCGCGGTCGTTCGTCGCGGGCTATGAGCCGAAGTACGTCTCCGATCGGCTCGTTGACGCCGACGGCGAACGAGCGTCGGTCGGCGCGGAGCCGTCCACGACCGTCCGAGTGGTCGACGCCGGCGACGACCGGATCGTGGTCGGCGTCGAGACCGTGTGGTCGGTCACGGTCGAGACGGAGAACGGCGAGGGTGTGAAAGATGCGGTGGAGTCCGCGCGGTATTACCTCGACGAACGGGTCGTGAGACGGACGAGCGACCCGGACGAGGACCCCGTTGACGGCGAGCTCGTGGCCTGTGTCCCCGCGTAGTGAATTCGGGCGCGACGACTCACCGCCGCACGCCGACCACCGTGTAGCCGAAGCCGCGGTCGACGATCCGGGGGTCGAGACCGACGCCGTCCATCGCGGCCGCGAGGTCGGCCGGGGTCCTGAACCGCGAGTTCATGCCGATCGCGTGCTCGCCGGCGACGAGCAGTCGCCCGAGCGGGTGGCTCGGGTCGAACTCGCGGATCACGAGCGCGCCGCCGGGCGCGAGCGCGCGGGCCGCCTCCGCGAGCGCGGCGTCGTGGTCGGGAAGGTGGTGGAGGGCGTCGACGACCGTGACGGCGTCGACGCTCGCGTCGCGGAACGGCAGGCGCCCGGCGTCGGCGGCGAGGCCGGCGAGCCCGCGGCCGCGGCGCGCCCGCGAGAGCATCTCGACGGAGGCGTCGACGACCGCGATGTCCGGGCCCGCCAGCGCGGCCGCCGCGCGGCCCGACCCCCCGCCGACGTCGAGCAGGCGCTCGATCGGCCGCGTCGCGTGGTCGAGGCCGGCCGCGAGCGCCTCGCCGTCCGCCGGCGGCATCGCGAGGTCGTACAGCGGGGCAATCCGGTCGAAGAAGTCCACGTCGCCGAGGCCGTACATGGGCGATCCGACCGCCGCGACGGACAAAGAGCCACCGACCCTATTTACCCGTCCGCCGCCGTACGGTCCCCATGGAGTACGCGCTCGTGTGTCCGCCCGGCGATGGGGAGGCCCTCCGGCTCGACTACCGAGTGTTCGCGTACGCCGGCAAGTTCGTCGTCGGCGGGCCGGGAAAGGCGGTGATCCGGACGCCGGACGGGTCCCCGGCGGCGCCGGGGTGGGAGCCGGACGAACCGCTGCCGGACACGGTCGACCCCGAGGCGTTCGACGACGAGGTGATCGCGGCCGTCTCCTTCTCGGCCGACCGGACCGACCCCGACTGCTGCCGGCTGCGGTACGTCACGGTCCACGCCGCGCGCCGCGGAGAGGGGATCGGTCCGGAGCTGATCGGCGAGACCGTCGCCGACCTTGCCGTCGCCGGCTTCGACCGCGTGAAGATCGCCGTGAACAACCCGTTCGCCTACGAGGCGTGCCACAAGTGCGGCTTCGCCTACACGGGCGAGCGGACCGGGATCGCCGAGCTGGAACTCGAGCGCCCGGCCGGGGCGCCCGCCGACGTCGACCCCGAGCGGTACCGCGGGGGGCTGTCGGCGTTCCGTGAGACGGACGGCGAACTGAGCCGGGCCGAGCGCCGGTTCGTCGCGGAGCGACTGGAGCGCGGGCCGCCGCCGGTGACGGACGCGACGAACGCCGGGGGAGATCCCTAGTTGAGCGACCAGATGGCGTAGTTGAGCGCGGTCGCGAAGCAGACCCACGCGAGGTAGGGGACGAGCAGCGCCGCGGCCCGGCGGTCGACGCGGTCGAACAGCCGGATCGTGGCGGCGACGAGCGGGAGGAGGACGGCGAGGACGGCGAGGCCGAGGTCGGCGCGTTCGAGCCCCCAGAAGGTCGGCGACCACGCGACGTTGACGGCGAACTGGACGCCGAACAGCGCGAGCGCGGTCCGGACGCGCCCCGCCGGCGCCGCGCCGTCGCGCCCGGCCAGGTAGACGAGGGCCGCGGCGGCGCCGCACAGCGCGTACAGGACCGGCCAGACGACGCCGAACGCCCAGCCCGGCGGGTAGAAGGCGGGGAGCTCCAGCGACGTGAACCACGCGCTCTGCGTCGCCGTGAAGGGGACGCCGAGCGCGCCGATCAGGTTGACCGCGACCGCCGCGGCGGCGATGAGGAGGGCGTCGCGGCGGTCCGGGAGCCGAGAGGTCGCGGTCGTCGCCATGGGCGACCTTCGCGGGCTGAGCGGTTAAATCCGTCAGATCGCGTCGTAGTCCTCGCGGAACGTCTCCAGCGTCGCCGCGAGCACGCCGATCACGATCGGCCCGACGAACAGCCCGGTGAAGCCCACGGAGTAGATGCCGCCGAACACGCCGAGGAGGATGATCCCGGGGTTGAGGTGCGCCCGCTGGTCGATGACGAGCGGCCGGGCGTAGTTGTCGACCATCGCGATCACCGCGACGCCGTACACCGCGAGGAAGATCCCGGCCGTGACCTGGTCGATGATCACGAGGTAGGCCGCGGCGGGCCCCCACACGAAGAAGGCGCCGATGAGCGGTAAAAGCGCCAGCACCGCCATCACGAACGTCCAGAACACCACGTTGGGGATCCCGGCGACCCAGAGCCCGAGCCCGGCGATGACGGCCTGAAGCAGCGAGACGGAGATGTGGCCGATCACCACCCCGCGCGTCATCGCGTCGATCCGGTCGACGAGGTCCGCCGTGACGTCGGGCGGCAGCGGGCTCGTGTCCCGGATCCACCGCACGAACGCCGGCCCGTCGATGAGCGTGTAGTAGAGCAGGAACAGCGCGAGCGACAGCCCGACCGAGGCCCGAAGCCCCGTGGTGACGACGCCGCTGAACCCGCCGAACAGGACCTCGACGAGCAGTTCGCCGGCGGTCTGGAGCAGGTCGGCGACCTCGGGGTCCTGCCCGGTGAGCGCCGCGATCTCCGCTTCGATCGCCGCGACGTTGATCGCGGTGTCGCCCGCGGCGATGGCCGTGAGGTCGCGCACGAACACCCACGAGATGTACGCGAGCGGGAGGATCACCGCGACGATGGCGGAGAAGATGAGCGTCAGCGCCGAGAGCATCTGTCCGAAGCGCTTCGAGACGCGGGCCCGGAGCCACCGCGAGAGCCGGCGGTGGAACGGGTAGAGGACGAACGCGAGGATCGCCGCGGCGATGACGTACTCGACGAACGGGAGAATGACGAAGAGGGTCAGCAGCGCGACCGACCCCATGAGGAGAAGCAGGAACGATTGCCCGCGGTTCATACCCCTCCCTCTGCCCGGCGAACTATAAACGTGGTCGGCGAGTCGAAAGGGATCGAACGACCGCGGCGGCGGAGCCGAGGGGCGGTCGACCCGACGGCGCTCAGGCGCTGGCCTCGTCCTCGTCGAGCCCGGGCGCGGCCGCGGCGTCGACCTCGTCCGGCTCCTCCGTGTCGCCGCCGACGACCGTCTCGCCGTCGTCGGTCTCGACGTACACGTCGTCCGCGAAGCCGGCCAGGGCGTTCTCGTACTCCGGCGAGGCGAGCTTCTCCGGGGTCTCCGGCGCGTCGACGATTCCATCCGGGGGGCGGAAGTCGCCGAGCGGGTCGTCGATCGTGATCCCGTAGTCGGTGAAGAAGGACTCGTACCGGCGGTAGTGGGCCTCCAGCTCGTCGCCGGGGATCTCCATCATCTCCGTCCAGCCGTGGTTGAAGAAGTCGAAGTTCGCCTGGACGTGAGTGATCTCCCGAGCCTCGGCCTCCGGGAAGTCGGCCTCCAACGCGGCGACGTAGGTGTCCATCGTCGCGTCGAAGAAGCTGTCGAGGTGGTCGCGGCGCTCCTCCCGGCGGTCCTCGTCGGCCTTGTTGAGGAAGATGCTCGTGTGGAGGTCGACGAGCTTGTCGTTGGCGACGTCGCCGACGACCGGCGTGGTCAACGCCTTCTTGGCGGCCCAGTGGCGGATGTTCTGCCGGATTTTCATACGCGTCGTTGGGTCGGGACGCTCTTGAATGTGTGGCGTCGAACCGGTTCGAAACGCGGTCCGGCAACCGTTTCAGGTCTCGCCGAGCGCGTACACGTCACCCGCATGGGTCGCCGCGAGGACGACGCCGTCGACGACCGTCGGAGCGGCGCGGACGCCCTGAAGCAAGACGTCGGTGTAAGTGCGCTCGCGAGTCCGAAAGGACCACCGCTCCGTCCCGTCTTCGACCGCGATCGCGCGGACGGTCCGACCATCGCCGAGGTACGCGACCCCGTCCGCGACCATCGGCGCGGTCGCGCCGGTGACCTCATCGTCGCTCCACAGCCGCTCTCCGCCGTCGCCGACGGCGACGAGCCCGAGCTCGGTCGGAACCACCGCCGTGTCGCCCGCGACGGCGACCGACCGTCGGACGGGTCCCGCGAGGTCCTCAGTCCATTCGACGGTTCCGTCTGCGAGGTCGAGCGCGTACAGGGTGCTGGCCCGCGTGCCGATCAGGACGCGGCCGTCGGCGACGGTCGGCGTCGCGGTCGCGTCGCCGTCGACGTCGGCCGTCCACAGTTCCTCGCCCGAGGCGGCGTCGTAGGCGACGACACGGGGTCCGCCCGCGCCGTAGACGACGGTTCCGTCGGCGACGGCGGGCGCGGAGGCGTACTCGCCGAGGTCGTTGCGCCATCGTTCGGCTCCGTCGTAGTCGAACGCCGCGACGGTCTGCGTCTCGTAGCCGCCTCCCACGAACACGCCGTCGTCGGTCACGGTCGGCGCCGTCGTGATCTCCGTGTCGGTCAGCCGCCGCCACCGCACCTCGCCGCTCTCGGCGTCGACGGCCGCCAGTCCGCGGTCGGTCTCGTCCCCACCGTTCCAGACCGTCACGTATGCGATGCCGTCGCGAACCGCCGGCGTCGACGACCCGTCGTGACCGACCTCCGTCGACCACCGTACCTCGCCGGTCGCGAGGTCAAGACGAAACAAGGCCCCCGAGAAAGAGACGTACACCCGATCGCCCACGACGACCGGCTGTGAATGATCGTACCGGTACGGCGTCCGCCGCCAGAACACGTCGACATCGTCTGTCGGTCCCGCCTCCTCACGGCATCCCGCGTGCGTCGGTCCCCACTGGAACTGCGAGCGGGACCCGTCCTCAACGCCCTCCGTCTCGACCTCCCGGTTCAGTTCGGGATCCGGTCGGTCTCGGGCCGCCTGTTCGTCGTCCCCGCCGATACGTACGTTGCCGAGGCAACCAGCGACTCCGACGAATCCACCGACCGCCAAGGTGGAGAGGGCAGTTCGTCTGTTCACGGCTCAACGTCCCCGAGAACGCTATAAGTGCCTTCTGTCGTCGGCGCGGTCGAGAGTTCCGCGGTCGGAATTGTTATTGTGCGCGCGGCGCAATACTAAGGTAATCATGGACGCCGAGACCGCGGACGACTGGGCGGCGCAGGTGGAGGCGCAGCGGGAGGCGAAAATCGAGCGGTTCCGCGAGTCGGCGCGGTCGCCGCTGCCGGTCTCGATGCGGGGCGACGGCTTCCCCGGACTGGCGTACTACGATCCGGACCCGGCGTACCGGTTCGTCCTGCCGCTTCACGAGCACGACGAGAAGGAGACGGTGACCGTCGAGACGACCGCCGAGGGCGAACAGACGTACAGCCGGTGGGGGGAGTTCCGCTTCGAGGTCGACGGCGAGGCGGCGACGCTCCAGGCGTATCGGCCGGCAGACGGCGCGGACCGGTTCTGGGTACCGTTCCGCGACGCGACGAGCGGCGACGAGACGTACGGCGCGGGCCGGTACCTCGACTTGGATCCCGACCGCGACCGCGTCGACGGCGAGTGGGTCGTGGACTTCAACCTCGCGTACAACCCCACGTGCGCGTACAACCACGCCTACGAGTGTCCGCTCGTCCCGACGGAGAACTGGCTCGACGTCGCCGTCGAGGCCGGCGAAAAGGACTTCCCCGCGGAGCCGGCCGGAGCCGACCACTGACCGGGGGCGAGGGCCGGTGGTCGTCGGTCGGAGCCGCCGATCGGCACGGCGGGGCGCAGGACGACGACCCCGAGCGCCGGCCGGCGTGAGAGTTTCCGACGGAAACGCGTCACTTCGGCCGTTTTCTCCGGCCGTGCGTGTCCGTCGCACGCCCCCGGACGCGGATGACAACCCACATTAACCATGAATCCGAACGGCCGGACATGAGCGATTCGTACGTGATCATCGGTGACGGTATCGCGGGCGCGTCCGCGGCCGAGACGCTCCGCGAGGAAGCGCCCGACGCCGAGATCACGGTTCTCACGGACGAGGGTGAGTCCCTCTACAACCGGATTCTGATCAAGGAGTACGCGAAGGGGAAGCTCCCCGAGGCCCCGATCTCGATCCACCAGGAGGACTGGTACGACGAGCACGACGTCGACCTCCGGCTGAACACGGTCGTCGTCGACATCGACGTGGACGAGGACGCGGTCCGCACCCACGAGGGCGAGACGTTCGAGTACGACTCCCTCCTGCTCGCCATCGGCGGCACGCCCCAGCAGCTCCCGGTCGAGAACGCCGACGCCGACGGTATCCACCACTTCTGGACGTTCCAGGACGCCCGCAACATCAAAGAGAGCGTGGAGGGCGCCGAGAAGGGCGTCATCGTCGGCGCCGGGCTGCTCGGCATCGACTTCGCGGCCATCTGCGGCGCGCAGGGCGTCGAGGCGAAGTACCTCATGCGCGGCGACTGCTGGTGGCGCTACGCGCTCTCCGAGGAGGGCGCGGAGATCATGCACGAGGCGATGCGCGAGCGCGGCGTCGAGCCGGTCTTCGACTCCGGCGTCGACCGCTTCGAGGTCGACGACGAGGGCCACGTCGAGGCCGCGGTCGACCCGAACGGCGAGCGCTACGAGTGCGACTTCGCCGGCGTCGCCATCGGCCTGAACTTCAACACCGAACTCGTCGAGGACACGCCGCTGGAACTCGACGACGGCATCGTCGTCGACGAGTTCATGCGCACCAACGTCGACAACGTGTTCGCCGCGGGCGACATCACCACGTTCAACGACCTCATCCTCGGCGAGCACGCGAAGAACGGCTCGTGGGGCTCCGCGAAGGAGCAGGGCACCATCGCTGCCCGCAACATGGTCGACTACGGCAGCGACGAGTTCCGGTGGGTCTCCTCGTACTCGATCACCCACTTCGACTTCCCGTTCCTCTCGTTCGGGCACCCGACGCTCGGCGACGACTCGGTCGAGGCGACCACGGGCGAAAACGAGTGGCGCCGCGTCGCGCTGAAGGACGGGAAGGTCGTCGGCGGCGTGCTCATCGGCGACCTCTCGCCGCAGTCTGCGTTCAAAGAGCTGATGCGCGAGGGCCGCGACGTGAGCGGACAGACGGACCGCCTCATGGAGCCCGGGTTCTCCGTCGACGACCTCGCGGCGACGACCGAGCAGTAGCTCCGGACAGCGGCCACCCTTCGTCCGTTCGCTTCTCGGCAATCGAGCCGCGGGTGTCGCCCTCGTGGCGACCGGCGTCACGTCCGCCGCGAAACGCTTATGATTAATCGTGTTATATGATAACACATGCCGCTCAGAGACACCGGGCGACGGCTGCGGCTTCGCCGCACCGGCCGCGTCCCGTCGGACGCGCGCGTCCGCCACTACGACGAACTGGACGACGACGAGCAGGGCGTCGTGCGGGAGCTGGCGGGCGAGCCGTGGACGGCGCCCGAGACAGGCGACCTCGACGACGGCGACGTGGTGAAGTTCACCGATTACTACCTGGTCCGGTCGCGGTGACGGCGGCCGCCCACCCCGGGCGACCGGCGGGCTACGCGGAAGCGAAGTTGTTTTCGCCGGCGGGCGGTAAGCGGGGCGCATGGACAGCGGCGGATCTACAGACATGACGCTGGCGTTCGAGTTGGAGGCGCTGAAAGCGCTCGCGGACCCCAACGCGGTGTTCAACAACGCCCGGCAGTGGACGGAGTACGTCGGGGTCGTCAGCGAGAAGCCCACCTACGTCGTCACGAACTTCACGCGGAAACACCGCGTGCGACAGGACTTCTTCTCCGGCCCGCGCGGCGTCGAGGAGAGCTTAGAGAACATCGGCGGGCAGTTCGATACGGACCGGCACGTCTTCGTCGGCGTCGACGACGAGGACGAGGCCGTCGCAGAGGCGACCGGCTGGGAGTTCCTCCAGGTCGAGGACGCCGCCGAGGCCGCGGGGTGGACGCTCGCGACGGGCGAGCCGGACGACGACGCGCCCGAGGAACGGGCGCGCGACGACTGGCCCTGAGGAGACCGGGAGGTGTTTTGACGCGGGCGCCGAAGGCGGACGTATGACCGACCACGGCGACGATAGCCACGACGGCGACCGTTCTGGAGACGGCTATGATGGCCACGGTCACGACCACGGCCACGATGACCACGATCACGACCATGGTGACCACGACCATCACCACCACGACGCGGACTCCGTCGCGGCCGCGGTCGTCACGGTCTCCTCGTCGCGGGGCGCGGACGAGGACCCGGCCGGCGACTACGTCGCGGCGGCGTTCGAGGATGCGGGCCACGAGGTGTCGGTCCGCGAACTGATCCCGGACGACTACGACAGCGTCCAGGGCACCGTCGACCGGCTCGCTCGCCGGAGGGACACCGACGTGGTGGTGACGACCGGCGGGACGGGCGTCACGCCCGACGACGTGACGCCGGAGGCGGTCCGCGGCCTGTTCGCGAAGCGGCTCCCCGGGTTCGGCGAGCTGTTCCGCCGGCTCTCCTACGAGGAGGTCGGCACGCGGACCATCGGCTCGCGCGCCGTCGCCGGCGTCGTCTCCGCCACGCCGGTGTTCTGTCTCCCGGGCTCGGAGAACGCGGTCCGGCTCGGCGTCGACGAGGTCGTCCTCCCCGAGGTCGGCCACCTCGTCGGGCTCGCCGGCCGCGGGCTCGACGACGACGGCGAACCGGCCGAGGACGAGAACGGAGAGGGAGGGCCGGGCGACGACGGCGACGGCAGCGAAGGCGGCGAAGAAGGCGGGGACGCCTGACCCAGGGGGGGCTCAGACGGCGGTGAGGAAGTTCCGGATGAGGTCGTGGCCCGACCCGGTCAACACGCTCTCCGGGTGGAACTGGACCGCCTCGATCGGGTGCTCGCGGTGGCGGATCCCCATCACGATCGACTCGCCGCCGTGGTCCGTGGTGGCCGTGACGTCGAACGCCTCGGGGACCTCGGTCGCCGCCAGCGAGTGGTAGCGGCCGGCGCGGAACCCCTGGTCGAGCCCGCGGAACACGCCCTCCCCGTCGTGGTCGACGGGGAACGCCTTGCCGTGGACGGGCTCGGGGGCGTGCCCGACGGTCCCGCCGTACTCGTAGACCGCGGCCTCTAAGCCGAGACAGACGCCGAGCGTCGGCACCGACGGCGACAGGTCGCGGAGCACGGACATCGTCACGCCCACGTCGCGGTCGTTCTTCGGGTGGCCGGGCCCCGGGCTGATGATCACGGCGTCGGGCTCGGCGGATTCGATCTCGTCGAGCGACGCCGTGTTCTTGAACACGTCGACCGCGACCGGCTCCCCGCCGACCGTCTGGTCGGAGACGTACTCGACGAGGTTGTAGGTGAACGAGTCGAAGTTGTCGACGACGGCGACCTTCATCGCTCCGCCTCCGTGCCGGTGGCGAGCGCCCCGTCGTCGTCCTCGGCGGGCGTCGCCGAGTCGGCGTCGCCGTCCCGCGCTTCGCCCTCGCGAATGCGGTCGATCGCGGTCAACACGCCGTCCATCTTCTGTTCGGTCTCCTCGTACTCGGCCGCGGGGTCGGAGTCGGCGACGAGGCCAGCGCCGGCGCGCACGCCGACGACCGACTCGTCGCCCGACTCGTCGAGCGTCGCGGTCCGGATCACGATCGCGAAGTCGGCGTCGCCGGTCCACGAGTAGTAGCCGACGCCGCCGCCGTACGCCTCCCGCGGGGTCGTCTCCAGGTCGTCGATGATCTCCATCGCGCGCACCTTCGGCGCGCCGGTGAGCGTCCCGGCCGGGAACGTCGCGCGCGTCGCGTCGAACGCGTCGGCGTCGGCCGCGAGCGTCCCCGTCACGGTCGACTCGATGTGCTGGACGTGGCTGTACTTCAGCACGTTCATGAACTCCTCGACGCGGACGGAGCCCGGCTCGGAAACGCGCCGCACGTCGTTGCGCGCGAGGTCGACGAGCATCGTGTGCTCGGCGCGCTCCTTCCCGTCCGCGAGCATCTCGCCCGCGAGCCGGCGGTCCTCGACCGGGCTGGTCCCGCGTGGACAGGTGCCGGCGATGGGGTTCGAGACGACGCGATCGCCCTGGACCGACACGAGCGTCTCGGGGCTCGCGCCGACGACGGTCCGGTCGTCGTGCCGGAGCACGTACATGTACGGCGAGGGGTTCACGTCCCGGAGCGCCGCGTACAGCCCGAGCGAGTCGACCTCGCCTCGAAGCTCGCGGCTCCGCGAGATCACGCCCTGGTAGATGTCGCCGTCGAGGACGTGGCGCTTGGCGGTCCGAACCGCCTCCTCGTACTCCTCGCGCGGGTCCGCCGACTCCTCGCGCACGCGGACCCCGTCCGGGTCGGGCGGCGCGGCCTCGCGCAGTTCGGCCGCGACCCGCTCGGCCTCCGCGACGAGGTCGTCGTAGACGGCGGCGGGGTCGTCGTCGACGCCGATCACCGGCGTGAACACCAGCTCGGCGCCGCCCTCCCGCTCGTCGAAGACCACGGTCCGCGTCGTGAGCGCGAACTCGGCGTCGGGGAACTCCGTCTCGGGGCGCTCGACGCCGACCTCCTCCAACCAGAGGTCGTACACCGCCTCGTACGCGAGGAACCCGACGAAGCCGCCCGAGAGGATCTGCCGGTCGGTGTCCGGGAAGCCGCGCAGGCTCGCGTCCGGGAACGCCGCGCGGACGCGGTCGACCGCGTCGCCCGCGGCGGGCCCGAGGTCGCCGTCGGCCGCGTCCCCGTCCGCGCCGACGAAGTCGGCGGCCGGCCCCAGCTCGGTCACCTCGGTGCGGTCGGGGTGGACCGAGACGATCGCCTCCGGGTCGTAACCGACGAACGAGTAGCGGGCGTGCCTGTCCGCCTTGCCGTCCGCGGTAAACGCGCCGTCCGGGTCGCTGGAGGCGACCTTCTCGCCGGACTCGAGCAGGAAGCCGTACGGCCCCTCGCCGACGAGGGTCGCGTACGCGCCCAGCGGGGTCACGTCCGCGTCGAGCGCGGCCGACGCGCGGACCACGACCGGCCGCTGGGCGTCGGCCGCGAGGTCGACGAACTCGGCTTTCGTCCGGTCAAGCGGGGGCGCGTCGCTCATGCCAGCTCCATCTCCCGGCCCGCGTTCGCGACGAAGCGGGCGACCGCGTTGTGGTCCTTCCGTCCGCCCTCGATCTCGACGCCGGAGGCGACGTCGACCGCGAAGGGGTCGGCGACGCGGACCGCCTCGGCGACGTTGTCGGCCGTGAGCCCGCCCGCCAGCACGACCGGGGTCGTGAGCCGGGCGGCGAGGTCGCCGGTCGCGCGCCAGTCGTGCGTCTCGCCGGTGCCGCCCGCGCCCGAGTCGTCGGTGGAGTCGACGACCAGCGCGTCGACCGCGCCGTCCAGCTCCTCAGCGCGGGCCGGCTCGTCGGCGTCGACCGTGAGCAGCACCTTCCGTTCCGTCTCCGCGCGGACGTACCGCAGCTCGTCGAGCGTCCACTCGCCGTGGAGCTGGATCGCGTCGGGGGCGACCGTCCGGGCGAGCTCAACCGCGCGCTCGGCGGAGTCGGGCATCGTCACGAGCGTCGCGGTGACGAACGGGGGCACGGCGGCGAGCAGCTCGGCCGCCGTCGCCGGGTCGACCTCGCGCGGCGAGTCGACCGGCACCTCCGTGATCACGCCGACCGCGTCGGCGCCCGCGTCGACCGCGGCGCGGAGGTCGGCCTCGTCGGTCAGCCCGCAGATCTTCACCCGGGCCATCAGTCGTCGTCCTCCGCGGTCGCCCCGAGCCCGCCGTCGGCCGGCTCGCCGTCGCCGCAGAGCGCCGCGAACTTCTCGGCGGCCGCGCCGGAGTCGATCGCCTCGGCAGCCCGCTCGACGCCCGCCGCGAGCGTGTCGGCCTCGCCGGCGACGTAGATCGCCGCGCCCGCGTTCGCCAGTATCAGGTCGCGCTTCGGGCCCGTGACGGAGCCGTCGACGATCCCGCGCAGGTCCGCGGCGTTCTCTTCGGGGCTTCCGCCCGCGACCGCGTCGATCGGGGCGCGGTCGAGCCCGAGGTCCTCCGGCGCGATCGTGAGCTCCGTCACCGCCTCGCCGTCGACCTCAGCGGCGACTGTCTCGTCGTGGATCCCGATCTCGTCCATGCCGGCGCCGTGGACGACGAGGGCGCGCTCGACGCGCATGTGCGCGAGCGAGCGCGCGATGACGGGCACGAGGTCGGGATCGTAGACGCCGAGCACCTGCGCGTCGGCGCCGGCGGGGTTCGTGAGCGGCCCGAGGACGTTGAAGATCGTCCGCATGCCCAGCTCCTTGCGCGGGCCGATGACGGCCTTCATCGCCGGGTGGAAGACCGGCGCGAGCATGAAGCCGATCCCGTCCGCCTCGATCGCCGCCTCGACGGCGGGCGGTTCGGCCTCCACGTCGGCGCCCGCGACCTCCAGCACGTCCGCGCTTCCCGACGAGGAAGAGACGGAGTAGTTGCCGTGCTTCGCGATCGGCACCCCGGCCCCCGCGGCGACGATGGCGGCGGTCGTCGACACGTTGATCGTGTCGTAGTCGTCGCCGCCGGTGCCGCAGGTGTCGACGAGCGGGTCGCGGTCGGGCTCGATCGTGCGCGCCGCGTCGCGCATCCCCCGCGCGAAGCCGGCGATCTCGGCCTCCGTCTCGCCCTTCGTCCGGAGCGCGGCGAGCAACGCCCCGATCTGGGCGTCCGTCGCCTCCTCGAAGACCAGCCGCGCGGCCTCGCGCGCCTCGGCTACGGTCAGATCCTCCCCGCCCGTCACGCGCTCGACCGTGTCGTTGAGATTCATTGTGTCCACCGATGTAGTATTCCGCGTTGTGATGTACAAGTATGTACACTAATTTAACGCTGTCGCCGCGACGGGAAGCGGTACCGTGGTTCGAGAACGCGGAAGAACGCGGGGAGCGGCGGCCGAGAGCGGAGAAGCGACGGCGGCACGGGCCGGTCCCTACGCCGGGTCGAGCGCCCGCGACCCGTCGGCTTCGACGACGACGACGGGGACCTCCGCGTCGCCGATGACGGTGTCGGTCGTGGAGCCGAAGACGAAGCGGCCGACCGTCCCGGTGGTCGGCGCGCCGACGACGACGAGGTCGTAGTACGCGGACTGCTCGACGATGGCGCCCGCCGCGGTCCGGTCCTCAACGAGCCATCGGTCCGCGCGGTCGAACCCGCCGAGCCTGTCCTCGGCAGCGTCGAGGAGCCGCTCGCCGGCCGCGGCGTAGTCGGTGTCGTCCGCGTCGCCTGCGTCGACGACCGTTCCGGAGGCGTCCTCGTCCGGGCCGGCGTCGGCCAGCGCCGCGTCCGAGGGGACGACGTGGAACAGTTCGAGCCACGCGTCGGTCGCGGCGGCGATCTCCCGCGCCACGTCGACGGTCGCGCCCGAGTGCGGGCCGGGGCCGACGGCGACGAGGACCGAGGAGACCCGGTCGGGGCGGTCCGCGCGGTCGGCGCCGTTCAGCGACACGGCGGCGGCGGCCGGGACCCCGCCGGCCTCGTCGACCGCGGGTCGGATGACGGGGTCGCCGACCGCGGGCTCGCCCGCGTGGTCGGCGCCCCCGGTCCCGGCCGAACCGCCCGACCCGCCGCGGGCCCCGCCGTTTCGCGTCCCGCCCTCGCGGGCGTTTCCGCCGTCGGCGTCGCTCCCGTTCATGTGCGAACGTCTGACGCTCGTCAGATAAATCCCGTTGGTTCCGAGACCGTCGCGGTCCGAGGCGGTGCGCTGCGGGGCCGGACCCGGGACGAGGAGACCCTGGATGCGGGCGCGCTACTCCCGGAAGAACGCCTCGTCCTCGAACGGCTCGTCTTCACCCTCCACCGCGAGCACGTCGAGCGCCGTCACCTCGGCCCCGACGCCGAGCAGGCCGGCGAGGCTCGGCTCGGTGCGTCCCTCGTCGCCGGAGATCAGCTCCTTGATGTAGAGCCCGCCCTCGCCGCCGATCTCGACGGTCGCGCGCCGCGGGCCGCCGAGTTCGGCGGTCGCCTCGTACACGTCGCGCTCGCGGGTGATGCTCGCGCGGCGGTGGTCGACGCGGTTCGGCGTGTACTGCTCGACGGTCGCTCCCTCCAGCTCCGCGACCGCGTCGGCGAGCGCGTCGGCGTCGACGTCGGCGTCGAACGCCACCTGCGCGCGGTACCGCTTCCCGGCGTCGTGCTCCTTCACGCGCTCGACCATCTCGTAGGTCGCGAGCCGGAGGCCCTCGACCTCGACCGCGCCGTCGGCGAACGCGTTGATGTCCGACTGGAGGCGGTCGGTGTCGACCCGGCGCCGGCGCGGCTCCTCGACCTCGATCACGAACGGGCGGCCGGTGCCGAGCATGAGGGCGTCGACGTCCTCGCGGCCCGCGCCGTGGAACGTCGCCTCGGTCCCGTCCATCACGTCCTCGACGATCGGCGCGGTGTACTCCTCGACGCTGTCGTCGTAGAGGTAGCCGGAGCCGCCGCAGTGGTCGCAGGGGTCGGCGCCCTGTCGCCCGGACCCCTTACACTCGCGGCAGGGCCACTCGGTCTGGGGGATGTCGCGCTCTAGCTTCCGGTACCGGCCGTAGACGAACGTGGAGTTCACCTTCGCGTCGATGGCGTCCTCGGCCAGGTCGATCGTGAACTGGACGTCCGGGCGGTCAAAGGAGACCTCGGCGCCCGTGGTCCGCCCGACCCGCTTGCCGACCTCGCGGTTGAACTCCGACTTGAACGGCTCGCCCGCGTCCTCGTCGAGGCCGGCGTCGGCGCGGAGCAGGGCCTCGTTCTCCTCGATCAGCGGCGGCGGGCGCGTGCCCACGTTGTACGTGTCGAACTCGATCCCCTCGACCGCCTCGGCGGCGCGGGCGGCCCAGTCGTCGAACTCCGCGCAGCGCCCCTCGCACACCCAGCAGTCCGCGGTGTCGACCGCCTCGTGGTCCTCGTCGTCGCGCAGCGCGAGCGACACCCGGAGCGCCGAGCCGCGGTCGGCGTTCGACAGCCCGAAGCTCCGGTCGGCGACGAGCCGGCCGAGACAGGCGTCGCACACGGGCCCCGTCTCGGTCGCGCGCGCCGCGACGTCGAGTACGTCCATACGCCAACCAGCGCGCCGGGTGGTAACTGTCTTACTACTCGGTCGAGACGGGGCGGCCGAGCGACGCCTCCCCCCGCGAACGGGGGGCGGAGTCGGATCGTTCAATGTCGCCCGGGCGGAGGGGATCGGTATGGGAACGCCACTCGACCCGCGGGAGGAGCAGGTCGCGGAAGTCCTCGACCGGCTCTACGAGGAGTACCCGGACTCGACCATCTCGCTCAACTACTCGAACCGGCTGGAGCTGCTCATCGCCGTGATCCTCTCCGCCCAGTGTACCGACGAGCGCGTGAACTCGGTGTGCGCCGACCTGTTCGAGACGTACGAGACGCCCGAGGAGTACGCGAGCGCGCCCCAGGAGGAACTCGCGGAGGCGATAAACTCGATCACCTACTACAACAACAAGGCGAAGTACATCCGCTCGGCGTGCGCGGACATCGCCGAGGAGCACGGCGGCGAGGTGCCGGACACGATGTCGGAGCTGACCGATCTCGCGGGGGTGGGCCGCAAGACCGCCAACGTCGTCCTCCAACACGGCCACGACGTCGTCGAGGGCATCGTCGTCGACACCCACGTCCAGCGGCTCACGCGGCGGCTGGGGATCACCGAGGAGGAGCGTCCGGAAGCGATCGAACGGGACCTGCTCGACGTGGTCCCCGAGAGCGACTGGCAGCAGTTCACGCACCTCATGATCGACCACGGCCGCGCGACGTGTACCGCGATCAACCCCGACTGCGCCGACTGCGTGCTCGCCGACATCTGTCCCTCGGAGAAGGGCGACGGCGACCTGGACCTCGCGAGCGGCGAGGCGTGGTGAGCGGGTCGGAGAGCGCCCGGGGCCGATAGCGTTCGGCACGGAGTTAGTAAAGACCCCACCGATGCGGGGAACGGCCCGGATCCGTCTCGCCGCGGGGGAACGCGCTCGCCGATTTATACTGGAATTCGGCGTATCGGTAACCGAGGAGAGACACTATGTCCACCAAAACCACGAACGAGTTCGGCGGCGAGATCGGCGGCATCACCCTGTCGGGGAAGGCGCACTCGCTGTCGGCGCTGTTCATCGTCCTGCTCCGGGCGACCATCGGCGGGATGATCCTGTTCGCCGGCCTCGGGAAGGTCTCCGAGTGGCCGTTCGACGCCGCGGGCTACCTCGCGAACGTCAACCCGGCGAGCCCGGTCAGCGGGCTGTACGGGGCGATGGCGTCGAGTCCGGCGCTCATGGAGGTCGTCAACGTGATCGTTCCGGTCACGCAGGTGCTCATCGGCGCGGCGCTCATCGCGGGCGCGTTCGTCCGCCTGGCCGCGCTCGGCGGCGCGATCCAGATGCTGCTGTTCTACCTCGGCGGGTGGAGCGGCGAGGAGCTCGCGCTGTTCGACTCGACGCTGGTGTACGCGATGGTGTTCCTCACAGTCGCCGCGTTCGGCGCGGGTCGCGTCCTCGGACTGGACGCCTACATCGAGCGGATCGAGGTCGGGGGGCAGGCGCTCGTCGAGCGGTTCCCGAAGCTCCGCTACGTCCTCGGCTGAACGGGGGCGACGCGGCGCGAGGGGAACCGGAGTACGGCGTGTGAACGCGCGCCGCCGACTCGTTTTCGATCGAGTCGGGGTGCTGTCGGGCCGCTTTTTCGACACCGGTTCGCAGGGAGCGGTACGGCCGGCCCTACCGATGCCGCCACCGATCGACGAGGCCGGGGGAGACGCCGGATCACCCGTCGGCGACGGTGATCGGGAAGGATTCGCGGACGCTTCGCTCGGAGTCCGCGTCCGGGTAAACGGTTACTCCGTACTGATACTCGCCCGGCTCGGTGGACTCGCCGACAGCGATCGGGACCCTGACAGTCACGCTGGTACGTCCGGACCAGAACCACCGTGGCGGATAGGAGTCCGCCCCCGAGTCCGGCGACGGGGTGACCTCCCGCTCCGAGGCGCTCAGCCCGAGGGTGATGCCGCCCGGCGGGGGGCGAAAAGAGAAGCCGCCCGCGTCGGTGGCCTCGACCGTGACGGTCGCCTCGCCCCCGCGCGGAATCGTCGGCTCTTCGCCGTCGATCGTCGGGTCCCACTCGCCGTCGCGGTCGCCGGCACAGCCGGCCAGCGCGGCCGCGCCGGCGGAGAGGAGTCCGGCGACGAACCGGCGTCGGCTCATGTCTGTGAACGGCGCTCGACGCAGCAAGTGTCTTGTGGGGCGTGTCCGGACTGTGCGGTCGCTTCTGAGCGCGCGTCCGGACCGCCGCCGCGTCTTCCGTCTTCCAATCCTTATAAGAGCGCGCGACCGGTACGAGGCGGTAATGGAACTCGGTTCGCGGGACGCGTTCTCCCGGATGGGGACGCTCGGCATCGAGGAGGAGTTCTACATCGTCGATGCCGAGGGCCGCCCGACGTCCGGGACCGACGACCTCGTGTACGGTCGCGACCCGCCGGCTGCGGTGCCGGAGGGGTTCGACCACGAGCTGTTCGAGTGCACGATAGAGGCCCAGACCGAGACGATGGCGGACCCCGCGGACGCCGCGGACGCGCTCGCGACCGTCCGCGAGGCGCTCGTCGACCACGCCGCCGCCGACGGGTATCGGATCGCGGCCGCCGGCCTCCACCCGGCGGCGAAGTGGCGCGAGCTCGACCACGTGAAGAAGCCCCGGTACCAGGCCCAACTGGACCGCATTCAGTACCCGCAACACCGGAACACGACCGCGGGGCTCCACGTCCACGTCGGCGTCGACGACGCGGACAAGGCCGTCTGGGTCGCGAACCGCTTGCGGTGGCACTGTCCCGTGCTGCTCGCGCTGTCGGCGAACTCCCCGTTCTGGAACGGGTTCGACACCGGGCTGGCCTCGGCCCGCGCGAAGGTGTTTGAGAACCTCCCGAACACCGGCATCCCGTCGGCGTTCGACGACTTCGACGCGTTCCGGCGGTACGAGCGCCGGATGGTCGAGACCGACTCCATCGCGGACCGCGGCGAGCTGTGGTTCGACGTGCGCCCCCACACCGGCCACGGCACGGTCGAGGTGCGGGCGCCGGACGCCCAGCGCGACCCCGAGGTGACCCTCGCGCTCGCCGAGTACGTCCGGGCGCTGGTCGTCGACTACGCCGAGCGGTACGAGGACGGCGAGTCGCCCCCGTCGCTGCGCAGGGAACTGCTCGACGAGAACAAGTGGCGCGCCATCCGGCACGGACACGACGCCGCGTTCGTCGACCGCGACGGCGAGGGGACGACCCCGCTGGGCGAGGTGGTCGACGCCGAGTGCGACCGGCTCGGGATCGACGGCATCCGGGAGGTGTACGAGGCCGAGAGCGGCGCCGCGCGCCAGCGCCGGATCCGCGAGGAGTCGGGCGCCGACGCGCTGCGCGCGGACCTCGTCGTCGCCCCCTGACACCGTCCTCAACCCCTGACACCGAGGCCGAAAGCCCCGAGGCGCGTTCTCGGCGTTCCGTCGGAACGAAAGCGACGAGAAACCCTTTTGCCCGCGTAGCTCCCACTCTCTGTCATGACCGCGAACGATTCACCCTCCGAACCGGGAGACGACGCGGAGGAGTCTCCGACGGAGCGGACCCGGGAGGAGCTGCGGAAGACGAAAGAGCGCCTCGGCGAGGGCGCCGACAGGGCGGTGAAGGGGTTCGACGACAACGTGGTCGACCTGCTCGCGTGGCTGCTCGACACCGAGACGCGGGCGCGCATCTACGTCTACCTCCGCGACAACCCGCACAGCACGAGCGACGAGGTCGCCGACGGCACCGGCCTGTACCCGAGCACCGTCCGCGAGGCGCTCGCCGAGCTCCACGACGAGGGCACCGTCGAGCGCGACAAGCGGAAGGCCGAGGGCGCGGGCAACAACCCCTACGAGTACGAGGCCATCGCGCCGAGCGACCTCGTCCGCGGGGTCGTCGGCGACGTCCAGGCGGAGCTGAACGCCGTCTTCAACCTCGACCGGCGGCTCGGCGGCGAGTCGCCCGACGGCGACACCGAGCCCGTCCAGATATCCGTGGACGGCGACGGCGAGCCCGTCGGCGACGGCGAAGCGGACGCGGACGACGGCGGCGACGAGCCGTCGAACTGAGCCGCCGACGGCGGTTCGGGACCATTTAAGTTCGACCCGCGTAACGGAGAGGCATGAACGTCGCGCTGGGGGGTACGTTCGATCCCGTTCACGACGGCCACCGCAAGCTGTTCGAACGGGCGTTCGAGCTGGGTGACGTCACCGTCGGGCTCACCTCCGACGAGCTGGCGCCCGAGACCCGACACGTCGAGCGGTACGTCCGCCCCTACGACCGGCGCGAGCGCGACCTCGAAGCGGAGCTGGCCCCGCGCGCCGAGGCGCACGGCCGCGACTACGAGATCCGCGAGCTGACGGAGCCGACCGGCATCGCGGTCGAACCGGAGTTCGACGCGTTGATCGTCTCCCCCGAGACGAAGGCGGGCGGCGAGCGGATCAACGAGATCCGCGCCGAGCACGGCCGCGACCCGCTCGACCTGGTCGTCGTCGATCACGTGGCGGCGGAGGACGGCGAGCGCATCTCCTCGACGCGGGTCGTCGCGGGCGAGATCGACGAACACGGCAACCTCACCCCCGACCGAGAGGGGCGGGGCGCGACGCGTCCGGAATGACCGACAGCGACGCGAGCGAGGCGGACGCGGCCGCGTCCCGACGCGCGGCGCTGCGCCGGATCGCCCTCGGCGAGACCGGCTTCGAGCGGGCGACGGTGTGGAGCGCGGTCGGCTTCGCGCTGTCGTACGCGGCCTTCGACGCGACGGCCGCGGTCGGCGTCGGCGACCCGGCGGTCGTCGGGGCCCTGGCCGCGGTGACGGCGGTCGCCGCGGTCGCGTTCGCGGCGACCGGGGGCGGCGCGTTCCCGGCGATCCTGCTGACGTACGGCCCGTTCGCGGGGACGTTCCTCCGGGGACTCGGCCCGGAGCCGTACGTCCTCCCGTTCACCGCCGGCGGCCCGGCCGCCGCCGCGTTCACCGCCCCGCTCGCGCTCGCCGTCGCGGTCGCGGTCGCGGTCGGCGCCGCGTCGACGGTCGTCGGGTACGTCTTCTCGCGCATCGCCGCGTCGCGGTAGGGGACGGAATCCCCCCGTCTCAGTCGTCGAGCGTCCCGTTCAACACCTTCGCGGCGACGAGTATCGGGTCCCACACCGGGCTGAACGGCGGCGCGTACGCGAGGTCGAGCCGCTCGATCTTCGGGACCGTCATGTCCGCCTCGATGGCGGTCGCGAGCGTGTCGATCCGGACCGCCGCGCGGTCGGTACCGACGATGCTCCCGCCGAGCAGCCGTCCCGTGTCGCGGTCGGCGACGAGCGTCACGTCCGTCTCGGCCGCGCCGGGATAGTAGCCGGAGCGCGACCCCGCGGTCACCGTCTCGCTCACCGGGTCGAACCCGGCGGCCTCGGCCTCGTCGCGGTCCAAGATTCCGACGCGAGCGGCCTCGGCGTCGAACGCCTTCACCGCCGCCGTACCCGCGATGTCGCCGACCGGCGTCGGGTCGCCGGCGACCGTCGCCCCGATCGCGCGCCCGGCGCGGTTCGCGGTGAGGCCGAGCGGGACCCAGTCCGGCTCGCCGGTCACCGCGTGGCGCGCGGTCGCGCAGTCGCCCGCGGCGTACACGTCCGGAAGGCTGGTGCGGCCGTGATCGTCGACGCGAACCGCTTCGCCGGGCCCGAGGTCGACCCCGGTGCCGGCGAGCAGGTCGGTGTTCGGCCGGATCCCGACGCCGACGACCGCCATGTCGACGGGGACTCGCTCGGAGGCCTCGCCGCCGCCGCGTCCGACTTCGATCGCCTCGATCCGGCCGTCGCCGACGAGCGCGTCGACCGGGGCGTCGGTGTGGACGGTCACGCCCTCGGCTTCGAGCGCCGCCTCGACGCGGTTCCCGACGGTCTCCCCGAACGGCGAGAGGAGGTGGCCCGAGCGGTGGAACACGTGGACGTCCAGCCCGCGCTCGGTGAGGGCCTCGGCGACCTCGACGCCGACGTACCCGCCGCCGACGACCGCGGCGGTCTCGGGGGCCGGCATCGCGGCGTTGCGGTCGACGCGCTCGCGGTCGACGGCGCTCACGTCTGCGCGGGCCGCGTCGTAGGCGTCCGGCTCGGAGACGTAGGCGTCGATGGCGGCGGCCGCGTCCATGTTGTGTAGCGTGAACGCGCCGTCGACGCCGCGTACGTCGAAGGGACCGGTGGTCGCGCGCGCGCCGGTGGCGACGAGCAGGTCGCCGTACGCCCGCTCGAAGCGGTCGCCGTCGGACGTCTCGACCGTCACGCGCTTCGCGTCCGGGTCGACGGCGACGACCTCGCGGCCTCGCCGGAGGTCGATCCCCCGCTCGTCGACCTCGCTCGGCGACAGCGACAGGAGGTCCGACATGCGGTCGACGTAGCCCGCGATGAAGTACGGCATCCCGCAGTAGGCGTACGATATCCACCGGCCCTTCTCGAAGACGACGACCTCGCGGTCGGGCGCCTCGCGTCGGAACTTACTGGCCGCACTCAACCCCGCCGCGTCGGCCCCGACGACCACGAACGGATCGCTCATGGCCGGATATCGACGGGGCGGGTGAAAAAGTCACGCCGCGGGTGCGGGCCGGGCACGCGACCGGATGGGTGCGGGCGCGGGGTGCGGAGCGGTCAGTCGCCGTCGTCGTCCGCCAGCCGCGAGAGGGTCTCGCGGGCGTTCGCGACCGCCTTCTCCTTTTTCGCCGGGTACGCTTCGACCTTCGTCCGGACGGTGACCCCCGGGCCGAGCCTGACGTCGCCGCGGAACGCCGCCTGCTTGTCGACGCGGAGGAACAGCGCGCAGTTGTCGTCGACCCGCTCGTCGAGCTCGTCGAGGACGCGGTCGAGGTCCTCCAGCTCGGAGAGCCGGTCGAGGACGTGGCGCATCTCGTCGGCCCGCTCGACCCGGGCCGAGAGCACGACGATCCGGTGCCCGTGGTGGCCCGCGTTCTCGACGCGGTCGAGTTCGACGTCCTCGGGCAGGAGCGAGCGGAGCGCCTGCTCGACGCGTTTGACGTCCTCCGTGGCGTACGAGAACGCGCGGAGGTCGACGTAATGGAAGGGGACTTTCGGCATGCGGTACGGGTGGAGGCGGCGTTACTCCTCGCTCTCGACAGCGTCGAGCGCGTCCTCCGGGACGCCCGTCTCCTGGCCGTCCTCGAAGCTGACCGTGTACGTCGCGTCGCCGAACATCGTCTCCATCACCTGCGTGATCTTCCCCGTCTCGCCGTCGTACTCGCTGTGTTTGTCGTGGAGCACGACCTCGTCCTCCTTCTCGAAGCTCATGGCGATTCGTTCCGCCGGGACGGTTAAAAGCGCGCGGATCCCGACCGAGACGGAGGTGCGAGTCGGCGGCGGCGGTCTCGGGGAACCGCTCCCCGTCGCCTCACGTCACGGCGAGCAGCGCCGCGCCGAACGCGATCATCAGCGCGAGCCCGACCGCGAGCCAGACGAGGGCGCTGTCGACGGCGACCGCGACCGCGACCGCGGCGCCGACCGCGACGAGCCCGAAGACCGCGCCCGCGACCCCGCCGCTCCTGACGAGGCGGTCGAGCGCGTTCACCGCGCGCTGCCCGGGCGGAATCTCCGGGTGCCGCTCCGGGGGCGCCGAGAAGGTCTCGTCGACCGCGACCGACTCGCTCGGGGTCTCGGGCGACGGGTCGATCCGAACGTCGACGTACGCCGTGTTCGAGCCGTAGCCGGTGACGATCTTCAGTTTGCCGCGGACCGGTTCGTCGACGTCGGCCGTCGAGACGTGGACGCGGCGGGTGGCCTCGTCGGCGACGAAGTGGTTGCCGTCGTCGAGCGCGGCCGCCCGGTCGAGGTCGTCGTCGAAGTGGAGGTGGACGTGCGTCGAGCGCCCGCTGTTCTCGAGCACGACCGGGAACGGTCCGTCGGTGACGAACGAGTCCGGCGCGTCGATGTCGTGGACCGCCTCCCCGTTCAGTTCGACGTCGAGTGTCGGCACGAGTGGGACCACGACCCCGCACTAAAAAAAGATTCACACGACCGAGATGTTCCCGGAGACGCGGCGGCCGATCGCCGGAGCGCGGGCGGACGGTCGGGTCCGCTACGCCGCCGCCTCTTCGCGCATGTCCGGCGGCAGGAGGTTCGGGATCCCGTCCTCGATGGGGTACGTCTCGCCGCACTCCGTACAGGTGAGCGTCCCCGCGAGCACCTCCTCGTCGTCCGCCTCGTCGGCGTCGAGTTCGAGGGTCGCCTTGTCGAGCGGACAGCAGATCACGTCCATCAGGGATTCCTTCATACCTCTCAGTTGGAGTGGACCGATAAAAAAGCGTGCGGGTCGCGACCGTCGCGCCGTCTCGGACCGGCCGACCGGGGCGTCGCGGCGCCGCGGCGCCGTGGTCACCTCGGATAACAACCTCTTTGCCGCCGCGCGCCGCCCTCCGTGACATGGGCATCCCGGCGGAGCGGATCGAGCGGCTGTTCGCCCTCGCGCGCGAGGCGGTCGTCGACGACGAGTACGACCGCGCCCGCGAGTACGTCGCCCGCGCCCGCCGGATCGCCGAGCGGAACCGCTGCGGCGTTCCCAGCGAACTCTCTAGGCGCGCCTGCGACGACTGCGCCGTCTACCTCCGCCCCGGGAAGACGAGCCGCGTCCGGACGCGGCCCGGCCGCGTGGTCGTCCGCTGTACGGAGTGCGGCGCGACGGCGCGGTACCCCTACGAGGAGTGACCGCGACTACTCCGCGCGCTCGCGCAGTCGGTCGAGCACCGAGGCCGTCCCGTCCATGAACCCCTCCGAGACCACCTCGTCGGCGGCCTCGCGGGCCGCGTCGTCCGCGTTGGCGACGGCGTACGACTCGCCGGCGACCTCGAACGTCGAGACGTCGTTCTCGCTGTCGCCGACCGCGACGAACTCGTCGGCGGCGAGCCCGAGCGCGTCGGTGACGACGCCGAGCGCCCGCCCCTTGCTCACGCCCGTCGACTTCACGTGATAGGCGTAGCCGGTGTCGACGACCTCCACGTCGTCGACGGCCGCGGCGACCTCCCGCAGGAGCGCCTCGTCGGCGTCGGGCGAGCACGCCACCTCCGTCTCGCGCCAGCGGTTCACCGTGTCGCCGTCCCCCCACCCGACCTCGCCGCCGCGCTCGCGGAACGCCTCAACGACGGCCCGCGCCGCGTCCGGGTCGCCGACGACCGTCGTCTCGCCGTCGACGTACGCGACGCCGCCGTTCTCCGCGATCACCGTCTCCTCGCGGCCGAGGAAGTGCGCGAGCGCGACCGGGTACGGGAACGCCTTCCCGGTGGCGAAGACTATCGGGGCGTCCCAGTCGGGCAGCAGTTCGAAGGCCCGCGGGTCGATCCGGTGGTCCGGCGTCGTCAGCGTGCCGTCGATGTCGAGCGCGAGTGGCGGGACCATACCCCGAGTCGGCGGCTCGGCGACAACTGTCTTCCGTTCGAACGAAGCGCGGTCGGGTCGGCCGCGCGCCGTCCGCACGCGGGGCGCCCGCCCGAGGCGAGCGCGGAGCGCGGTCGAGGGGTCGCGCGGCGCTACCCGGTCCGGACGGGGCGGTCGAACAGCTCGCGGAAGACAACCGTCGGGAACAGCGGCACGAGCCGGCTCGGCGGCCGGCCCTTGCCGTCGCTCCGGTGGACGGTGACCCGTTCGAGCAGGCCGGCGTCGGCCAGCTCGTAGAGGACGCGCCGCACCGTCGACGCCGACAGGTCGACCCCGGGGCGCCCCGCGATGGCCTCCGTCGCCATCCCCACGGTCGACCGCTCCTCCTCCGTGAGCCCGGCGAGCGCGTAGAGGAGCCGCTGGCGGCTCTCGGGCAGCGCGAGGACGCGACCCAGCGCCACGCAGGGGCGCGGGACCCCGTCGGTGCCGGCGTCGACGTCGCCCGCTCTGACCGTGGACGCGCCGGCCCGCTCCGCGTTGACCGCCGCGCCCATCACGGCGGCGAGCGCGTCGTGGGCGTCGCCCGCGGCCCACTCGACTATCTCGCGGATCTGGTCGTGGCTGAGCGCGTCGCGGCCGAGCCCGGTCGAACACCGGCTCGTCAGCAGCTCGACGAGCACGTGCCGGCGGTACTTCGCGAACTCGACGGTGGTCTCCGGCTCCCAGTCGACCGCGTCCGGTGGGTCGCGGCCGATACAGGCCGGCGTGAGCTGCTCGCCCACGTCGGTGAGCCAGTCGACGAGCGTCGCCGCGGTCGGCGTCTCGGCCTCGTTCGTGTGGTCGACCGCGACGACTAGGTCGGGCCCAGTGCGCATCGCGTCGCGCAGCGAGTCGGCCAGGTCCTCGGTACCGATCCCGTGGTCGGGGACGTGTTCGTCGCTCATCGCGGCCAGCATCGCGTGGTACAGTCGGAACCGGGTCGAGGCGTTCCGCGCGTCGACGTACACAAACCCGGGAATCGTCGGCTCGACCGCCCGCGTAGTCGTCTGGATCGCCCGGCGCGGGCCGCTGTGGCTCGCGAGTCGGTCGAACAGCGCGGAGACGACCGCCGACTTGCCGCTCCCCTTCGGTCCGTACACGTAGACGCTCGGCGGGAGCGACCCGGAGAAGGCGGGTTCGAACACGTCGAGGAGCCGCTCTATGGCCGGCCCGCGGCCGACCGGCGAGTCGACGTGTCTGACCGGAGACACGGCTTCGAAGTCGGCGAGGACGCTCATGCCGGCGTCGTAGCCGAGCCGCCGCTCGATCCGGTCGTCGATGTTCACGGTCGACCCTCCGGGATAGTCGAACAAAACGGCCCCGAATCGGGACCGGACGACGGCCCTCGGGGCGGACCGCTTCGCTCGCCTGAGCCGCCTACCAGTGGGCGGGCTTGTACCGGTTGATGACGACCGTCGAGACGACGAAGACGACCCCGCTGATGACGCCGGCGATCGCGCCGACCGCCAGCCGGACCGCGGGCGTCCCCTCGGAGACGAGCGCCGTCACGACTGCCACGGCTCCCATCACGACGAGGAGGTTCCGTCGGTCCCGCCGGTCCAGCCCGATCCGGTCTAGCATACCACGTCGTCTCGGCCGGGGCAGTTAAACGCCCCGCGTTCGGCTCGCGACCGCGTCCCGTCGGGCGGGCGGGCGGCGCCGCGGTCCTCCGCGGGCGACGGTCGAAGTCGGGGCGATGGAAACCTATACGACCGTCGGGCGGACTACGACGGGTATGTCGAACGAGGCGGCCGTCGAGACGCTGCACACGGTCGACAACAGGAGCAAGGTCGTCGCGGTCCTGTCGACGGCGGCCGCGTTCGGGGCCGGGATGCTCGCGATCGGCGACATCGAGTTCGTCTCGATCGCCGCGGCCGCGTTCGGGATCGGCGTCCGCTTCGCGTCCGTCTGGGCGGGCGTCCGCGCCTTCGTCGACGACGACGCGGTGACGATCGCCGACCAGCCCTCCGCGGGGAGCTTCCACCACGGCGCGACCGGCGTCGCGCTCGCCGCGGCCGGCGCGACCGCGCTCGTGGGCCGTTCCCTCGGCGTCGAGGTCGTCCCGATCGCCGTCGCCGCGGCGGCCGTCGGCGTCGTCGGGTTCCTCGGGCTCTCGGTGCTGCTCCCCGACTGAGTGACGTGCGCGCTCGGCCGTGGTATCGTGCGTGCCGCTCGTCGACCGATTCCGAGCGACCGCGGGTGAGCGAGGTTCCATGTTAAAAAGTGCTGCCGGGTGTGAGGTCGCGTTAGATTCCCGTGCCGGGGATCCAGACGCCCCAGTTGAGCAGCCCCGCGATGACCAGCAGGCCGATCGTCAGCGTCCAGACGACGATGGCGGCCGCCGGCGGGTCGAGGTGGGTGTCGCCGTGCGCGTAGAACACCCGCTGTGACGCCTCGCCGGCGAGCGCCGCGAACACGCCGAACAGGGCGCCGAAGAGCAGCGCGGGCGCGGCGCCGAACGCCAGGGGCGCGGTCAGGTCTCCGGCCGACAGGTCCGTGAGCATCAGGATTCCCTCCTGCCACGTCGCGAGGAACGCGGTCGCCCCCGCGAGCGTCATGTGGTGGGTGACCGGGATGCGGTCGACGCCGAGGTTCAGGAACAGCAGCGACGCCGCGCTGATCCCGAAGCCGGCGAACACGGCGATGAGGCCGTGCCCGCCGCTGATCATGTTGTACGTGATGACGCCCGCGCCGAGTCCGGTGAAGAAGCCGATCGCGGCGACGTGCGACCACTTGTACATGTTTGGCAGCCACGGCTCGACGGCGAGGCGGTCCTCGCTGGCCTTCCCGCCGTCGCCTTTGACCTCGCCGGGCTCGCGCATCTCCTCGCGCTCGAACGGCCCCATGTCGAAGTAGCCGTCGGCCTTGTCGCTGACCTTGCCGACGATGCTGTAGCCGAAGACGGCGCGGACCACGAGCGCGCTGATGACGATGCTCACCGGGATCGGGTCGACCGGGAGCGCGAGCTGTCGGGAGATCTGTTCGATGAGGACGCCGAAGACGCCGAAGACGGCCCCCACGGCGAGGACGTCCGGTTTACTCCCCAGCGCGAAACCGATGTCCTTCGCGTTGTGGTAGTCGAACCCGGACTCCATGTAGCCCTTGTCGGCCGCGTACGCGGCCGCGGCGGCGCCGCCCGCGAACGAGATGTGCGGGCCGAACACCGGGCCGAAACCGACGTCGACGCCGAATCCGCCACCCCCGAGCGAGCCGCCGATGACGAGGAACCCGGTGAAGATGAACGCCGGCAGCGCGCCCAGCGCCGCGCCGAACGCCCCGCCGGCGAGCGCGCCGAGCAGGATGGTCGGGTCGGTGAGGCTCTCGATCACGTCGGTCGGCGCGCCCGGCTCGTAGCCGACCTGTAGCACGGTGTCGGCCGCGACGGCCAACTCCGGGAGCAGTTCGACGCCCATCTACTCGTCCTCCTCGTCTATCGCCCAGTTCTTCGAGCGTTCGACCGCGTCGTCCCAGCGGCTGTACAGCTTGTCGACCTCGTCCTGCGACTTCTCCGGGGTGAACTCGCGGTCGATCTGCCAGTTGTCGCGGAGCTCGTCGACGGTGTCCCAGTAGCCGACCGCGAGCCCGGCGGCGTACGCCGAGCCGAGGGCGGTTGTCTCGTCGACCTCCGGTCGCGCGATCTCCGTCTGGATGATGTCGGACTGGAGCTGACAGAGGAAGTTGTTCTTGACCGCGCCGCCGTCGACGCGGAGGCTCGTCGTCTCCACGCCGGAGTCGGCCTCCATGGCCTCGGCGATGTCGCGGGTCTGGTAGGCGATCGATTCGAGCGTCGCCCGCACGATGTGCTCCTTGCTCGTCCCGCGCGTCATTCCGACGATGGTGCCGCGAGCGCGACCGTCCCAGTGCGGGGCGCCGAGCCCCGTGAACGCCGGGACCATGTAGACGCCGTCGGTCGAGTCGACCGACCGTGCCAGCTCCGCGGTCTGGGCCGCGTTGTTGATCAGGTCGACATCCTCGAGCCACTCGATGGCGGCGCCGGTGATGAAGATGGACCCTTCGAGCGCGTACTGGACGGGCTCGCCGGACATCTGGAACCCGATCGTCGTCAGCAGCCCGTGGTCGGACTCGACGGCGTCGGTGCCGGTGTTCATCAGGTAGAACGAGCCGGTGCCGTAGGTGTTCTTCGCGTCGCCCTCGTCGAAGCAGGTCTGCCCGAACAGCGCGGCCTGCTGGTCGCCCAGCGCCCCGGCGACCGGGACCTCCTCGCCGAGGAAGCCGTCCGGGTCGGTGTGGCCGTAGTAGTCCTCGTCGGAGGACGGCCGCACCTCGGGCACCATCTCCTTCGGCACGCCGAACTCGTCGAGCAGCTCGTCGTCCCACTCCAGGTCCCGGATGTTGTACAGCATCGTCCGGGAGGCGTTGGTGACGTCAGTGATGTGGTTGCCCGTCAGGTTGTAGATGAGCCACGAGTCGATGGTGCCCATCACGAGTTCGCCGGCGCGGGCGCGGTCGCGCAGGTCGCCGCCGCGCGAGCTCTGCATCTTCAGCGGCTCGGCGTTGTCGAGGATCCACTCCGTCTTCGTCGCGGAGAAGTACGCGTCGGCCTCGAGGCCGGTCTTCTCGCGGATCTCCTCGACCTTGTCCGCCTCTTGGAGCTCCTCGACGCGGTCGGTCGTCCGGCGGTCCTGCCAGACGAGGGCGTTGTGGACCGGCTTCCCGGAGTCCTTGTCCCAGACGATCGTCGTCTCGCGCTGGTTGGTGATGCCGATGGCGTCGAGCTGGTCGGCGTCGAGGTCCGCGTCCGCGAGGCCGTCGAGGACGACCTGCTGGGTGTTCTCCCAGATCTCTATCGGGTCGTGTTCGACCCAGCCCGGGTTCGGGTAGATCTGTTCGTGCTGTTCGTAGGCGTTCGCGACGACCTGGCCCTCGTGGTCGAACACCATGAATCGAGTTCCGGTCGTCCCCTGGTCTATCGCACCGACGTACTGTGTCATGTTGTGGATCCCTCCTGTGGCGCTGGTCCGTGCGCGGCGATGACCCGCTCTCCCTCGCCGTCGAAGGAGAGTTCGGGCCCGCGTCCGCCGCCGCGGCGCGCGACCGATCGGTCAGGCCCGTCCGGAGCCGACCCGAGACGGTCGCGAGACGCGCCGCGGCATATCTTCACGGAAGCTACCACGCCGATCGTGAACATAATGTACTACCATAATAATCTTCCTGTTGAAATCCCGGTTCCGACGCGAGTGAAAAAGTTCAATACATAAATCCGTCGACTGCGTCAGCGACTACAGTACTTGAATGACCCTGATAGTTACTATTAGGGCCCACCGGGAGGTAAAGTAAAGTGGACGTGGTCCAAGGGCCTCGCATGGACAGCCAAGTGGACGTCGTGGTCGTCGGTGGGGGCTCGACGGGGTGCGGCGTCGTCAGGGACCTGGCGCGGCGCGGACTCGACACGGTCCTCGTCGAGAAGGGGAACCTGACGCACGGCACGACCGGACGGATGCACGGACTCCTTCACAGCGGGGGCCGGTACGCGGTCTCCGACCAGAAGAGCGCGAAGGAGTGTATCGAGGAGAACAGGGTCCTCCGCGACATCGCGGCCCACTGCGTCGAGGAGACGGGCGGGATGTTCGTCAAGCGGCCCGAGGACTCCGAGGAGTACTTCCAGGAGAAGCTGGAGGGGTGTAAGGCGTGTGACATCCCGGTCGAGGTGATCGACGGAGAGGAGGCGCGGCGCCGCGAGCCGTACCTCGCGCGCGACGTGGAGAAGGCGATCGCCCTGCCGGACGGCGCGGTCGACCCCTTCCGGCTGTGCGTGTCGAACGCCGCGGACGCCCGCGAGCACGGCGCGCGGATCGAGACCCACGCCCCGGTGACGGACGTGCTCGTCGAAGACGAGGAAGTCGTCGGCGTCGAGATCGAACACGAGACCGGGCCGGGCAAGCGCGTCCACCGCGAGCCGGGGACGACCGAGGAGATCCGCGCGCGCCACGTCGTTAACGCCACGGGCGCGTGGGCGGGCAACGTCGGCGAGATGGCCGGCGTCGACGTGGAGGTCCGCCCCTCGAAGGGCGTGATGACCGTGATGAACACCCGGCAGGTCGACACCGTGATCAACCGCTGCCGGCCGAAGGGCGACGCCGACATCATCGTCCCCCACGAGACCGCCTGTATCCTCGGCACGACCGACGAGGAGGTGGACGATCCGGAGGACTACCCCGAGGAGGAGTGGGAGGTCGACCTGATGATCGAGACGCTCTCGGAGCTGGTGCCGGAGCTCAGGGACGCGCGGACGCTCCGCTCCTTCTGGGGCGTTCGCCCGCTCTACGAGCCTCCGGGAACGGGCACCGAGGACCCGACCGACATCACGCGCGACTACTTCCTCTTGGACCACGGCGACCGCGACGACCTCCCCGGCATGACGACCATCGTCGGCGGGAAGCTCACCACCTACCGGATGATGGCCGAGTCCATCTCCGACCACGTGTGCGAGACGCTCGGCCACGAGGCGACCTGCGACACCGCCGACGCGCCGCTCCCGGGCTCGGAGAGCGAGGCCGGCATGGAGGAGCTGATGGACGAGTTCGGCCTGCGCTCGCCGGTCGCGCGCCGCTCGGGCCAGCGGCTCGGCTCCCGGGCCGACGACGTGCTCGACGAGTACGACCCGAACCCGATCGTCTGTAACTGCGAGAGCGTCACCCGCGCGGAGGTCCGGGACGCGGTCGGCGAGGCCGGCTCCGACCTCAACGCGGTCCGCCTCCGCACCCGCGCCTCGATGGGGAACTGCCAGGGCGGCTTCTGTACCCACCGGATCGCCGCGGAGCTCGCCGAGGAGTACCCCGAGTCGGTCGTGCGGGACGCCGAGGACGAGCTGTACCAGGAGCGCTGGAAGGGCCAGCGCCACGCGCTGTGGGGCGAGCAGCTCTCGCAGGCGATGTTGAACCACATGCTCCACGCGACCACGATGAACCGCGACGGCGATCCCGCGAACCTCGACGAGGAGGTCGACTTCGGCGCGTTCGACGCGGGCGCGGGGGCGCCGAGCCCGGGCGATTCCGACGGGGAGACCGGAACCGCCGCGGCGGACGGTGGCCGCGCAGATGACGACGCGGCGACCGATGGCGGCCGCGCAGATGACGACGCGGCGACCGATGGCGGCCGCGCGAGCGACGACGCGGCCACCGACGGAGGTCGCTGATGGCGATCAACAGCGACGTGCTCGTGATCGGCGGCGGGCTCGCCGCGGTCACGGCGGCGGTGTCGGCCGCCCGCGAGGGCGCGGACGTGCGGCTCGTCTCCCACAAGGCGAGCACGCTGCGGCAGGCCTCCGGGCTGATCGACGCGCTCGGCTACGTCCCGGCGACCGAGCCGGCGAAGCCGCTCCGCGACGGGCCGCCGACCGCGGGCCGCGAGCTCGACCGCGACGAGTGGCCGGACCCGGAGGGGCCGCTCGCCGACCCGTTCGAGGGGATCGAGCGGCTGCCGGAGTCGCACCCGTACCGGGTGGTCGGCGCGGACGCGCTCCGCGACGGGCTCGCCCTGTTCGACGACCTCGCGGGCGACGCGTACCGCGGGGGTCACACCGACCGCAACGCGCTCGTCCCGACGTTCGGCGGCGCGGTGAAGCCGACCGCGCGGTACCCGGCCGCGGCCGAGGCCGGGCTCGCGAGCGACGAGCGGCCGATGCTGATCGTCGGGTTCCGGTCGCTGACCGAGTACGACGCGCGCGCCTTCGCCGGGCGCTTGGAGGCGGCGGGCGTCCCGTTCGACGCGGCCGGCGCGGAGGTCGAGTTCGCGGAGGCGTTCCGCGCCGACGCGAAGATCACCCGGCTCGCGAAGGCGCTCGACCACGACGAGGACATCGACGGCGTCCCGGCCCGCGAGGCGCTGGCGAAGGCGGTCGCGCCGCACCTCCACGACGTGGTCGACGCGGACGGCGGCGTGGACCGCGTCGAGCGCGTCGGCTTCCCGGCGTTCCTCGGCGACGACCGGGGCGACGAGGTGCGCGCGGAGCTCGCCGACCGGCTCGGCGCCGACGTGTTCGAGGTCCCGATGGGACCGCCGAGTCTCCCGGGACTCCGTCTGGAGGACCGCCTGTTCGACGCGCTCGACGCCGAGGGCGTGCGGTTCGAGACCGGCAACCCCGTCGTCGGCGTCGAGTCCGCGAGCGACGGGCGGGTCGAGTCGGTCGCGGTCGACCGGAAGGGTCGGACGGCGCCGTACGGCGCCGACGCGTTCGTGCTGGCGACCGGGGGGCTCGTCGGGAAGGGGCTCGACTCCGACCGCGAGGGCGTCCGCGAGCCCGTCTTCGACCTGTACGTCGACCAGCCGGACGACCGGTACGAGTGGTTCGTCGACGACGCGTTCGGCGACCAGCCGTACGCGCGGTTCGGCGTCCGGCCCGACGAGCGGTGTCGGCCCACGGACGCCGACGGGGAGGCGCAGTACGAGAACGTGTTCGCGGCCGGCGGCGTCGTCGGCGGCGCGGACGCGGCGCGAGAGAAGTCCGCGAGCGGGGTGTCGCTCGCGACCGGCCTCGCGGCCGGGCGGCAGGCGGCGACGGAGGCGAGCCAATGACACGAGACACGGCGGACGACGGCGACGGGGGGGACGCGAACGGGACGACCGAACCGAGCGGCGGACGCGGCGGGGGCCGCGGGCGCGCCGGGTGCGGGAACTGCGGCTGCGGGGAGCCGAGCCCGGGCGTCCCCGAGGCGGGCCGCGACGAGCAGCCGTCGATATTCGTCCCTGACGAGGGGGAGGTCCCGGACGACGGCGCGGGGGCGGCCGCGGACGCGGCCGGCGCCGCGGAGCGCGCCGCCACCGACGGCGGCGTCGAGAGCGCGTCGGGCGGCAGCGACTCGACCGAGCTCGACCCGGACGCGTACGACCCGGTGGACGTGTTCCCCGGCGGCGACCTCGACCTCCGCGAGGGGGCCGACTCCTGTTACAAGTGCACGAGCTGCGACACCTCCTGTCCGGTGGCGGAGGTCGACGACGAGTTCCCCGGGCCGAAGTTCCAGGGCCCGGAGCAGTGGCGGCTCAAGCGGAAGGACGACCACGACATCGACGAGTCGATCACCTCCTGTTCGAACTGCATGCGCTGTGACGACGCCTGCCCCTCCGGGGTGCCGCTCTCGCAGATGCACAACGAGGCGCGCGGGCAGTTCGTAGAGCGACAGATGGAGAAGCTCTCGATGGAGTACGTTCGGAACCGAATCTTGGCCAACTACCGCACGTCGGCGAGCCTCGCGAGCATGTTCCCGCGGACGGCGTCGTTCGCGATGAACTTCGGGCCCGCCCGGTGGGCGATGGAGAAGGTGATGGGGATCCCCAAGGAGCGCGACTTCCCCGAGTTCGCCACGGAGACGTTCCGCGAGTGGTGGAAGGCGCGCGGTGGCGCGCAGGTCGAAAATCCCGACAAGCGCGTGGCCTACTTCCACGGCTGTTACTCCAACTACAACACCCCCGAGGTCGGGAAGGCCATGGTCCGCGTCTACGAGCACTTCGGCTACGAGGTCATGGTGCCGCCCCAGAAGTGCTCGGGCACGCCGATGTTCGCGAACGGGATGCTGAAGGACGCCCGGCGCCACGCCGAGACGAACGTCGAGAACCTCGTCGAGGCCATCGGCGAGGGCGCGGACGTGATCGCCTCGTGTACCTCCTGTTCGATGTCGCTGCGCCAGGAGTACCCCGAGCTGTTCGACCTCCACGGGATCGAGGACCTCGCCGAGCACACCTTTGAGGCGCTGGAGTACCTCCGGATCCACGAGGACCTGGAGGGCGAACTCGACGCGGCCGGCGGGCTCGACGACGAGCGCGCGTTCGCGTACCACGCGCCGTGTCACGCGCGCAACCAGGGGCTCTCCCGGCAGGCGGTCGAGACGTTCCGCGGCGTCGACGGCGTTCGGATGGAGGACGTGGGCGACTCCTGTTCGGGGATCTCCGGGACGTACGGCTGGAAGGAAGAGAAGTACGAGAAGTCGATGGAGATCGGCGCGGAGATGTTCGAGCACATGGAGGACGCCGAGGGCGAGGTCGGCATGACGGAGTGTCCGACCTGCGCGATGCAGATGGAGCACGGCACCGGCTACGAGATCGAGCACCCCCTGCAGCTGCTCGAGGACGCGCTCGGCGCGTAGGCGGGGCCGTCCATGACCGGGGGTAAACGCCGCCGAGACGGCGCCTCCGCGGACCGCGCTCGCGCCGCGTCTCGTCGCCGGCGCGCGCGTTCTCAGCGCCGATAACCGCGTGGGAATCCTTATGCGGGGAACCCCCTCAGAGGGGGTACGTGACGCTCGAACAGTTTCTCGATCGCTTCGACGGTCCCGAGCGGTCCGTGGTCGTCGTCAACCGAAGCGACCCGGATCCCATCTTGAACATGCTCGTGGACACGTTCGGCGACGACGCAGTGCGGGTCGTGGAGGGCCGTGTGGTCGAAGGTCCGGACGACCCCGACGCGGGCGGCGCCGGGGACGACGACCGGCTGACCGACGGCGCCGGAGCCCCGCGGCTCGATCGGACGGGCGGTCTCACGGCGCGAGAACTGGCGACGAACGCCGTCATCGACGGGGAGGGCGACGCCGTCCCGTCGCTCGACGTCGAGGTGCTCCGCCGCCACGAGGACGTGCCGTTCGACGGCGGCGACCCCTCCGATATCGAGAACCTCGTGCTGCTCATGGAGGGCGACGAGGTGGTCGCCGGCTCGACGCTCGGCGAGCTCGGCGACGCCGTGCTGTTCGTCAACTCCGACCTGTACATCACCGGCAGCCGGTCGCTCGCCGACGTGGAGCTTCCCTCGGTGATAAGCGGCCTCGACGACGCGACGTTCACGCTCCGCGGGTACCCCGAGTCGAACCGACAGAAGCTGCTGCTCATCACCATCTCGCGGTTCATCGAGCGGGTCGCTTGGACCGCGGGCGACGGGACCCTCCGGTCGTCGTTCCAGCGGCTCTCGCGCATCGACGACGAGGTCGGCACGCGGGACGTGTACGAGCGCGTCGCCGACACCGGCGTCGACACGCACCTCTACGGCGTGCCCGACGAACTCCCGCAGGACCTCGCCGCGGTGATCCACGCCGGGAACGACCCCGACTTCACCGACAGCTGGTTCGTGGTGTACCGGCCCCCGGAGGGACCGCACCCCGCGCGGAGCGATCCGGAAAGCGACCTCGTTCGAGGGGTCGAGGGGGGCGTCGGGCTGCTCGCGGTCGAGACGGAACCGCGCGTCTGGCGCGGCCTCTGGACGTTCGACGCGGACCGCGTCTCGCGGATAAACCGGTACATCGAGCGCAACCTGTAGGCCGATCGAGGATTTCCTCCCGCCGGCGACCGGTCGTATCCAACCCGTGCGTTCATATTCTCGGAGCGGTGACGGGCGGCCATGTTCACGGAGCGGTCCGCGCTCGTCGACGACGGGCGCCCGATGCGCGGGTACGGCGTCGCGGTGACGCCCGGCCGCGACGGGCCGCTCGTCTTCGTGGCCGGCTACGGCGAGCCGAACCGGCTGTACGCCCGCGAGGGCGGCCGCTTTTCCGACACCGCCTGCGGCATCGTCGCCGACGGGACCCGCCACGGGATGGGGGTGTGCGCGTCCGACCTCGACGCCGACGGGTGCGAGGAGGTGTACGTCCACAACTGCGCGCGCGGCGTCGACGGCGGCGACCCCGACCTGCTCTTGAGTCGCCTGGAGGCCGACAGGTACCGCTGGACGGACGTGTTCGCGCGCGAGGTGAACGCCGACCGCATCGACGTGCGCGCCGGGCGGTCCGTCGCGGCGCTCGACCGGCTGGGGACCGGTCGCTACGGGGTCGCCGTCTCCGGGTACGCCGCCCCGCTCGCGTTCTACGAACTCGGCGACGACGGCGAGGTGACCGACATGGCCGAGGCGGTCGGCCTGGAGGTCGACGGGGGCTGCCGGTCGCTGCTCGCGGTCCCGTACCGCTCGCGCGAGGGCGACCTCTTCGCGGGGGTCGAGGGGGGACCGAACCGGCTGTTCAGCAACCGGGACGGGCACTACGACCGGACGGACGGCGGGCCCGACCTCTCGGACCCCGGCGGCGACACGCGGGGCGCGGCGGTCGTCGACGAGGGCGGGACGTTCGCGCTCGCGGTCGGCAACGAGTCGGCGCCGAGCCGGCTGCTCCGCTGTTCGCCCGACGGCGGCTACGACGACGTGGCCCCCGACGCGCTCCGCGACGTGGGCCCCGTCCGGACGGTCGTCGCCGCGGACTTCGACAACGACGGCCGCGAGGAGCTCTTCTTCAACGTCTGCGGCGCGGAGAACCGGCTGTTCGAGCGCGTGGACCGGTCCGGCGGGCCGCCCCGGTGGGAGCCTGCGGACCTCGGGCCCGCCGCGGAGCCGGACGGGTTCGGCACCGGCGCGGTGGCGGCCGACCTCGACGGCGACGGCGCGCTGGAACTGCTCGTCGTCCACGGCGAGGTCGCCGCCCAGCCCGTGACCGCCTACGGCGTCCCCGAGGCGCCCGACGCCGGGTGGCTGCGCGTGCGCCCGACGACGCGACACGGCGCCCCCGCGCGCGGCGCCGTCGCCACCCTGGAGACGACCGAGGGCGTCCAGCGGCGGACGGTCGACGCCGGGGGCGGCTGCCTCTGTCAGACGGAGCCGGTCGCGCACTTCGGGCTCGGCGGCGCGGAGCCGCTGCGCGTCGACGTGCGGTGGCCGGACGGGCGCGAGCGGACCGTCGTCGGCCCGAGCGCCGACCGAGAGATAACGGTCAGGCACCCGTCTCGCAGGGCGACGGACCGCGACGCCCGGACGCGGCGGTAGCGATCGCGCGGCCCCGAGCGAGGGACCGCCGGGGCGGCGGCGGCCGCCGTGGCCAGAACTGCCGCCCTTCGCGGGTTCAAGTGTCCCCGGGCGTACGGGGAGGTATGGTGGATCCGACCTCGGAGCTCGAGGAGGACGTCGACGAGGAGTCCGCGCCGACCTGCGCGACGTGCGGCGAGCCGGCGCTGGGGACCGGACACCGAACGGTCACGTGGGTCGACGGCGGCGACGCCGTCCACCGACACTTCTGTTCGGCGTCGTGCCGCGCGGACTGGGACGACGAGCGGCCCTCCGCGGGCGGGTAGTCGGGGGAGCGACGACGCGACGACCGGGGCGGTGACCGGAGGGCGGACGCGACGACGCGGCGCGGCGGTCGGCGACGGCGGGAGGCTTTTTGCCCGCGGGGGTGGTAGCGTTCGGTATGATATCGCTCGACGAGGCCGTGACGGCCCGACTGGAGTCACACGGGGAGCGGTTCGAGGTCCTGATCGACCCCGACGCCGCCCTCGCGATCAAGCGCGGCGAGTTCGACGACGACTTAGAGGAGGTCATCGCCGCGGAGGACGTCTTCGAGAACGCCTCGCGGGGCGACCGCCCGGCCGAGGAGGACCTAGAGACCGTCTTCGGCACCACGGACCCGCTGGAGATCATCCCGGAGGTCGTCGAGCGCGGCGAGATCCAGATCACCGCCGAGCAGCGCGCGGAGATGCAGGAGCGCAAGCACAACCAGCTGGTGACCACCATCACGCGCAACGCCGTGAACCCGCAGATGGACGACTCCCCGCACCCGCCCGAGCGGATCGAGCGCGCCCTGGAGGAGGCCGGGTTCCAGATCGACCCGATGGAGCCCGTAGAGAACCAGGTCGACGACGCGCTCGACGCGCTGCGGCCGGTGATCCCGATCCGGTTCGAGGAGGTGACGATGGCGGTCCAGCTCCCGGCCGACTACGCCGGGTCCGGCCAGGCGCAGATCCGCGAGTTCGGCGACCTCGAACGCGAGGAGTGGCAGAACGACGGATCGTGGGTCGGCGTGCTCACCTTCCCGGCCGGCCTCCAGAACGACCTCTACGACCTCGTCAACGAGGTCACCTCGGGCGAGGGCGACGCCCGCGTGATCAAGGACAAAGACGAGCTGCGGACCCGCTGACCGGACCGCCGGCTCGCGACGTAACTTCACCGCCTCCGCGGGGTTGATACGGGCGGGCCGCGGCTCGGATCGCATGCATCCACGCGCGGCGGAGTTTGAAGAACTGGCGGCGGAGCGGCACGGCGTCGACGTCGACGTCGACGTGCTGGAGTTCGACGCGGGCACGGAGACGGCGGCCGCCGCGGCCGACGCCGTCGGCTGCGAGACGGGCGCCGTCGCGTCGACCATCGTCGTCTCCCTCGTCGGCGGCGACCGAGAGGGGGCGCACGTCGCGGCGATCACGAGCGGCGCGAACCGACTGGACCTCGACGCGGTCGCCGACTTCTTCGAGGCCGACGCCGCCGAGATGGGCGACCCGGAGCGGGTCCGCGAGGTCGTCGGGTGGAGCATCGGCGGCGTCCCGCCCATCGGGCACGACGCCGCGCTCCCGACCGTCTTCGACCCGACGTTGGCCGAGTACGACACCGTCTACGCCGCCGCCGGGACGCCCAGCGCTGTGTTCGCGATCGGTCCGGACGCGCTCGCCGACCTCGCGGACGCGACCGTCGTCGACCTCACGGAGTGAGTAGCGACGTTCCCGGCGCGCGGAGCCGCCGGCGCGTTGTTAAGCGAGCGCGCTCTCGGCGACTGAGTTATTAACTATGTCTTGTGAAATAATAACCTTTTTCTATTAATCTGCGATACGGATCGGTATGACTCACTCACGACGGTCGGTGCTGCGGCGCGGCGCCGGGCTCGCGGTCGCGGGCTCGGCGGCGTCGCTGGCGGGATGCTCGGGCGGGGGAACCGGCGGCGCCGAGGGGTTCGACTCGGGCTACGCCGCCTTCTTCACCCTCAACGACTGGGCCAACGAGGTCGCGGGCGAGAACGCGACGTTCGAGGACCCTGTCGACGTGGGTCAGCTCGGCCACGGGTGGACGCCGGACGGAACGCTCGCCGCCGAGGTCGCCGCGACGGACGCCTTCGTCTACCTCGACAGCCCGGAGTTCTCGTGGGCGCAGGACCTCGCGGCGACGCTGGAGAGCGACTACGACTCCGTCGCCGTGGTCGACGTGCTCGACGGACTGGAGGGCGATCTGCTCGAATGGGACCACAGCCACGGCGGAGAGGGCGGCAATCACGACGGCGAGGACCACGACGGGGAAGGCGGCACCCACGAGGGCGACGACCACGAGGGCGACGACCACGAGGGCCACGACCACGGCGGCGAGACCCGGCACGACCCGCACGTCTGGGTCGACCCGGTCCTCGCGGCCGAGATGGTCGAGACGATCGCCGCGGGGCTCGGCGAGGCGGACCCGGAGCACGCCGAGGCGTACGCCGCCAACGCCGAGGCGTACGCCGAGGAACTCGGCGCGATCGACGACGCGTTCGAGTCGATCGCCGAGCGCGCCGAGCGCGACGTGGCGGTGTTGGCGGGCCACAACTCCTTCCAGTACCTGGAGGCGCGCTACGGCTTCCGGCTCCACTCGCCGGTCGGGGTCTCGCCGCAGAACGAGCCGACGCAGTCCGAGATCGCCGACACGATCGACATCGTCGACAGCGAGGGGATCGAGGTCGTGCTGTACGACCGCTTCCAGTCGCCCCGGCTCGCCGAGTCGATCGTGGAGAACAGCGACGCGACGGAGGCGGTCCCCGTCACGCCCGCCGGGGGGACGACGCGGGAGTGGAACGACGCCGGCTACGGGTACGTCGACCAGATGACCGAGATCAACGTCCCCGCCTTCGAGCGGGCGTTCGGCGCGCAGTGACCCGGTCGCCGCTCGCTCCGCCCGCGGCGCGGCCCGCCGACGGCGCCGGCGGCGGAGTAAAAGAGCTAAACGTGCGGCCGACCCAGGTCCGGCACACGCAGTGAGCGCAATCGTCGACCTCGACGGCGTGACGTTCGCCTACGGCGACACCGTCGCCGTGAGAGACGTCTCTCTCACCGTCGAAGAGGGGGAGTTCCTCGGGCTCGTCGGGCCGAACGGCTCCGGGAAGACCACGCTCCTCCACCTCATGCTCGGGCTCCACGAGCCCGACGCGGGGTCGGTCGAGCTGTTCGGTCGCCCCGTCGAGGAGTTCGACGACGGCGGCCGGATCGGCTACGTCTCTCAGAAGGCGACCAGCCGGGGCGGCGCGATGCCGGTCACCGTCCGCGAGTGCGTCACCATGGGCCGGTTCGCGCACGCCGGGCGGGGCCGGCTCTCGGCGGCCGACCGCGCCGCCGTCGCGGACGCCATCGAAACGGTCGGCATCGGTGACCTGACGGACCGGCTCGTCTCGGAGCTGTCCGGCGGCCAGAAGCAGCGGGCGTACATCGCTCGCGCCCTGGCGAGCGACGCGGACCTGCTCGCGCTCGACGAGCCGACCGTCGGCGTCGACGCCGAGTCGCGCGACGCCTTCTACGCGCTCCTCGACGAGCTCAACGGCGACGGGATAACGATCATCCTCATCGAGCACGACATCGGCGTCGTCACCGACCGCGCGAACCGCATCGCCTGCGTCAACACCGAGCTGTACCACCACGGCGACACCGAGTCGTTCGTCGAGAGCGACGCCCTCGCCGAGGCGTACGGCACGACCGGACAGGTCGTCCACCACCACCACTGATGAGCGGAGAGTCCGCGGCGGCGGACGGCGAGAGCTCCGCGCGCGACGCGGCCTCCCGCGGTCGGGGCCGACGCCGGACCGCCGAGCTCGCGGGCGTCGGGATCACGGCCGTCGTCGCGGTCGGGATGCTCGGGTTCCTCCTGCTCTACTGGGCGCAGGACCTCCCGGTCGCGAGCGAGCTGTACGCCGCGTTCCGCTCGGTCGGTCGGGGGATGGACGCCGCGCTCGGCACCAACGTGTTCCGGCACCCGGTCATGTGGCAGTCGATGGCGGTGGGGGTGCTCGTCGGGATCGTCGCCCCGCTCGTCGGGTCGTTCCTCGTCCACCGCGAGATGGCGCTGATCGGCGAGACGCTCGCGCACACCGCGTTCGCGGGCGTCGCGGTCGGCATCCTCGTCACCTCCTCGACCGGGTGGAACGGGTCGCTGCTGCTCGTCGCGCTCGCGGTCGGCGTCCTCGGCGCGCTCGCGGTCCAGTGGCTCACGGAGCGCACCGACGCCTACGGCGACGTGCCCATCGCGATCATGCTCAGCGGGAGCTTCGCGGTCGGCACGCTGATCATCAGCTACGGCGACGGGCTCACGGGCGTCAACATTCAGGGGTACCTGTTCGGGAACCTCGCGGTCGTCACGCCGGAGGGCGCGCGCCTGATGGGCGCGCTCTCGCTCGCGGTCGTCGCGGGCGTGGCGCTGGCGTACAAACAGCTCCTCTTCATCACCTTCGACGAGCAGGCCGCGCGGGTCGCCCAGCTGAACGTCACCGGCTACAACACCCTGCTGGTGGTGCTGACCGCGGTCGTCGTCGTCGGCGCGATGCAGGTGCTCGGCGTCATCCTCGTCGCCGCAATGCTGGTCGTCCCCGTCGCGGCCGCCTCGCAGGTCGCGCGGAGCTTCCGCGAGACGATGTACCTCGGCGTGATCTTCGGACAGCTGTCGGTGCTGGGCGGCTTCGCGATCTCGGTCGGATTCGGGCTGCCCTCCGGGGGATCGATCGTCGTCACGGCCATCGCGGTGTACCTCGCGAGCGTCCTCGTCGCCGGGACCTCCGGAACGCCCGTGTCGGCGCACGGCTGACGGCGAGCGGCCGACGTTCCCGTCGCGTGAGCCGGTTCGCGTCCGGTTTCCACAGACCCTTATGTCCCGGCCGCCAGGCACGTCCATGGGAGACACCGAGACCTACACGGTCACCGGCCCCGACGGTGAGGAAGAGTCGTTCGAACTGCCCGCCGGCCTCGTCGACGTGCTCAGCGAGCAGGGCGAGCCCTCGACCGCCGTCGTCTCCGACGTGGTCGTCCAGGCGATGGCCCAGCAGGCACACGTCATCGTCCACCACAGCGAGGGCGACGTGCCCGAGGACATCGCGGAGATGGAGGAGACCGCCGCGGAGCTGTTCGAGGAGCGCTTCGGGCAGTCGCTCGAAGACGCGCTCGGCCACTCGCACTGAGCGGAGTCGGCGCCGCTCGGCGCCCGAACGAGTTCGCCCGACCGGCCGCTTAAGCCGGTCGAGTCCCTACGTTTTCGTATGTCTACCGACCCGGCCGGCGCGGACGCGCCGGTGTTGATCTTCGACGGCGACTGCCCGTACTGCTCGGTCGCGGCGGTCGCGCTGCGCCGGCTCGACGGCGTGGTCGCGGTCCCGTGGGAGGCCGACCCAGTCGGGCCGTTCCTCGACGCGCAGTTCGGCTCCCGGCCGTTCGCGATGGTGCTCGTCGACCCCGCAGAGCGCCGCGTGTACGCCGGCCGCTCGGCCGCGGAGGAGCTGGCCGACCGCGCGGGCACCCCCGGGATCGTCGGCGGGCTGGTCCGCGACAACTACGACCGCATCGCCGACGTGGTCGGGACGCTGTCGGGGCGCGCCCGCGACCCGGACGACTTCCACGACACCTACCGCCTCGACGAGGAGGCGGGCGACCTGGTGGGATCGCTCCGGACGGCCGCCTCGGAGGCGCCGGCCGCGCTGTCGTGACCGGGGCGCCGACAGCGACCGCGACGGGGAGCGACCGATGAGCGACGCGACCGGCGGCAGCTACACGCTCGTCGTCGGCCTCGCTGCGGACGCGACGGTGACGGCGGGGGCGCTCGGCGACCACCGGCTCCCGGCGGGCGCGTACGCCTACACGGGGAGCGCGCTGGGCGCTGGCGGATTCTCGCGGGTCGACAGGCACCGCCGGACCGCGCGCGGCGACAGCGAGACCCAACACTGGCACGTCGACTACCTTCTCAGTCACCCGGCGGCGCGGATCGACCGCGTCGTGCGGAGCGTCGGCGTCGACGTCGAATGCGCGGTCGCCGAGCGCCTGCCGCCCGGGCCGATCGACGGGTTCGGCGCCTCCGACTGCGGCTGCGGGGCTCACCTGGCCGGCCCCGAGGCGCTCGACGCCCTCGCGGAGCGCGCGCTGACGGCGCACGAGGCCGCGGTCGCGTCGTCCGGGGACCCGAACGCGACCGTCGACGTGGTCGACGGCTCCGCGGAGTGAGGCGCCGGGCGGCTCCCCTCAGAGGTCGTACCGGTCGACCACCTGCCGGAGCTGCTCCTCGCGCCCCTCCATGGCGTCGTCGCGGAGGGCCGCCTCGTCCTCGGTGGGACAGTCCAGGTCTGGGACCGGCGTGGGGCGCCCGTCGTCGTTGAGCGCGACGAACGTGAAGTAGGAGGTCGTCGTCCGTCGCGTCTCGTCCGTGCGGGGATTCTCGGCGCGCACGTCGACCTTCACGTCGACGCTCGTCCGGCCGGTGTTGAACACGTACCCCTCGACGATGGCGACCTCGCCCATCTCGATGGGCGCGATGAAGTCGACGTGGTCCATCGAGGCGGTGACCACCTGCCGGTTCGCGAAGCGCATGCCGGCGATGGCGCCGCAGATGTCCATCCAGTGCAACACGGCGCCCCCGAGCGCTCGGCCCAGGTTGTTCGTGTCGTTCGGGAGCAGCATCTCCGTCATCTCGGTGTGCGAAGAGGCGAGCGTGGCCGTCTCGTCCATGCCAGTCGTGGGAGGGCCGGCGACTTGAACGGCCGGCTTCCGGCACGGGCGGCGGCCGGCGGACGCGGCGCGAGTACGCTACCGCTCCTCGGAGGGTCCGTCGTCGTCGAACCGGATCGAGTCCGGCGGCCGACCGGCCTCGTCTATCACCTCGTCGGTGACGACGATCGGACAGTCGACGCGGACCGCCAGCGCGAGCGCGTCCGACGGGCGGGCGTCGAAGACGAACCGCTCCGGCTCGCCGTCGTCGTAGCGCTCGGCGTCGACCTTCGCGTAGAAGGTGCCGTCGCGGAGGTCGTCGACGCGGACGCGGTCGATCGCGCCCCCGAACTCCGTGAGGATGTCCACGAGGAGGTCGTGCGTGAGCGGTCGGTCGAACGGTTCGCCCTCCAGCGCCATTCCGATCGACCGTGCCTGGTCGCCGCTGACGAATATCGGGACGTACTCGCCGCGCGCCGAGAGGATCACCGCCGGGACGTCGCCGCTCGGCGCCGAGCCCGCACCGACCCCGACGACCTCGGCTTCGTGTTCCATACGGGAACGTGGTGGCGGCGGCTTGAATAGCTGTCCCACGCGCGGCCTCAGTTCGACGCGCGGTACCAGTACGCCCACGCGAGCGTGAACACGAGCGCGGCCCCGAGGAAGAACACGGCCCCCGGCTCGACGAGCGAGACGGCGTACTGCGCGACCGGGTCGCCGACGAGCTCGACCGCGCCGTCGGCTCCCTCCGCGGCGGTGTTCTGGTCCGGGACGCTCTCGACCGTCGGACCGCCGCCGTCGCCGCCGTCCGCGGTGGCGGTTCCCACGTCGCCGCCGCCGGAGCGGGCGGTGAACTGCGAGCCGAGCGAGCCGACCGCGAGCAGGCGCTGGACCGCGACCGCCGCGAGCCCGATGACCCCGTAGCCGCCGAGCAGCCGCATGAGCGCGGTCTTGATCCCGGTCGACTCCTCGGACCCCCCCGCGAACAGCACGAGCGGCTCGTCCGCAGCGGCGTACACGTCCATCTCGCGGCCCTTCTCCGAGTAGGCGGTGTCGACCACGTCGACGAGGTCGGCCTCGTCGAGCCGCGAGAGGTGGTACTGGACGTTCTGGAGCGAGGTGTCGACCTCGTCGGCGATCTCCGACTTCGTCGCCGGGCGGTCGTGGAGCGTCGAGAGGATGGCCCGCGCCGTCTCGGAGCCGAGAGCGGCGATGAGGTCGTCGGCCTCGTCGTCGTCGACGCCGACGACCCGGGGTTCGCGCTCCTCGGGAGTCGCGTCCGGCAGGGAGGGCAACAGCCGAGACATACGCTCTCATGGGGCGCGTGAGGATACAAACTTGTTGGATCGTCGGGGACGAGTCGGCGCTCGCGGGGCGGATCCCGCGATCGACTCACAAACCCTAAACGCGGCGACCGAGTACGACGGGTGATGACAGAGACGTCACGGGGGAGCGGCGACGCGCCCCCGTCGACCGACCGGTCCCCGCGGGCCGACGGCGGCGACGTGGAGGGGGCGACGCGACGCGCGCGCTCCGGCGGCGAGGGGAGCGTCACGGTCGTCGGGACCGCGCACGTGTCGGAGCGCTCCGTCGACGAGGTCGAGGAGACGATAGAGCGGGAGCGGCCCGATGTCGTCGCCGTCGAACTCGACGAGGGGCGCTACCGGCAGCTCAACGGCGAGACCCCGGACGACCTCGACGCCGGCGACCTGCTGAAGGGGAACACCGTGTTCCAGTTCCTAGCGTACTGGATGCTCTCGTACGTCCAGACGCAGCTGGGCGAGCGGTTCGACATCGAGCCGGGCGCCGACATGAAGGCCGCCGTCGACGTCGCCGAGTCGCTCGGCATCGACGTCGCCTTGGTCGACCGCGACATCCAGACGACGATCCAACGGTTCTGGGCGCGCATGACGATACCCGAGAAGCTCCGGCTCGTGGGCGGGCTGGCGTTCGGCGTCAGCGACCCCCGCGTCGCCGGGGTGATCGGCGGGCTCATGGTCGGGATCCTCGCGGGCCCGGCGATCGGGCTCTTCGGCGGCGCCGTCGGGATCACGACCGGGGTGCTGACGAGCGTCGCCGCGGGCGTCCTCGTCGCGCTCGTCGTCGGCATCGCCGTCGATCAGGTCGGTACGCTCGCGCTCTCGCCGGACCAGCGGCTCTACGCCGCGGCCGGCACCGGGCTGGCCGCCGGCGTCGCGGCCGGGGTCACCGGCGTCGCGAACGGCCTCGTCTCGACGTACCTCGGCGGGTTCCCCGTGGCCGCCATCGGCGGCTTCGGGATCGGGATCGGCCTCGGGCTCGTCGTCGGGGCCGTCCTCGCGCTTGCGGTCGGCGCGTTCGCCGGCGGCGAGGTCGACCCCGATGCCGGCGGGATCGAGGAGCTCGACGAGGCCGACCTCACCGACACGGACGTGGTGACGATGATGATGGAGGAGTTCCGGCAGTTCTCCCCGGGCGGCGCGGAGGCGCTCATCGACGAGCGCGACGCGTTCATCGCCCACCGGCTCGTCGCGCTCCGCGAGGCGGGCCACGACGTGGTGGCCGTCGTCGGCGCCGGCCATCAGGCGGGAATTGAGGGCTACCTCGCCGACCCCGCGACGCTCCCGCCGATGGAGAGCCTGGTCGGCCAGGAGTCCGGGCGCGGGCTCCCGTGGAAGAAGGCGATCGGCTACGCGATCACCGTCGGCTTCGTCGGCTTCTTCCTCCTGCTCGCGCTGGGCGGGGCCGGGAACGCCTTCCTGCTCCGCCTGTTCGGCGCGTGGTTCCTGATCAACGGCGTCTTCGCGTTCGCGTTCGCGAAGGTCGCGGGCGCGCGCTGGCTCTCGGCCGGCGTCGGCGGCGCGGTCGCGTGGCTGACCTCGATCAACCCGCTGCTCGCGCCCGGCTGGTTCACCGGCTACGTCGAGCTGCGCAGCCTGACGGTCAACGTCGCCGACATCGGCGCGCTCAACGACCTGCTCGCCGACGAGACGCGGTCGGCCGCCGAGCTGGTCTCCGCGATGCTCGACGTGCCGCTGTTCCGGCTCATCGTCGTCGTCGCGATGACGAACGTCGGGAGCATCGTCGCCAGCTTCCTGTTCGCGGCGTACGTCATCCCGGCGATGTTCGGCGCCGAGGTCGGCGGCGTCGAAGACGTCGGCCGGCTGCTCGTCGAGGGGGCGATAAACGGCGCGGACCTCGTCCGCGGCGCCGTGGGGGGGATCGCATGAGCGGCGGGAGCGCGGTCTCCGGGCGCCGGATCGCCGGCCTGTACTTCAGCGGGACCGAGCTCCGCGACCTGCTCGTCGCGTGGCTCGCCCTCGGCGTGGCGTTCATGCTATTCTTCGTCGGCGGCTCGGGCGGGATCGGCCGCATCCTCGCGGCGGGCGTGGTCCCGCCGCTGTTCGTCGCCCTCTCGACGGCCGGGGTCGCCTTCCTCCTCCACGAGGTCGCGCACAAGGTCGTCGCCGTCCACTACGACCAGGTCGCGGAGTTCCGCGCGGACAACAGCATGCTGTTCCTCGCCGTGATGAGCTCGCTCCTCGGGTTCATCTTCGCCGCGCCGGGCGCCGTCCACCACCGCGGCCGGCTGACGCCCCGCGAGCACGGCCACATCGCGCTGGCCGGGCCGGTCGTGAACCTCGGGCTGATGGCCGTCTTCTTCCCGCTGTTCGCGCTCGGCGGGATCGTCGGGAGCGAGATCGTCACGGTCCTCGGCGCGCGCGGCATCGCGATCAACGCGTTCCTCGCGGCGTTCAACCTCGTCCCGTACGGCCCGCTCGACGGGAAAACGGTGCTGTCGTGGAGCAAGCCGGTGTGGGCCGCCGTCTTCGTCCCCTCCGCGCTGCTCGCGTTCGGGCTCGTCTTCGTCCTCGGCCTCGGGTTCGGCGGGCCGTTCTGACGGGCGACGCGACCGGCCCGCGACGGGCCCAGCGGAACGGTGCGTTTTTGCTCCGCGGGCGTGCCCCCACAGACATGACCGAGGGCGACGGGAGCGACGACGGGGGACCGGACGCCGACGACGAACTCACCTACGCGGACGCGGGCGTCGACATCGACGCGAGCGAGGCCGCGACCGCGGCGCTGATCGGCGCGGTCGGCGCGGACACCGAGGCGGAGGGCTCCGGGAGCGAGTACGCCGGCCTGCTCGACATCGGCGACCGCTACCTCGCGCTGGCGACCGACGGCGTCGGGACGAAGCTGCTCGTCGCGGAGGCGCTCGGCGACTACTCGACGGTCGGCATCGACTGCGTCGCGATGAACGTCAACGACCTCGTCGCGGCCGGCGTCCGCCCCGTCGCGTTCGTCGACTACCTCGCGGTCGACGAGCCTGACGAGCGCTTCGCCGAGCAGGTCGGCGAGGGGCTTGCCCGCGGCGCCGACCTCGCCGACATCGAACTCGTCGGCGGCGAGACGGCCGTGATGCCGGAGGTGGTCAGCGGGCTCGACCTGGCGGGCACCTGCGCCGGCCTCGCCGCGAAGGACAGCGTGTTCGACGGGCGAGCGGAGCCGGGCGACGCCCTGGTCGGCTGGCGCTCGTCGGGAATCCACTCGAACGGGCTCACGCTCGCCCGAGAAGCCGTGACGCGCGGCCACGAGTACGCCGACCCCTGCCCGTTCGACGGCTACGAGACGCTCGGCGAGGCGCTGCTCGAACCGACCGCCGTCTACACCGACCTCCTCGACCCGATGCGCGCCCACGGCGTGCGCGGCGCGGCCCACGTGACCGGCGGCGGCTGGACGAACCTCGAACGCCTCGGCGACCGCCGCTACGTCGTCGAGGACGCGTTCGACCCCCAACCCGTCTTCGAGTTCGTTCGGCGCGAGGGGAACGTCTCCGACGAGGAGATGCACCGCACGTTCAACATGGGGACCGGCTTCGTCGCCGCCGTCGAGCCGGACGCGGCGGAGTCGCTGGCGGCGGAGACGGACGGCCGCGTGATCGGCCGCGTCGAGGCCGGAGTCGACGCCCGGAACGGAGAGGCGACGGTCGCGATCCGCGGGCTGGAGCTCTGAACGGTCGCGTCCGAGGTACCGGCGAGCGTTGCGGCCGCCCCGGAGCGGCGGCGTCGCGTGCCGCCGAATGACGCCTTATCACCGCCGTCGGCGTAGTTCATGACGATGACCGACGGGGGCGCCGCGGACGACGAGACGGGAGGAGACGGAAGCGGCGGCTCCCGACGGGACGACGAGCGCGACGGCGACGAGGAGGAACCGGACCGGGGACACCTCGACGACGTGGAAGACGGCGCGGGCTGTACGGAGATCTGGGAGCGGCTCTCCGAGCGCCGGGAGGAGTGAGCGCGGCCCCGCGTCTGGAGTCGTGAACGCGGCCGCGGGTCGGGGCCTTACGACAGCTGCGCGGCGATGTCGGCCTCGGTGATGATCCCGACGGTCTCGCCGCCGTCGGTGACCATCACGGCCTTGTAGTGGTCGAGGAGGTTCCGGACCTCGTCGACGGTCGCCGACGGCGCGACCGTCGGGAACGACTCGCTCATCACTTCGCTGACGGGGTGGTCGCCGACGTTCTCGCCGGCGTGGACGACGTCGCCCTGGCTGATCGACCCGACGGGCACGCCGTTCTGGAGGACGGGGAGCTGCGAGTACGCCTCCGCCTCCATCAGCTCGACCGCCCCGCTCACCGCGTCGTCCGGCGCGACGCTGATCACCGTCTCGTTCATCAGGTCGGCCGCGCGGACGACCTCGCCTTCCGCCTCCTGGAGGGCGTTGACGATCCGGCGCAGCGTCGAGAGCCGCGGGTCGACGTCGCCGCCTTCGATCCGCGCGATGAGGGGCTGGGAGACGTCCGCGGCGTCGGCGAGCTCGCTCTGGGTCAGCTCCAGCGCGGTCCGGCGCTCGCGGAGGTCTTGGGGCGTCGGCAGTTCCATACCGCTAAATTACCCGAGGTTATTAGAAAAGCTTTCGGCACCGACCGATCTCGCGCTCGCGTTTACCGCTCCGGCGCGTCCTCGTCCTCGTCCGCCTCCGTCTCGAAGACGTCGATGACTTCGAGGGGCACGTCCCGGAGCGCGCCGCCGACCTCGCTTTTCGCGATCCGCTCGGCGTGCTCCTCGCTGTCGGCGTTGAAGATGTCGATCTCCAAGAGGAGTCCCACGAGGGCCGTGTTGGCCGCGAGGAACGCGGCGTCGAACGGCTCGCCGCAGGCCGGACAGCCGGTGACGCCGGGCTCGACCTCGACGTACTGCTTGTCCGTCTCGTTGAGTCGCTTACCGGCCTCGCTGACCGCGACGCCGATGGCGTCGTCGGTCTCCTCGACGTCACGGACCAACCAGGCGGCTTCCATCGCGACTTCGTAGTTGCTCATATCCGGCCGGATGGGCCGCAGGGTTTCTTGTCTTGTGGTTCGCCCGCGGCGGCGCGAGCGCTGAAGCCGGACCGATCGGCGGCGAAACGCGCCTTACAGGCGGTCGACGACCGCCGCGGTGACCTCGTCGGTCGTCGCCGACCCGCCGAGGTCGCCGGTTCGAGGCCCGTCGGAGAGGACGCCCTCCACCGCGTCGCGCACCCGCCGGCCCTCCTCGACGTGCCCGAGGTACTCCAGGAGCATGGCCGCCGAGAGGATCGCCGCCGTGGGGTTCGCGACCCCCTCGCCGGCGATGTCGGGCGCGGTCCCGTGGACCGGCTCGAACAGCGCGTTGTCGTGGCCGACGTTCGCCGAGGGGAGCAGGCCCAGCCCGCCGACGAGGCCCGCGGCCAAGTCGGAGAGCACGTCGCCCGCGAGGTTCGGACAGACGACCACGCCGTACCCGCTCGGGTCGAGCGGGAGCTTCGTCGCGAACGCGTCCATCAGCTCCTCGTCCGCGTCGACGCCGCGCTCGGCGGCCACGTCAAGCACCTCCTCGCGGAACCGGCCGTCGGTCTCGCGCATCACGTTCGCCTTGTGCGCGACCGTGAACCCCTCGTCGGGGTCGCCCGCGGGGCCGCGCCCGTCGCGGACGAACTCGCAGGCGTACTCGGCCAGCTCCCGGGACGCCGACGAGGTGACGACCCGCGTCAGCGTCGAGAGGTCGTCGGAGAGCCGGTCCTCGTGGCCCGAGTACACGCCCTCGGTGTTTTCGCGGAGGAACACCACGTCCGTCTCCGGGCGGAGCGCGTCGACGCCCGGGAACGCCTTCGCGGGCCGGACGTTGACGAACGAGTCGACCGCCTCGCGCAGCGGGAGGATGACGTCGGCGGCCGTCTCGCCGGCCGCGCCGAACAGCGTCGCGTCCGCGCCGGCGACGCGGTCGTACGTCTCGGCGGGGAGCGCCTCGCCGGTCGCCGCCTTCGTCGCGTCGCCAGCGTCGGCGGCGACGAACTCGAACTCGACGTCGAGCGACTCCAGCACCTCGACGGCGGCCGGCACGACCTCGCGGCCGATGCCGTCGCCCTCGATGACGACTATCTCGTCGGGCATCCGGTCAGTCGTCCCCCTCGACGTACGGCAGGTCGGCGACCGTCTCGTCGACCTTGCTCCGGTTCGAGTACATCAGCGCGGTCGTGTCCCAGATCCCCTCGACCAAGGCCTCGCGCATCGCGTCGTCGACGTCGACGTCGATGACGGTGTCGCCGTAGGTGACGGTCTCGTTTTCGACGTCCACGTCGATGTCGCCGTCGGGGTTCGCCTCGATCCACTCCTGGAGTTCGACGACCGTCTCGTGGTCCGTCGTGACCGCCGGGATGCCCAGCGACTTGCAGTTGTCGCGGAAGATCTCCGCGTACGACTCGCCGACGACGCCGTCGATCCCCCACCGCATCATCGCCTGCGGCGCGTGCTCCCGGGAGGAGCCGCAGCCGAAGTTGGAGTTGACGACCGCGATCGACGCCCCCTCGAAGCGGTTGAGGGGGTGGTCGTTGAACTCGCCGTCGTCGTCCCGCCGGGCGTCGTAGAAGAGGTAGTCCGCCATGTTGTCGAACGTGACCTCCTTCATGAACTTCGCCGGCAGGATCTGGTCGGTGTCGACGTCGTCGCCGGGGATCGGGACCCCCGTGCCGGACACCTCGGTGATGTGCTGGTCTTCGCTCATCGCGTCTCACCCCCGGTGAGACCGATGGCGAAGGCGTCGTCGCGCGACTCCGTCGTGCGACGGAAGTCGTCCGCGTCGTTCGCGCTCATCAGTCGGCCACCTCCTCGACGCCGCCGGCGCCCCCGGTCGGCCCGTCGTCGAGGTACTCGCGCGCGTCGGCGACCTCGCCCTCGACGGCCGCGGCGGCGACCATCGCGGGGCTCATCAGGACGGTGCGGCCGTCCTTCGACCCCTGCCGCCCGATGAAGTTCCGGTTCGACGAGGAGGCGCACACCTCGTCGCCCTCCAGGGCGTCGTCGTTCATCGCCAGGCACATCGAACAGCCGGCGCGGCGCCACTGGAAGCCGGCCTCGATGAACGTCTGGTCGATGCCGCGCTCCTCGCACTGCTGGCGGACGGTCTCGGAGCCGGGGACGGCCAGCGCGCGGACGTCCTCGTCGACCGTGTTCCCCTCCAGGATCTTCGCCGCCTCCTCGAAGTCGGAGAGGCGGCCGTTGGTACAGGTGCCGAGGAACGCCACGTCGACGTCGTAGCCGAGCATCGACTGGCCGGGCTCGATCTCCATGTGGTCGAGCGCCTGCGCCGCGGCCTCGCGGTCGGTCCGGGCCTCGAAGTCGTCCGGGTGCGGGACCGGCTCCGAGATCTCGATCACCTGTCCGGGGTTGATCCCCCAGGTGACGAGCGGGTCGAGCCCGTCGGCGTCGACCGTGACCGCGTCGTCGTACTCGGCGTCGTCGTCGGAGGCGATCGACTCCCAGTACGCCTTGCGCTCCTCGAACGCCTCGCCCTCGGGGACGTACTCGCGGCCCTTCAGGTACTCGTAGGTGGTCTCGTCCGGGTTGATGTAGCCGGCGCGGGCGCCGCCCTCGATGGACATGTTACACACCGCGAGCCGGCCCTCCATGTCGAGCGCCTCGATGGCGGGGCCGCCGTACTCGTACACGTGCCCGACGCCGCCGTCGACGCCGAGGTCCTGGATCACTTTCAGGATCACGTCCTTCGCGTAGACGCCCTCGCCGAGCTCGCCCTCGACGTCGACCCGGCGGACCTTCTGCTTGTCCGCGGCGATACAGCCGGTCGCGAGCACGTCGCGGATCTGGCTCGTCCCGATGCCGACGCCGATGGAGCCGAACGCGCCGTGGGTCGCGGTGTGGCTGTCGCCGCAGGCGACGGTCATCCCGGGCTGGGAGAGCCCGAGTTCCGGGGCGACGACGTGGGTGATCCCCTGCTTGCCGGACTCGAAGCCGAAGAACGTGATCCCGCTGTCGCTCACGTTGCGTTCGAGCGCGGAGAGCATCTCCTCGGCCTGGTCGTCGGCGAGGGGACGCTCGCGCTTGTCGGCCTCGGTGGGCGCGATGTGGTCCGTCGTCGCGAACGTCCGGTCGGGATACGCGACGTCGAGCTCGCGCTCGCGCAGCATGCCGAACGCCTGCGGGCTCGTCACCTCGTGGACGAGGTGGAGCCCGATGAACAGCTGGTCCTGCCCGTTCGGGAGTTCGGTGACCTTGTGTCGGTCCCACACCTTGTCGTACAGCGTCCCCTCGCTCATCAGGCGGTCACCTCTGCCGACTCCTCCTCGTCCTCGTCGGCCGACTCCTCCCACGCGAACAGGCCGCGCAGCTCGTCGCCGACGGCCTCGATGTCGTGGTTCTTCTCCGCGGTCCGGAGCTGCGTGTAGGAGGGCCGCCCGGCCTGGTTCTCGGCGATCCACTCGCGGGCGAACTGCCCGTTCTGGACCTTCTCTAAGACCGCCTCCATGTTCTCGCGGGCGTGCTCGTCGACGACCGCGTCGCCCTGCGTGAGCCCGCCGTACTCCGCCGTGTCGGAGACGGAGTCCCACATCTCGCCGAGCCCGCCCTCGTACATCAGGTCGACGATGAGCTTCAGCTCGTTGAGGCACTCGAAGTACGCCATCTCGGGGGAGTAGCCCGCGTCGACGAGCGTCTCGTACCCCTGCTTGACGAGCGAGGTGACGCCGCCACAGAGGACGGCCTGCTCGCCGAACAGGTCGGTCTCGGTCTCCTCGCGGAACGTCGTCTCGACGACGCCGGCGCGCGTACAGCCGATGGCGGCCGCGTACGCGAGCCCCTCGTCGCGGGCGTCGCCGGTCGCGTCCTGATACACCGCGAGCAGGCCGGGCGTCCCCTGGTCGTTCTCGTAGTTCCGGCGCACGAGGTGGCCGGGCGACTTGGGCGCGACCATCGTCACGTCGACGTCCTCCGGCGGCTGGATCTGGTTGTAGTGGATGTTGAACCCGTGCGCGAACTGCAGCGTGTCGCCCGCGTCGAGGTTCGGTTCGATCGCGTTCTCGTACACGTCCGGCTGGACGGTGTCGGGGACGAGGACGCTCACCACGTCGGCCTCGGCGGCCGCGTCGGCGGGGGTCTCGACGCGGAGCCCGTCGCTCTCGGCGGCGGCCCGCGAGGAGCTGTCCTCCCGGAGGCCGACGATCACGTCGACCCCGCTGTCGGCGAGGTTCTGCGCGTGGGCGTGGCCCTGCGAGCCGTAGCCGAGGACGGCCACCGTCTTGTGCGCGATGGCCTCCTCGTCCGCGTCGTCGTCGTAGTATACTGTCGAGTCGAACGTCTGCGTGTCGTCTTCGGTCATGTGTATCGTGTTGTGTCCGCGTGGGTCCGCGTGTCAGTCGTCGTGCGTCGTCGGCTCGCCGGCCGTTCCGGGTTTCTCTCCTGGCGCCGTGGGGGTGTCGCCGCGCGCGAGGGCGGTCGGGCCCGTCCGCGCGATCTCGACGATGCCGAACCGGTCGAAGGCGCTTATCGCGCTGTCGACGCTCGCCTTGTCGCCGGTGAGCTCGACCGTGATCGTGTCCGGGCCGGCGTCGACCGTCCGGCCGTCGTACATCTCGGAGACGGCGTGGACCGCGGCGGGGTCGTCGGCCTCGACCTTCAGCAGGACGAGCTCCGAGGTGACCGCGTCGCCCGCGACCTCGCCGACCGAGATGACCGGCTTCAGCTTCGCCATCTGCTTTTCGATCTGGTCGATGCCGGGGTCCGTCTCCTCGACGACCATCGTGATCCGCGAGTGGCCGTCGACGGTCGTCGGCCCGACCGTCAGGCTCTCGATGTTGAACTGCCGGCGGGAGACGAGTCCGGAGACGCGCGCGAGCACGCCGGGCTCGTCCTCGACGAGCGCCGAGATGACCGCGCGCCGCGACTCGTGTTCGGCCTCGACGACCGGGTCGATCCGGATCCCCTCCAGATTCCGGCGCCCCTCGGGGTGGTCGCGCTCGTCCGGCCCGGGCTGCTCGTCGGGGAGGGGCCGCGAGTCGGCCTCCGGCGCGCCGGCGGACGGGGAGTCGCCGCTCATAGCTGGTCCTCCGCGGCCGCGAACTTCCCGTTCGCGCCGCCGCTCGGCACCATCGGCAGGACGTTCTCCCCGGGGTCGACGTGGAAGTCGACCACGGCCGGCCCCTCGTAGTCGAGCGCTTCCTCGACCGCGGGCGCGACCTCGTCGTAGTCGTCGACGCGCAGCCCGAGGGCGCCGAACGCCTCCGCGAGCTTGTCGAACTCGGGCATCCACGTGTAGTCGGACGCCATGTGGCGCCCCTCGTAGAAGGCGTCCTGCCACTGCCGCACCATGCCGATGTACTCGTTGTTCAGCACCGCGATGGTGACGTCTAGCTCCTCCCGGACCGCGACCGACAGCTCCTGCATCGTCATTAGGAAGGAGCCGTCGCCGTCGAAGCAGACGACGTCGCGGTCCTCCTCGCCCATCGTGTCGGCGGCGACGCGCGCGCCGACCGCGGCGGGCACGCCGTACCCCATCGTGCCGAGCCCGTGCGAGGAGACCCACGTGCGAGGCTCCGTGTACGTCCAGAACTGCGAGGCCCACATCTGGTGTTGCCCGACGCCGGTCGTCACGATGGTGTCGTCGTCGGTCGCCTCGTCGAACGCCTCGACGACGAACTGCGGCTTCAGCGGCTCGTCGTCCGGCGTCGCGTACGTGAGCGGGTACGTCTCCTTCCACTCCTCGCAACGCTCGCGCCACGCGGCGGCGTCGGGCGCCTCGCGGACCGCCGCCGTCAGCTGGTCCAACACGCGCCCGGCGTCGCCGATCAGCGGGTAGTCGGCGTGGACGTTCTTGCTGATCTCCGCGGGGTCTATGTCGACGTGGATCACCTCGGCCTCGGGCGCGAACGTGTCGATGCCGCCCGTGAGGCGGTCGTCGAACCGCGTCCCGACCGCGATCAGGCAGTCGGTGTGAGTGATCGCGAGGTTCGCGTAGCCGGTGCCGTGCATCCCCGCCCACGAGAGCGAGAGGTCGTCGTCCTCGGGGAACGACCCGATCCCCGGCATCGTCGTGGTCACGGGGATCCCGTAGCTCCGGGCGAACGTCCGCGCCTCGTCGCTCGCGTCGGCCTTGATGACGCCGCCGCCGAACAGACAGAGGGGACGCTCGGCGGCCTCGATGGCGCGCGCGGCCGCCTCGACCGCGTCGGCGTCGGCGTTCGGGTCGGGGTCGGTCCCCGCGGGCGGCGTCGCCGGCCCGGGCGTCCGATCGGTCTCGTCCTGCGTCACGTCCTTCGGGAGGTCGACAAGGGTCGGCCCCGGGCGTCCGGCCCGCGACAGCTCGAACGCCTCGCCGACGGTGTCGCCGACGGTGTCGGCCCCGCCCGCGAAGTAGTTGTGCTTCGTGATGGGGCGGGTGACCCCGATCGTGTCCGTCTCCTGGAACGCGTCGTTCCCGACGAACTCCGTCGGGACCTGGCCGGTCAGCGCGACCATCGCGTCGGAGTCCATGTCGGCGTCGGCGATGCCCGTGACGAGGTTCGTCGCGCCCGGGCCGGACGTGGCCATACAGAGGCCCGGCTCGCCGGCGACGACGCCGTACGCGTCGGCGGCGTGGGCCGCGCCCTGCTCGTGGGCCATCGTCACGTGCCGGATCGACGAGTCGTACAGGGCGTCGTAGACGGGCATGATCGCGCCGCCCTGAACGCCGAAGGCGGTCTTCGCGCCCGCGGCCTCGAGGGCGGCGACGACCGACTCGGCGCCGGTCGAGACGGCGCCCGCGGCCGGTCCGTCGTCCGGGTCGGTCGGTTCCTCGGTCGCGCCGTCGTCCGACTCGTCGGCGTCGGATCGCGGCTGTGCTGCTGTGTCGCTCATTGTCGTGGTGGTGTGCGGTGTTGCATCTGGCGGGTTGTCGTGTCGGTCGCTGCGAACGCGGGGCGGCCGGGGGCGGCCTCGACCCGTCGAGCGCGGCACTCCGGGGTTCGGGAACGGTCCGGCCGCCGGCGTTCGGCGGTGCGTCGCGTCGGTGAGGAAGGGGTAGTGTAGGGGGTCAGACCCCTACGATGATCGGCGCGACGGCTCCCGGGACGCTCGCGCGCGCCGCGGCCGTGGAACGCCGTCGCATCTCGCCCGAGGCAACGCGGCCGGGGTATAAATTCCTGTCGGGGGACGCGGCGCCGGGCGGCGCGCGGCCCCTCGGTCGGGTGCTCCCGCGACCGTCCTCGCGGTCGCTCGGGGGGCGCTCCGGTCGGGACGGGGTCCATCAGACCCGGACCTCCTCCTCGCGCGCGACGCCCGCCTCCTCGGCGAACCGCTCGACGTCGCCGGCGGTCACCTGCCGCTTGCCGGCGCCGTACTCCTTGACCCGCTTGGTTATCTTCCGGACCTCGCTGTCCGTCGGGTCGAAGCCGGCCTCCACCAAGTGCTTGCGCACGCTGTGCGTGCCGGTGTGTTTGCCCAGCACGAACTCGCGCTCCGCGCCCACCATCTCCGGGGTCATCACGCCGGTCTCGAACGTGTCGGCGTTCTCGATGACGCCCGCGGCGTGGATGCCGGACTCGTGGGCGAACGCGTTCCGCCCGGTGATCGGCTTGTTCGCCGGCACCGGGATGTCCGAGGCCTCCTCGACGATCCGGGCCAACTTGGTGATCTGGGTCGTGTCGATGCCCGTGTCGACGCCGTACACCGACTCGACGGCCATGACGACTTCCTCGTAGGCGGCGTTGCCGGCGCGCTCGCCGATCCCGTTGACCGACACCTGCGCCTGCTCGGCGCCGTTCTCGAAGCCGGCCACGGCGTTCGCCGCCGCCATCCCGAAGTCGTCGTGGGTGTGGACGTCGACGCGGGCGTCGGTCGCCTCCACGACGGCCTTCACCGTCTCGCCGAAGCTGGTCGGCATCCCGACGCCGCAGGTGTCGGGGATGTTGATCCAGTCGGTGCCGGCGTCGGAGACGGCCTCGACGATGTCGATCAGGTACTCCGGGTCCGTCCGAGTGGCGTCCATCGGCGAGAACATACACTCGACGCCGGCGTCTTTCACCTGCTCGACGGCGTCGACCGCGCGCCCCTTCGCCTCCTCGCGGGTCGCGTGCATCGAGTCCTCCAGCTGGACGTCGCTGGTGGAGACGAACACGTGGACCATCTCGACGCCGGAGTCGAGCGCGGCGTCGATGTCGCCCTCGACGACCCGCGCCAGCCCGCAGACGGTGGTGTCCGTCGCGGCGGCGATGTCGCTGACGGCCTCGAACTCCGCGTCCGAGTTGACCGGGAACCCCGCCTCGATGACGTGGGTGTTCATGTCGTCCAGCGTCGCCGCTATGCGGCGTTTCTCGTCGTAGCTGAACGACGTCCGTGGTGACTGTTCTCCGTCTCGCAGGGTCGTGTCGAAGATCCGTACCGGACCTATGTCGACGTTAGAAGCTATCGTGCCCTGGAAGAACTCGATCCGCCGGGGTGTCCGACGAAGCCTCCGTGATGTCTGTCATCGACTCACGACAAGACGGTCGGCTACTTAACGGTTTGGACGATCGCAAAATCGGAGCGGACCGGCAGTTCGGCGCGCCGCGAGGGGAACCGAAAGAACCGCAGGACAGCGCCGGCATCATTACACCTTAAGGAGATTATACACACACCGGTGATCGGGGACGTATTCCGATCCGGAAGCCGATTAATAAGCCGGATCGACGTTCGTTTCTTTCGCTCCGCAACCGGCGCGCGGTGGGAACGCGCGTCGCGACACGCGGTGGCACGAGGCGACGGAAGGCGGCGGGCAGCGCGCGGCGCCGCGGATCGGCGTGCGGCGCCGCCGGTGCGCGTCAGGGATCGCTGCGGTGCGCCCTCACCGACCGAGCGCCGCCGTCACCTCGCGCCGGAGCGCGACCAAGTCGGCGTCCGCCCGATCGCGGGGGCGGTCGATGTCCACGTCGACGACCGACTCGACCGTGCCGGGCTGGCCGCCGAGGACGGCGACGCGGTCCGCGAGGTAGACGGCCTCCTCGACGTCGTGGGTGACGAGGACGACGGTCGTTCCCCGCTCCGCCCACACGTCGAGCAGGTGGTCCTGCTGGTCGGCCTTCGTCAGGCGGTCGAGCGCGGAGAAGGGCTCGTCGAGCAGCAGCACGGACGGGTCGTAGGCGAGGCCGCGCGCGAGCGCGACGCGCTGGGCCATGCCGCCGGAGAGTTCGCCCGGGCGGCTCTCGGCGAACCCGTCGAGCCCGACCGTCTCGATCAGGTCGTCGACGCGCTCGCGGGCCGCCTCGGTATCCGGGTCCACGTCGGCCGGGAGCCCGACGGCGACGTTCTCGCGCACGTCCGCCCAGTCGAGCAGCCGCGGCTCCTGGAACACCATCCCGACCGCGTCGCTGCCGCCGTCGCGCACGTCCGTCCCGTCGACCGTGACGCGCCCGCCGAACTCGGCTTCGAGCCCCGAGAGCACGCGGAGCAGCGTCGACTTGCCGCAGCCCGACGGGCCGACGACGGCGACGAACTCCCCGTCCACGACCGCGAGGTCGACGCCGTCGAGCGCGACGGTGTCGTCGTACCGCACCCGGAGGCCGTCGACCGCGAGGACGGGGTCCGCGTCCGGGGGCGCGGCGTCGGCGGTCGGCGGCGCGAGGTCGGCGTCAGCGTCCGACGACACGGTCTCTCACTCCCTTCACCGCGAGGTCCGAGCAGTTGCCGAGGAACGCGAAGAGCAGGATCGACCCGACGATGACGTCGGGCCGCGCGAGGGTCCGCCCGTCGCTCAGCAGGAACCCGATCCCCTGGCTCGCCGCGATCAGCTCCGCGGCGACCACGAACATCCACGCCAGCCCGACGCCGCCGCGGACCCCGACGAGCAGGTCCGGGAGCGCGGCCGGGAACACGACCCGCCGCAGCGACTCGAGGCGGCCGAGGTCGTACACCTCGGCGACTTCCAGCAGCTCCTCGTCGACCGCGGCGATACCGGTCGAGAGGTTGAGGTACACCGGGAAGAACGCGCCGACGGCGATGAGCAGCACCTTCGCGGTCTCGCCGATGCCGAACCAGAGGAGGAACAGCGGCACCCACGCCAGCGACGGGATGTTCTTGAGGCTCTGTAAGAGCGGGTCGAGGAGGTCGCTCGCGGTCCGCGAGAGCCCGGTCGCGGTCCCGAACAGAATTCCGACGGCGATTCCGAGGCCGGCGCCGAGAACGACGCGCTGAACCGTGATCGCGACGTGGCCCCACAGCTCGCCGGAGGCGGCCATCCCCCGGAGCGTCTCCGCCACCCGCAGCGGCGCCGGCAGCTGGTGGGCCGCGAAGACCCCGGTCGCGACCGCGACGTGCCAGCCGACGACCAGCGCGGCGGGGACGAGCAGGCCGAGCAGCGGCCGAAGCCGGCTCGCGGCGGAGAGCGGGACCGGCCCGAGACCGCGCGACTCGGCGCTCCGGGCCGACCCGTCGCCGTCCGACCCGCGGCGGGCCTCGGACTCGTGAGGGGTGTCCGCGGCCATCTCAGGCGACCTCGGTCGCGAACTCGGAGTCGATCAGCTCGTCGACGGCCCCGGCCGGGTCGGCGTCGTCGGTCACGAGCCCCTCGCGTTCGAGGACCGGCGAGAGGTCAGAGAGCAGTTCGCGGTGCGGTTCGCCCGGGATCGGCTCGGAGAGGTCGGTCCGCCGAGTGAACACGCGCTCCGCGACCGGCGCGGACATCTCGGAGGCGTCCGCGAGGATCCCCGCGGTCGCCTCGGGGTTCTCGACCGCCCACTGGCGGCCGCGCTCGTAGGCTTCCAGGACGCGGCGCGCCTGCTCCGTGCGGTCCGCGAGGAACCCGTCGAGGAAGTTCAGGAAGCCGTAGGTGTTGTACCGCGGCTCGCGGAAGAACAGCTCGGCCCCCTCGTGTTCGAGCTCGAGCTCGGCCATGTGCGGGTCGAGCCCGGCCCACGCGTCCACGTCGCCCCGGACCAGCGCGGACTGCCCCTCCGGGTGCTGGAGGTTGACGACCTCGACGTCGTCCTCGCTCAGCCCGGCGTCACCGAGCGCCTGGAGCAGGAAGAAGTACGGGTCCGTCCCGCGGGTCGCGGCGACCCGCTTCCCCTCCAGGTCTGCGACCGACTCGATCCCGGTCTCCCGGAAGGTGACGAGGGCCGTCCACTCCGGCTCCGAGTAGACGTACGGCGTCGTGATCGGCACGCCGTTCGTGCGCGCCATCAGCGCCGCGATGCCGGCGGTCGAGGAGACGTCGGCCTCGCCGCTCTGCGCGTACTCGTTCGCCTGGTTGCTGCCGAGGCTCAACACCCACTCGACGTCGGTGCCGGTGTCCGCGAACGTCGCCTCGAGCCAGCCCTTCTCGCGCAATACGAGGCTGACCGGGTTGTAGTACGCGTAGTCGACCGTCACCGTACCCGAGCCGCTCCCGCCCCCGACACAGCCCGCGGCGAGCGAGCCGCCGATCGCCGCGCCGGTACCGCGCAAGAACTGTCTTCGCTCCATCGTGACTCCTCGTACCGGTGCCGCTCATAAACCGATATGGCTATTGAGAATATTCATCCACGACTATGATGCCCTATGGTTATTTATTTTCATCAGTGGCGACGGTTCACACGCGAACAGACCGCGGCGTCGCTCGCGCTGTCGCCCGGACGCGCGGTTCGCTCGCGGTCGCTCGACCGCTCGAAGGCGTTCGGCTCGCGTTCCGGGTACCGGATCATGTTGCGGAGTCCTCGCGGCGTCCGGTCTCGGCCGCGAAGAGCATCCACTGAGGAAACGAGTTCCTCCGCGATTACATCCCCATGTCGGCGGCGGCGTCCGGCACCGGGAGGTCGGGGACGGCGACGCCGAGGAGTTCGGCGGCGTGATCGAGCGCCATGTCGAGCCCGTAGTACCGCTCCAACTCGTCGCCGTCGGGGCCGGGCCGGACCTTCAGCATGGCGTACCCCTCGACGTTCTGCGCGACGGTCGCCTCGCGGCCGTCCCGCGAGAAGGTGAGCCGTCGTTCGCCGTCCGTCTCCTCGTACCGCGCCTCGATCCCGTTCGCCGACGCGGCCTCCGTGTCGGTCATACCCGCGATACGGGCCGGACCCTGTCGAACCTGTCGGTCGTTACCGGGGGTCCCACCCGTGGAACTCGGTTCCGGGCTCCAGTTCGAGGTCGAACGCGTCGATCATCCCGCCGAGCGCGTCGTACCCCCGCGCGGTCGCGGCGATACCGACGATCGCCTCGTCGTCGTACAGCGCCGCGACCTCGTCGTGCGCCACCGCGTCGACCTCGCCGCGGACGACCGCGAGGGCGTACTCGATCAGGGTCGTCTCGCCGTCGCCGAAGGGACCGGTGTCACCGCGTCCGAGCGCTGCGATCGCGTCGTCGTCGACCCCAGCCCCACGGGCGATGTTGACGTGTTGGTGCCACTCGTAGCGGTTGCCGACCTCGCTCGCGACCGCCAGGATGACGAGCTCGCGCTCCCGCTCCGTGAGGCCGCTGTCGGTCCACAGCGACCCGAGGAACGACCGCAGCCCCGCCAACACCTCGGGGTTGTTGCCGACCGACTGGTACACGCGGAGCGGTTTTCCCTGAAGCGACGACTCCAGGAGGTCCTCGTGCTCGTCCGGCACGTCCGACGCCTCGGCGTAGGGAACGCGGGCCATGGCGCCCGGTCGCGCTCGGGGAGCATAGGTGTGTGCCACTCGGTATCGCTCGCCGCGAGCGGCCGCGGGGGCGCGGCGGCGATCCGCGATGGCAACCTTAAGGGACGCCACGCACCAACCGAGGGTAATGAGCACCGAGGTCACCCGCCGGCGGGCGTGGCTGATCGCCGCCCGGCCGCAGACGCTCCCGGCCGCGGCCGCGCCGGTGATCGTCGGCGTCGGCTTGGCGCTCGCGGACGGGGTGTTCGCCCCGCTGCCCGCGCTGGCGGCGCTCGTCGGCGCGGCGCTGATCCAGGTCGGGACGAACTTCGCGAACGACTACTACGACGCGATCCAGGGCGCCGACACCGACGACCGCGAGGGGTTCACCCGCGTCGTCGCCAGCGGCCTCATCGAACCGGCCGAGGTGAAGCGGGCGATGTGGCTCACCTTCGCGGCCGCCATCGGCGTCGGCACCTACCTCGTCGCCGTCGGCGGCGTCCCGATCCTCGTGATCGGACTCGCCTCCGTCGCGGCCGGGATCGCGTACACCGGCGGCCCGTACCCGCTCGGCTACCACGGGCTCGGCGACCTCTTCGTGTTCGTCTTCTTCGGCGTGATCGCCGTGACGGGGACGTACTACGTCCAGGCCGCGGCGCTCCTCGCCGGGTGGTTCCCGGTCGGGGTGCCCGGTGAGGCCGTCACCGTCGGGGCCGCGGTCGCGAGCCTCCCGATCGCCGCGCTGTCGACGAACATTCTCGTCGTCAACAACCTCCGCGACCGCGAGGAGGACGCCTCGACCGGCAAGCGCACGCTCGCCGTCCGCTTCGGCTACCGGTTCGCCCGCGGCGAGTACCTCGCGATGCTCGCCCTCGCGTACCTCGCCCCGCTGTGGTTCGTCGCGCGCGGGGACGGCCTCGCGACGCTGCTCCCGCTCGTCACGCTCCCGCTGGCGGCGACCGTCGCGCGGACCGTGTTGACCGAGACCTCCGGCGAGGCCCTCAACCCCGCGCTCGAATCGACCGGCAAACTGCTCGCCGCGTACGCCGTCGCGTTCGCGGTCGGACTGGCGGTGTGACCCACGACGACCCGCGCGGCGGGGGGCCGGCCCGGACCGTTCGACACCGGCCGTTCGCGCTCGACCTGACCGGACCGCTCGGCACCGCCCGCGGGGAGATCGGCCGCCGGGAGGGGTTCGTGGTCACCGTTGAACGAGAGACGGCAGAGGACGGCGCGGCCGGCCTCGGCGAGGCGACGCCGCTCCCGGGCTGGACGGAGTCGCGGGAGGCCTGCGAGGCCGCGCTCGACGGCCTCGGCGACCGGAGCGAAGTCGACTCGCCCGCGGAGGCGCTGGACGCGGCGTCGACGCCGGCCGCGCGCCACGGCGTCTCCCTCGCGGTCGCCGACGCCGCGGCCCGCGAGCGCGGACGGCGCCTCGCCGCTCACCTCGCGGACACGGCCGGCGCCGGGGTCGCCCCCGCGGACGCGGTCCCGGTCAACGCGACCGTCGGAGACGGCTCTCCGGTGGAGACCGCCGCCGACGCGAGGCGCGCGGTCGAGGCGGGGTTCGACTGCCTGAAGGTGAAGGTCGGCGCCCGCGGCGTCGGCGCCGACATCGAGCGCGTCCGCGCCGTCCGAGAGGCCGTCGGCGACGCGGTCGCGCTCCGCGCCGACGCGAACGGCGCGTGGGACCGCGAGACGGCGTCCCGCGCGCTGGACGCGCTGGCCGCCTTCGACCTCGCGTACGTCGAACAGCCGCTCCCGGCGGACGACCTCGACGGCCTGGCGGCGCTTCGCCGGGGCGACCCGGCCGACGGCGACGGGAGCGACGGCGGAGGCGAGGGCGACGACGGGAGAGACGACGGCGGCGGCGTCCCGATCGCCGCCGACGAGTCGGTCGCGGCCCGCGGGATCGGCGCGGTGCTCGACGCGGGCGCGGCCGACGCGGTCGTGCTCAAGCCGATGGCGCTCGGCGGGCCGGATCGCGCGCTCGCGGCCGCGCTGCGGGCGCGAGAGTCCGGCGTCGACCCGGTCGTCACCACCACGATCGACGCGGTGGTCGCCCGGACGGCCGCCGTCCACGTCGCGGCCGCGGTCCCAGACGTGTCGCCCTGCGGCCTCGCGACCGCGTCGCTGCTCGACGGTGACCTGGCGCCGGACCCCTGTCCGGTCGAGGGCGGCCGGATCGCGGTCCCGACGGGTCCCGGTCTCGCAGGGGGCGCGTTCGACGACCTGCGGCGGTAGCGGGACGGGGGCGGACCCGGCGCTCGCCGCGGGGGGACGGACTTTTCACCGCGACCGGCGAACGGGGGGTATGAGCGAGTGGACCGACGCCATCGTCGGCGAGCGGATGACCGTCGACAACCAGTTCAACGAGCGCGTCGCGGCGTCGCGCTTCTCCAGCCAGGAGTGGGGACTGATCATGACGGCCACGGAGTTCGAGATCGAGAACGCCGACGACCCGGAGGCCGCCCGCGTCGTCGCGGACACGTCGAGCCTGCCCGCGATCATGCCCGAACTGGAGAACCTCCGGTCGCAGATGGCGGGGATGGGCGGCGCCCCCGGGGGCGACTCGGGCGGCTCCGGCGGCGGCGGCGGCGTCGTCGACTCGATCAAGGGCGCGCTCGGGCTCGGCGGTGGCGGCGGGTCGTCCGACGAGGAACTGGAGGCCGCCGAGCGGCTCGTCCAGGAGTACGCCGACGAGCTACAGGCGCACCTAGAGGAGGTCGGCAAGTGGGAACAGGTCCGCGTCGCGTATCAGGAGTAGCGGGGCGGCCCGGGACGCGGGGGCGACGCCGGACTTACTTCAGGTCGCTGCCGCGGAACAGCGTCAGCTCCTCCGCCTCGTAGATGTTGATCAGTTCGCTCACGATCTCGTCGTACTCCTCGTCGTCGACCCGGAGCGCGTCGAGCCGCTCGACCGTCTCCTCGTCGAGGTGGATCTGGGGCATACGCGGAGATTGGTCGGCCGAGGGATAAAAAATGTCGCCGGGCGTGATCCGCGACGGCGTCGCCGAGGCGGACTCGGTTCGCGGCGCTCGGCGCAGCGTCAGTCGCGTCACTCGGACTCGCTGCGGAGTTCGGTCGGATCGCCGGCGCCGGACTCGTCGGTCGCGAGCGCCTTCTGAGCCGATGCTTCGACGTCCTCGACGGTGAGATCGACTGTCGGGGGCACGAACTGACCGTTGAGGAACAGCGTGGTGTCGGGCTCGGTCGACCAGTCTGCCACCACTTCCGAGGAGAGAATCGGCCGCTCCGTCGGGTCGCGTCCCACGAGCCGGGTCTTCTCGTCGAAACAGTCGTAGACGATCTGATACTCCGCCCCGAGCCACGAAGCCGGGGAAAGCACCGTTCGCCAGGTGACTCGGTGTTGCGACTCCGAGACCGACTCGACGGAGATGAGCCTCGGCGTCGGAGGGTTCGGAGGCATCACGTTGGTCGAGCAGTTGCCCGCGAAGCGGACCGGGGGGTGACTGGGAAGCCGTAGCGTCGCGAGGGCCGTGTCGAGCGGGAGGCCTTCCGCGGCGAGCAGTTCGATCGCGGTTCGAATCTGGTCCGCCGGGATGTGACCGTCGATCACCGCGGCCCCGGTGCCGCCGCGGCGGACCGTGTCGACGGCGACGGCGGGACGTGAGCTTCCCTCGAAGACGCTGACGGCCGGAGCCGATCGGTCGTCGGCCGCCGGGTAACGAGGGAGGTCGTCCGCGACCGGCAGGCCTTCGCGAACGGAGAGATCGGAGTACAACAGGTCGATCGACGGGTCCGACAGCGCGTCCGCGACTGAGTCCGTCGTCGGCGTTTCGAGAATCGAGAGCGACCCGACGCCGGCCGGCGTCGACGGGCTCGTGAGCGCCTCGCGCAGTCGCCGCGCTCGCTCTTCGGACCGAACGAGGAGGGTGACGTTCGCGCCTCCGGCGTCCGGGGGCGTCCGCCGAAGCTCGTGTTCGTACGCCGCCGGGAGCGCCGCGGCGGTCCACTCCGGTATCGAGTCCGGGACGGGAACCGAGTCGCCCTCGCAGGAGGAGAGCGATCGGCTGCCGGTCGGCCGGTCCGCCGTCGTGACTCCGACCGGATCTCCCGAGCGAACCCCCTCGGCGGAGCCACGGACTCGAATCGGCGCGAGAATGTTGGCCAGGTGCGGCAGGAGCTCGGCCCCTTCGGGGCCGGGACGAAGCACCGCTTCCGCCGCCCACTCGGGAGCGTACGGCTCAACGGTTTCCGCGTCGACCTCGAGGAACTCTATCAGCCGTTCGCTCAGCGGGAGATCGGCTAGGTTCGGCGGGTAAAACGGCAGTTGCGGGCCGACCAGGTCGTACTCCGCCCTGTCGGAGATCGTGTAGCCGTCGATCCGCACGAGCGTGTCGAGGAAGAACCACGTGCGAAGCAGGTCCGCTGCCCGCTCTTCGAGCCGGTGGCCGTCGGTGGGAAGCCGCTCCGTGTACCCGTTGTCGAGCCGGACGGCCGGCGCCTCGCCGATCGTCATCCGGGCCCCGAGGTAGTAGGCGAGCGTCGAGAGGCGGTACACGTCGGCGTACGTCGGTCGGACGACCACCTCGACGCCCGTGTCCGGGACGGTCAGCGGGCTCGGGATTTCGAGCGACTCCCCTCGGTGGATGCGGGGCGGGTACCCCCGAAGCGTCGGCCAGGACCGCTCCGCGGAAAACTCTCTGATGGACGATCCCAGCACCGACACCGCCTCCGCGAGGGCTTCCGGGTCGTCCGGGACGGTGGTCGTCGCCTCCGGCCGGGTATGGAGCGAGCGGACGCCGAGGGAGACGGTCGCGGGACGGTCCAGCGATATCTCGACCGATTCCGGTCCCTCGACGCCGCTGACCGACAGCTCCGCGTCTTCGACTCTGAGGGTCGACTTCACTGCGCCCGTGGTCTCGACACAGTACGATCCCCGCGGGAATTCCGTTGGATCGTTCGGGCGCTCGACGAACTCGCCCTCGGCGTCGCGAACGACGATCGACGTGTACGCCGGGACGGCGAGCGACGTCGCCTCGAAGCTGACGGCGTTGTCGACCGGGGAGGGGAACAGGGCCGAGAGCGCCGGCGAGAGCTCCGGCTCGCGGTCGGCGCGGAACTCCATCTCTTCGCCCTCGATCACGTCGCGGACCGTGAGCGTCGTCCCGTCGACCTCGAACCCGATGCGCTCGCCCGAAACCCCGTCTTTCACGAGCTTATTCTGGTTCGCCAACACGTATGAGCGTGTCGATAATCACGCGGTAACAGGATTCTGAAACGTATTCCGAGCGCTCACGCACCACGGCAAATGCCGTCCTGACAAAAATATTAACACGCCCCCGCACGGAAAAAGGGTATGAACGGTGCCGGGTCAGAGCCGATCGAACGGGCACTCGCGGCGGCGTTTCCGGACCGGGCCGTGGACCGATTGACGGGCGTCGGCCCCTCGTGGAACGGCGCCAACGAGACGGTTGGCGTCGTCTTCGCCGACGGCGGCCGGGCGTTCCTCAAGGTCGCGCTGGCCGACGAGAGCCGCCGACTCGCCCGCGAGCGCGCCGTGCTCCGCTACGTCGCCGAACACGGGCCACTCGCGGTTCCCGAGGTGCTGGCGGCCGAGCCCGACGGCAACCCGGCGTACCTCGCGACGGCGCCGGCGCCCGGTCGCGGGCTGTTGGACGCCTACGAGGCGGCGAGCGGCGACGAGCGCGAGCGACTGCTCCGCCGCGTCGGGGCCGCGCTCGCCGCGCTCCACGCCGACCGGTTCCCGGACCACGGGGAGATCGTCGGCGCGGGGACGGAGCGCGGGAGCGCGGCGGAGCGCGCGGCGACCGCGGAGAAAGAAACGTCCGCGGGACCCGACGGGCCGACCGGGCTCTCGATAGCGTTCGCGCCGTGGTCCGACGTGCTGCTCGCGACGGTCGAGCGGACACGCGAGATCGGCACCAGCGAGCGGCTCGCGAGCCACTACGACGCGGTGATCGACTGCGTCCGCGCGAACCGGGAGACGCTCGACGAGGCGCCGGCCGCGCTGCTCCACGGCGACATCACGAAGCCGAACCTCTTCGTCGACGCCGACGCGGTGGCGGCGATCGACTGGGAGCTGTCTCACGTGGGCGACCCGGCGCGGGACCTCGTCCGCGCCGAGGACCAACTGCTCAACGGCTTCGATTCGACCGGCCCGGAGCGGTTCGCCGCCGCCCTCCGCGAGGGGTATCGCGAGCGGGCCGGGGGGCTCCCGGCGGGGTTCGAGCGGCGCCGCCCGGTCTACGAGGTCGTCAGGATGCTCGGGCGGTCGGGGTTCGTCGACCAGTGGGCGACGTACCTCGACGAGCCGGTCGACGCCCTGATCGAGCGCGCGGACGCCGAGTTACGGGCGCGGCTCGACGCCGTCTGACCGCGGCGGGGGTTCGGCCGCCCGCCTCAGCGGTTCCACGCCGCGTCGTCCGGGTCGATCCGTCGCTCGCCCGGGTCGAGCGCGTCGATGGCGTCGAGGTCGGCGTCGGGCAGGTCGACGTCGAGCGCGCGCAGGTTCTCGCGCACGTGGTCGCCGCGCGCCTTCGGGATCGGGGCGACGCCGCGGTCGAGCGCCCACGCGAGCGCGACGACCGCGGGCGAGCAGTCGTTCCGCTCCGCGATCGCGGCGACCTCCGGGTCGTCGAGGATCTCGCCCCGACCGAGCGGGGAGTAGCCGACGAGGCGGTGGTCGAACTCGGCAGCGAGCCCGCGCAGCTCCGGCTGGCGGAACCGCGGGTGGCACTCAACTTGGTGGGCCGCGATCGTCGCGTCGAGGATCTCGCGCGCCTCGCGCAGCAGGTCGGGGGTGAAGTTCGAGACGCCGACGTGGTCGGTCACGCCGGCGTCGCGGAGGTCGTCGAACGCCGGCAGCGTCGCCTCGGCGTCGTACGCGCGGATCGGCCAGTGGACGTACAGGAGGTCGACGCGGTCGAGTCCGAGGCGGTCGAGGCTCTCGCGCGCCGTCTCCCGCACGTCGTCCGGGGCGAGGTTCTCGGGGTGGACCTTCGTGGCGACGACCACGTCGTCGCGGTCGACGTCGCTCGCGGCGATCCCCGCGCCGACCGCGGCCTCGTTGTCGTACATCTGCGCGGTGTCGACGTGGCGGTAGCCGGCGTCCAGCGCCGCGGCGACGGTGTCGGTACAGGTCTCGGGGTCGTCGAGCCCGGACGTTCCGAGCCCGATCGACAGGTCGAGCGGTGGCACGCGAGACGGTTCCGGGCGCGGAGTGAAAAAGGCGCGCGAGCCGGCACGCGGCGATCCGACGCCCCGGCCGGTGCCGCCGCGTCCAACGTTCCGTCCCGCACGCTTAATCCGTCGCGGCCGTAGGGTGGCCTGATGCCGACCGGCCCGGCGCTCCCCTCGACCCCCGAGCCGCTCCGGCTCGGCGCGTTCGCCGACCCGGTCCTCGTCGACCCCGGACCGCGGCTGCTCCGCGCCGTCGTCGCGGGGTACCGCGAGGCCGCGCCGGCGCTCGTCGAGCCGAGCGTCGCGGACCTGTCGGGCGGCGCGGGCGACACGGGCGCGGACGACCCCGACCCGTCGGAGATCCCGACGCTGAAGGTGCTCGCGGGCGAGAGCGCGGTCGACGACGCGACGGCGGGGTTCCGGTCGGCGAGCCGGCTCGCGGCGCTCGTCGACGCCGACGCCGTCGAGCTCCGCGTCCTCGACGCGCCGCAGCCCAACCCGGTGCTGGCGGGCGAGGAGACCGGATTCGCCCTGATCGGCAGCGAGCGCGCCGGGGCGGCCGCGGAACCGGGTGGGTGGTACCCGGTCGGCGACGACGCCTCGCTCCGCGAGCGGTACGGGTCGCGGTTCGCCGAGGCGGAGCCGTACGGGCTCCGGACGCCCAGTCGGCGGCGGGTGTACGAGGGGATCGCCGCGCGGTGCGACGAGTCGGTCGCGGCGGCGGTCCTCCGCGCGCTCGACGTGACGGACGGCGCGGGCGACACGGGGGACGACGCCGGCGATACGGTAGACAGCGCGGGCGACACGCCGGGGGGTTCGGGCGACGCGAGCGCGGACGGGCCCGACCCGGAAGCGGCCCGCGTCCGCGCCTACGCGGTCGGCGCGCGAGAGGGCGTCCTCGACCGCACCCTCCGGCGGGCCTGCGAGGACGCGGGGCTCGGGAGCCCCTCGACGTTCACGCGGATAAAGCGGCTCCTGCGGGCGGCCGACCTGATCGAGACGGTCGCCGAGCCGCAGCCGGTCGGGCGACCGCGGGAGCGGCTGGCGCCCCGCGGCGCGCTCGCCGCGGCCGAGACCCCCGAAGAGACGGTCGCGGCGGTCCGCGACGTGACGGAATGAGAACGGTGCGAGCGACGAGGCCGCGGAACCGATCGCGGCTCGTCAGTCGTCGGTCGTCTTGATGTCCGCGGAGAGCCCCTGCGCCATCTCGATCTCCTTCGAGTTGTTCAGGGTCCACGCGGTGCGGTCGGTGACGGCCTCGATGGCCTCGCGGGCGGAGGGGTAGCCGTTACCGGACTTCTTCACGCCGCCGAAGGGGAGCTGGACCTCGGCGCCGATACACGGGAGGTTCCCGTACGCCAGCCCCAGCTCGGCCCGGTCGCGGTAGTAGTTGATCTGTCGGTAGTCTTCGGAGATGATCGCGCCGGCCAGCCCGTAGTCCACGTCGTTCTGGATCTCCACGGCGCGCTCGACGCCGCCCTCGTACTCCAGCAGGGCGACGTGGGGCCCGAACACCTCCTCGTGGGTACACCGCAGGTCGGCGTCGGGGTCCGCCTCGTAGACGAACGGGCCGATCCAGTTGCCGTCCGCGTGGCCGTCGGGGACCTCGTCGGCGTCGAGTTCCGTCCGGTCGACGAGGACATTCACGTCCTCGTCGCGGGCGAGCTCGTTGTACTCGGTGACCTTCTCCAAGTGCTCCGGCTCGATCAACGGCCCCATGAACGTGTCCTCGTCGAGCGGGTCGCCGACCGCGACCGACTCCGCGACCTCGACGAACCGCTCTTTGAACTCGTCGTACACGTCGGTGTGGACGATCAGGCGCTCGGAGGAGACGCAGCGCTGGCCCGTCGTCTTGAACGAGGACATCACCGCGGAGTGGACCGCGACGTCGAGGTCCGCCTCTTCGGTGACCACGACGGCGTTCTTGCCGCCCATCTCGCAGGCCGCGCGCTTGCCGGCGACGCCACCGAGCTTCTCCTGGATGTGGTGGCCGACCTCCGCGGAGCCGGTGAAGAGCACCGTGGAGACGTCCTCGTGTTCGACGATCGCGTTACCAGCGTCGCCGAACCCCTGGACCATGTTGAACACGCCGTCCGGGATCCCGGCGTCGTCGAACATCTCCGCGATGATCTGCGCGCACCACGGGGTCTGTTCGGCGGGCTTGAACACGACGGTGTTCCCCTCGACCAGCGCGATGGCCATGTGCCAGTACGGGATCGCGACCGGGAAGTTCCACGGCGTGATACAGCCGGTGACGCCGCGCGGCTTCCGGCGCATGTACGCGTCCTTCGAGGGGATCTCCGAGGGGACGATGTCGCCCTTCGGGTGGCGGGCGTCGCCCGCGGCCCACTCGACCATGTGCGCGGCCTCGACCACGTCGGCTTTCCCCTCGCTGATCTCCTTGCCGCACTCCTTCGAGACGATCGCGCCGAGCTCGTCCGTCCGGTCGCGGAGCTCGTGGTAGACGTCCCACAGGTACTCCGCGCGCTGGATCCGCGAGAGCTCCCGCCACTCCTCGAACGCCGCGTCCGCGGCGTCGACCGCGCGCTCGACGTCCTCGGGAGTCCCGCGTCGGAACTCGCCTAAGGACTCGCCCGTCGCGGGGTTCGCGCTCTCGAAGGTCTCGGACCCGTCGCCGTCGACCCACTCGCCGTCGATGTAGTGCTGGTAGGGCTGCGCCATATGTGGCGGTTACCGTCGGCACGTCCAAATAACCCACCCTACCATGGGCGGCCGGGTCTTTGTGGTGCGCTACCAACTGTGTCGGATAATGGCGACGACCGACGCGGAGGGGCGGGAGGACTGGGGCGGGACCAGGCTGACGCTCGACCTGTGGCATCCGAACTGCTGGGCCATCGAGGCGACGGGCAGGGCGGACGGCGGGGTGCTCGCGCACGCCATCTACAACTCGCCGCGGACCGACGCCGACGCGCCCGACTCTGTGAACGGGCTGTTCACCGCCTTCGCGGACACCACGGACGAGGTCGAGGCGCTCCTCGACGCGATCCGCGACTCCGACCGCGCCGGCAACCTCCTGGAGCTACAGGAGCGGTTCGGCCGCGCGGCTCCGGGTCACGTCGTCCGCTTTTCGAGTTCGCCGGTCAGCTCCGCGGCGTCGAAGTCGTGGTCCGGCCGGATCGCGACGAAGTCGAGGAACCGCCGCGCCGCGAGGAGCTCGTCCGTCGAGTAGCTCGTCAGCGCGGCCGAGACCGTCTCGGCGGCGCCGACCAGCGGCTCCAGCGCCGCCAGCGCGCTCGCGAGGTCGTAGGCGCGCGCCGCCTCGCGGCCGTCCTCGCTCACGCGGGTCGCGTCGATGACGTGGAGCTCGCCGTCGGCGACGAGGACGTTCTCGGCGCGGAGGTCGCCGTGCGCGAGGCCGGCGTCGTGGATGGCCCGGAGCGTCTCGAACAGCTCGGGGGCGAGCTCGGCGACGGCCGCCGCGTCGAGTTCGCCTAAGGTGCGGAACTCGGGCAGGTACTCCAACACGAGCACGCCGAGGTCGCCGACCTCGAACGCCTCGACCGGCTCGGGCGCGTTGACCCCGAGCTCGCGGACGCGCCGGGTCGCCTCCAGCTCGTGGCGCGCCATCTCGTAGGGCGTCTCGTGGCGCTCGAAGAACCCCTCGGTGCCGGCCGAGAACGCGCCGAGATTCCGCCCGGTGGTGAACAGCGCGTGGACGAGCGTGTTCTGTCGCGTGATCACCTTCACGAAGAGGTCCTCGTCGACGACCATCGGCGTCGACAGCCAGTTGTCGGCGTCGAGGAAGCGCACCCGCATCTCGTCGCGGTCGTACCGGGCCGCCAGCTCGCGCGCGACCCGCTCGATGTCGGGCCAGTCGACGCGACCGCGGACGAGCTCCCGAAACTCCATACCGTCGGAACGCGGCGACGCGGCATAAGTCGTCGGCTCGCGGACCGTCCGGCGCCGCGGTTTATCACGGTCGTTCGCATCGTTTATGCCCGCGGGTCGCAATCCTTGCCCATGGACTTCGAGGTACCCGGCGAGCACCGGATGATACGCGACACCGTCCGGGAGTTCTGCGAGGAGGAGATCGCGCCCATCGCACAGGAGATCGAGGACGAACACCGCTTCCCCGAGGAGGTGTTCGAGTCGCTCGCGGACCTGGACATGATGGGCGTCCCGGTCTCGGAGGAGTACGGCGGTCTCGGCGGCGATCAGCTGATGTACGCGCTGGTCACGGAGGAGCTCGGCCGCGTCTCCGGCGGGATCGGGCTCTCGTACGCGGCCCACACCTCGCTGGGCGCGAAGCCGATCGACCTGTTCGGGACCGACGAACAGAAGGAGCGGTGGCTCCGCCCGCTCGCGGAGGGGGAGGGGCTCGGCGCGTGGGCGCTCACCGAGCCCGGCAGCGGCTCGGACGCCTCCGACATGGACACGACCGCCGAGTATGACGCCGACGCGGACGAGTACGTGCTGAACGGCACCAAGCAGTTCATCACGAACGCGAACGTCGCCGACTCGATCCTCGTGAAGGCGGTGACGGACCCCGAGGCCGGGTACGACGGCATCTCGACGTTCATCGTCGACCCCGACGCCGACGACGGGTTCGAGGTGACGACCGTCTGGGACAAGATGGGCCTGAACAGCTCGCCGACCTGCGAGATAGCCTTCGACGACGTGCGGATCCCGGCGGACCGGCTGCTCGGCGAGGAGGGCGACGGCTGGACGCAGACGATGAAGACGCTCGACGGCGGGCGGATCTCCATCGCCGCGCTCTCGGTCGGGCTCGCGCAGGGCGCCTACGAGGCCGCGAAGGGGTACGCGGGCGAGCGCGAGCAGTTCGGCAAGCCGATATCGAAGTTCGACGCCGTCCGCGACAAGGTGGTCCACATGCACCGGCAGATCGAGCGCGCCCGCCTGCTGACCCACCGGGCCGCGTCGAAGTACGACGCCGGCGAGTCGGTCACGCGCGAGTCGGCGCTCGCCAAGCTCGACGCCAGCGAGGCCGCCCGCGAGGTGGCCGAGGAGGCGGTCCAGACGCTCGGCGGCTACGGCTACACCACCGACTTCGCGCCGCAGCGCTTCTACCGCGACGCGAAGCTGATGGAGATCGGCGAGGGGACGAGCGAGATCCAACACGTCGTCATCGGGCGCGAACTCGGCCTCTGAAGGGACCGTCTCCCGCCCTCAGCCGCCCGCCGGCCGTCTCAGGGGAACTCGATCAGGTCGTCGTCGACGCCGCGTAAGCTCTCGGCGAGCCGCGACCCGTCCGGCACCGCTCGCACGAACGGCGCCGACCCGAACGCCGCGTCGCCGTTGACCGACACGAGGCCGAGGTCGGCCGGGTCGCCCTCCAGCCCCGTCAGGAACGCGACGGTGCGGACCGCCGGCACGTCGCCGGCGTACGCATCCCGGTCGACGGAGCCGTACAGCGTGCGGTTCGTCGCGACGTGATGGACGCAGGTGGGCGTCGGCGCGAAGCAGAGCAGGTAGCGGGCGCCCGGCTCGGTCCGCCCGAGCTTGGGACGCAGCGCGTGGCGCTCGTCGGCGTGGAAGTACCGCTCCATCCGCCGGTACTGTCGGAGGACCTCGTTCGCGCCGGTGGCGCGGCGGACCGCGGCGTCCGCCTTGAGCTCGATCACGCGGTCGACCGGCTCCGGCGTCCGCGTCCGGACGAACAGGTCGACGACGCCCTCGCGCCCGTCGGCGTCGTACGGCTCTTCGAGGCGGATCGCCGGGTCGTCGCCCGTCGCCTCGTAGTGTTCGACGAGCCGCGTCGCCAGCGCGTCTTCGCGCATGTCTCTCGGGAAGCGTCGGAGCGCGATAAAGCCGGGCTTCGTGACCCGATTCGGCGGGGGAATACGTGAGCCACACACCGTCGTGCGTTCCCGAAAATCGAAACGTATCGCGGGGTTTGTATGGCTCGAAACCCTACGTTAGGTGATGCCTGATAACTTGTCCAGACGGCGGTATCTCGCCGGAACCGGCGCAGCGCTGACAATCGGAACGCTCGCCGGCTGTTCCGGCGGCGGCGACGGCGGCGACGGCGGCGACGGCGGCGACGGCGGCGACGGCGGGAACGTCATCGAAGACGTCCCGAGCGAGATCGACGACTACCTGTCGGAGGCCCGCATGTACGACGGGACCATGGCGGATCTCACGGGCCAAGACGAGATTACCATCGAGGTCGGCGCCGGCGACGTGGGGTTCGCCTTCGCGCCCGCCGCGGTCCGGATCGACTCGAGCACGACCGTCGTCTGGGAGTGGACCGGCGTCGGTGGGGGACACAACGTGGCCTCGGTCGAGGGGTCCGAGTCCGACTTCGACAACGGGGAGACCATCGCCGAGGAGGGATACACGTTCGAGCAGTCGTTCGACAACACGGGCATCCAGCTGTACCAGTGTACGCCCCACAAAGCGAACGGGATGCTCGGCGCGATCGAAGTCGTCGAGGCCTAAGCGGGCCCGGTAGGCGGTCCGAAGAGACGCGGTTTTTCTGCGGCGTGCGGAACTCAAGAGAGGAACGGCCACCGGACGTCGACGATCCGGTCGTGCTCGCTGGTGACCGTCGGCCGCGCGAGGTGGTCGTTGGCGTTGGCGCCGACCTCGGCGAGCCGCGACAGCGCCTCTTCGAGCGTGCGGTCCGAGCGCCGCACGGCGGCGTCGCGCTCGTAGGGGGCGTCGATCGGGTTCGCCCGGGAGTTCGAGACCGCGATCGCGTCGGTGAGGTCGCCGCCGATCGCGTGCGGCGGCTGGTGGAAGTGCCAGTCGCCGACCGTGAGGAACAGCCACACGTCGCCGTTGATGGCGTGGTACTCGCCGGTGACCCCGTCGGCGTCGTACGCGACCACACGGGAGAGCACGGCGGTCTTGAGCCGGTAGAGGGCGTCCTTGCGGGCCGAGCGGACGTTGCTCTCGGTGACGTCGCCGCGCTCGTAGGCCGCGGTGGCCTCGTCGGCGAACTGCTTTGCGACCTTGTTGACGACGTACAGCGATTCGAGCAGGTCGTCCGTCGGTTCCAGCGGAGTCACGGGAGCACCGGTCGTATGCTGCGACCGACCGCAGGTCCGGTCGTCGCGCGGATAGGCGTTTCGGGATCCGGGACCCCCGGATGGTTAATTCTTTAAGCGCAGGGACGAAGTGGGGCGTAAGATGGCGCACGACTCCGTGAAACTGTATTCGGCGATATACGTCGCCCTCCTCGTCGCGGCGACGCTGAACTTCGCGCTCTTCGAGACGTCGTTCATCGAGTTCTCGTACACGACGGCGATCGCCGGGACGCTGGTGATCGCGACGGTCAAGACGCTGCTCATCGTCGCGTACTTCCAGCACCTCCGGTGGGAGAACCGCTCGCTGACCTACCTGATGGGCCTCGCGCTCGCGCTCACCATGCTGCTGATGGCGGCCGCGACGTACTCCATCTCGTAACGTCCCCGCGACGGCCGCGGACTCTCCTTCCCGAACCTCCTCTCGACACCTCTCGCTTTCCGCGGAGCGATGCCGCCGTTCTCGTTGCCGCCGCACGATATTACTTGCTAATATTAGTTAGTTATAACACAGTCCGAAACGGACTCTCGGACGAGATGGCGTTCAGCGATCGACTCCTTGAGGCCGGATCGGACATCTGGGACGCACAGAAGGAGCACCCGTTCGTCGTCGAACTGGCGGACGGGGAACTGGACGAGGCGGCGTTCAGACACTGGGTGAGACAGGACTACCGGTACCTGCTCGACTACGCGCGCGTCTTCGCGATCGCGGGGACGAAGGCGGACGACGAGGAGACGACCCGGCGGCTGACGGCGGCCGCGCACGCCACGCTCGACGACGAGATGGACCTCCACCGCTCGTTCGCCGCAGACTACGGCCTCTCGGCCGCGGATCTGGAGGCGGTCGAGAAGGCGCCGACCTGCGCGGCCTACACCGACTTCCTCGTCCGGACGGCCCACGAGGGGTCGATCGCGGAGACCGTCGCCGCCGTCTACCCGTGCGGGCAGGGCTACCTCGACGTCGCCGACCACATGGCCGACCGCGCGACCGAGGAGCACCGCTACACCCCGTTCATCGAGAAGTACACGAGCGACGCCTTCCGCGAGACGGTCGCCTGGATGCGCGACCTCGTGGACCGGCACGCCGAGGCGTACCCCGGCGAGCGCGACGCGATGCGGGCGGCGTTCCTGCGGAGCGCGCGGCTCGAACACGCGTTCTAGGAGATGTGTTACACCGAAGAGAAGTGGCGCGTCTGACGCGGCGTGTCGACGGAGCGCGCCGGCCAGCGGTCGCACCGACGGCGCGGTCGGCGCAGAACGGGTACTCGCGCGGCTCACGCCGGATAGAGGGACCCGTTGCGTGCGACGGAAATCTCGACCGAGTTTTTAGTAGTCGGGGTGGTATCTACACGCATGGACCTACGCGAAGCAACTGCCGAAGACGTCGACGCGGTCCGGTCGGTCGCCCGCGAGTCGCTCGTGGCGTCGTACGGGCACGCCGTCGACGAAGCGCTGTTGGACGAAGCCGTCGAGGAGTGGTACGACGCCGGAGACCTCGGCGACGACGTCGAGGACGACGACGCGGTGTTCCCGGTCGCCGTGGTGGACGGGGTCGTCGTCGGGTTCGCGGAGAGCTACGTCGTCGGGCGCCGCGAGCGGGTCGGCGAGATAGACTGGCTCCACGTCCACCCCGACCACCGTGGCTCGGGCATCGGCTCGGCGCTGCTAGAGCGGGTCGAGTCGGCGCTCCGCTCGGCCGACGTCGACCGTATCGAGGCGCGCGTCCTCGCCGACAACGAGGCGGGCACGGAGTTCTACGAGCGCGAGGGGTACGAGCTCGCCGGCGAGCGCGAGGTGGACATCGGCGGCGAACTGTTCGCGGAACGGGAGTTCCGGAAGCAGGTCGGGCGGCTCAGGGGCATCTCCGAGGCGACGTACCAGACGGAGGACGGAGAGACCGTCCACGTCGCGTTCGACGAGAGCGACCGCGGCTCACAGGCCCCGTTCTACGTCGCGTACGTCGACCCGGGCCACGAGCGCCGCTACGGCTACCTCTGTGGCAACTGCGAGGGGACGGACATCGCCATCGACACGATGGACCGGATGGAGTGCCGCGACTGCGGGAACCGGCGGAAGCCCGCGCGGTGGGACGCGGCGTACTGAGGGGGCGTCGCCGCCCGGAGCGGCGCGACCGCCTCAGAGCGTCTCCTTCACGCCGATGACGCGCTCCTCGGCCTCGCGGCCGGGGTCCCACTCGCTCCCGTCGCGGTCCGACTCGCGGTGCTCTTCGACGGTCCGCGACATCGCCTCGTCGACCGGCGTCGACTCCCAGCCCAAATCGGCGAGCGCGCACGTGTCGAGCAGGTGCGGGTACTCGCGGTAGAGGGTGAACTCCTCCGGGTCGAGCCCGCCGGCCGCCAGCGCGTCCGCGCTCGCGGGAACGACGTCGACCTCGGTGTCCGCCGCGTCGGCGATGGTCTCCAGCGTCTCCCGCAGGGTGAGCGCCCGCCGGTCGCCGACGTTGTACGCCGCGCCCGGTTCGCCGCGCTCGGCGACGATCCGCAGCGCGCTCGCGACGTCCTCGACGTACGCCCGGTGCCAGAGGTTCTGTCCGTCTCCGGGGACGACGACGCGGTCGTGGGTGAGCACGCGGTCGATCCAGTAGTCGAGCCGCTCGGTGTAGTCGTACGGGCCGTAGACGATACACGGGCGGACGGCCATCGCGTTGACGCCCGCCTCGGCGGCCGCGAACACCTCGCGGTCGCCCTCAGCCTTCCGGTTGCCGTACGTCTCGTGGCCGTCGTCGACCGCCTGCGCGTCGGTACACGGCTCCAGCGGCGTCTCGCCCTCCCGCTTGGGGATCTCCTCGGCGGCGTAGCTGGAGCCCGAGGAGATGTAGACGTAGCCGTCGACGTCGGCGAAGACGTCGGTCGCGCTCGCCACGTCGGCCGGGTGGTACGCGACGCAGTCGATCACGACGTCCGGTTCGACCGACAGCTTCGCGGCCCGGAGCGCGGTCTCGTCTTTCCGGTCGCCCTCGACGTGGGTCACCCGGTCGTCGTCCGCGAAGGGGTTCTCGTGGTTCCCGCGGTTGAATATCGCGACCTCGTAGTCGTGTGCGAGCAGCTCCGCGACGGTGTGTCGGCCGATGAACCGCGTGCCGCCGACGACGAGCGCCGTGTCTGTCATACGCTAGATCGGACGAGCGACGTGAAAAGCGTGGCCGAACCGGAATTCGAGCCGTCCGGCTCAGTCGCCGTCGCCGCGGGGGCCGTCGCCGCGCCACCGGCGGTAGAGGAGGTACACGACGCCGAGGCCGATCCCCCAGGTGCCGACGCCGAACACCGCGACCGCGGCCCCGGAGAGGAACTCGCCGAGCGGAACGCCGAACATACCGGAGTTCGGCGCGTCCGCAACATAAACGCTCCGAGAGAGGTAGGTTCTCGGGGCGGGAGGTCGTACGGGCGCCCATGTCGGAACGCACTCGTCGGCGGCCCTGGCTCGCCGCATTGCTCGCGCTCGTCGTCTCGGGACTGGGTCACGCGTACCTCCGCCGGTGGGCCCGCGGGCTCGGCTGGTACCTGACGGTCGCCGCGGCGGTGTTCGTGTTCGTCCCGGAGTCAGCGATCTCGGGCGCGCTCGCGGGCGACCCGCCGGCGGTCTCGGAGGTCGCGCCCGCCGCCGCGGTCGTGGTCGCCAGCGTGGTCGACGCGTACGTCGTGGCGGTCCGACACAACCGGACGTCAGAGCGGGACTCCGACGCGTCCCGAGCGACGGGCTCGCCGGACACGGTACCCGGTCCCGGCGCCGCGTCCGCGGAGGTTGCGGGCGGCGAGGCGGAACCGGAGTCCGGCGAGACGATCCGCTGTCCCGAGTGCGGAAGGGAGACCGACCCGACGTTCGACTTCTGTCAGTGGTGCGCCGAACCGGTCGGTGAGGGCGACGCGTGACGACGAAAAAACGGGGCCGCGAACCGCCTCAGAAGAGGTAGAACAGCGGGAACACGAACACCCAGACGATGTCCACGAAGTGCCAGTAGAGGCCGAAGTACTCGATCGGCCGCTCGTCGTCGAGGTAGTGACCCTGGTACGCCCTGACGAACAGGAAGATAGCGACCACGAGACCGAGCAGCACGTGGATCCCGTGGAGCCCGGTCGTGACGTAGTAGATCGACGCCTGGATCGGGTCGCCGTGGGCGTTCGCGGAGATGGTCACGCCCTTGTCGAAGACCTCGTGGTTCCACTCCCACATCTTGATCGCCATGAAGACGAACCCGAGCAGGATGGTCGACCCCAGCGACGCCAGCAGGCCCTGCCGGCTCTTCCGGCGGGCCGCGACCAGCGCTAAGATCACGGTGAACGAGGACGTGAGTAGCACGAAGGTGTTGATCAGTCCGGGTAGCGGGTCGGTCAGCGGCTCCCACGTCATCCAGCCGGCGTTGTACCGGATGAAGATGGCCGCAGACAGCAGCGCGCCGAAGACGAGCACGTCGGACGCCAGGAAGAACCACATCCCCAGCTTCACCTTCTCGACGCCGTTGAACGGCCACCGCTCGGCGAACTCGGTCGGCGGAGCGTAGAAGTCCTCCGTCCCCCACTTCACGCCGGTGTATAGGAGTCCGCCGATCCCGGCCAGGATCGCGGTCGGGTAAAGCAGGTTGGAGATGACGACGTCGCTCTGGAGCGCCGTCTCGCCCAGTTCGACGGTCACGGAGTTGGCGAAGCCGGAGAGGCCGAACAGCAGGACGCCGAGGGCGAGCGACAGTGCTAACGGCCAGATGCTCGCGTGACTCGGATGTTTGTCCCAGTGAGCGTAGCTCGAGATGTGCGACGAGTGGGTGTCGCCGCCGTCGGTGGCGACGTTACCGTCCTCGTCCGTCTTCACCGCGGGCCCGCCGTCCGGCACGTAGTCTTTCACGAACTCCAGCTTTCCGGAGGCGTACGACGGCCTGTTCGGCCAGTTCTCCAGCGGCGGGGGCGAGGAGACCGCCCACTCCGCCGTCCGCGAGTAGTCCCACGGGTTGGCACCGGCCGGCTCGCCGGAGACGTAGGACTGCGCCAGGTTGTAGAACATGATGAAGAAGGAGAGTCCGAGCACGAACGCGCCGATCGTCCCGAACTGGTGGTAGATCTGGAACTCGGGGTTGTACTCGAACACCCGGCGCGGGGTCTCCCAAGCGAGGAACATCGAGAAGTAGACGGCGTTGAAGCCGAGGAAGAACGTGACGAAGTGGAGTTTCCCGAGGAACTCGTTGTACATCTTGCCGGTCACCTTCGGGAACCAGTAGTAGATCGCGCCAACGAGCGCCGTCGCCCCGCCGAACATCACGTAGTGGAAGTGCGCGACCACCCAGTAGGTGCCGCGGAACTCGTAGTCGAGCACGATTGCGCCGAGGAAGACCCCGGTGATACCGCCGAGGATGAACAGGAGCAGCGCCCCGAACGCGAACAGGAACGGCGTCGTGAACTGGATCCGCCCCTTGATCAGCGTGTAGATCAGCGAGAAGACGATCAGGTCGAAGGGGAGGGATATACCGATCGTCGTCGCCATCATCAGCGTCTTGATCTCCAGGTTAATCGTCGTGAGGAACATGTGGTGCATCCACACGAGGAACGACTGGACGGCGATCAAGCAGATGGAGATGATGACCCACTTGCGACCGACGAGGCGGCGGCCGGAGAACGTCTGGAACAGTTCCAGCATGACCCCGAGCGCCGGGAAGAAGACGATATACACCTCCGGGTGGCCGAAGAACCACCAAAGATGGCTCCACAGCAGGGCACCGCCCTCAGTAGCGGAGAAGTAGACGCTCCCGAGCACCCGATCGGAACCGAGAATCAACAGCGCACCGAGCAGCGCCGCGAACGCGAACAGCATCATCCACACCGTCGCGAGGATCGACCACGAGAACAGCGGCATGTCCATGATACCCATCCCCTCGGCGCGGGAGTGATGAATGGACGTGAGGAAGTTCACGGTCGACGCGGTGACGCCGATAATGAACATCGTGAGCGCGAGAATCGCGCCGGTCGACCCGATACCGGGCGTGTACATCGGCACGTTGAGCGGCGCGTACATCGTCCAGCCGGCTGTGAGCGTGCCGCCCTGGAAGAAGCTGATCCCGAGCAGCACGCCCGAGAACAGGTACATCCAGTACGATAGGGCGTTCAGCCGCGGGAACGCGAGGTCGTCCGCGCCGATCTGGAGCGGCACGAAGTAGTTCGCGAACCCGAACGCGAACGGCGAGAGGAACCAGAACACCATTATCAGCCCGTGCGCGGTGACGGCCTCGTTGTACGCCAACCCCGAGAGGATCTGGCTCGTCGGGTCCCACAGCTGGAGGCGGATGAGCAGCGCCATCACGCCGCCGAACAGCAGGAAGAACAGCGCGGTGATCGTGTACAGGATACCGATGTCCTTGTGGTTGGTCGTGACCAACCAGCGCTTGACCGAGGTCGTCGGCGGGAGTTCGCTCATGCGTTCACCCCGCTGAGTACTCCGGACTCGTGCGCGGAGGTCTCGATACTGGCGCTCTCCGAGCTGTTTCCGGTGTTAGCGTACCACTCCTCCCACTCGTCTTGCGGAATGACCGTGATCTGACCCTTCATCTGCGAGTGACCGGGGCCGCACAGTTCGAAGCACTCGACGGGGTACGTCGCCTCGCCGCCTTGCGCCTCGACCTCCGCCGAGCTCACGGAGAACCAGTTATCGTTGTAGTCCCCGGGAATGGCGTCTGTCTTTATGCGTAAGTCCGACGATCCGAAGTTGTGCCAGACGTCCCTCGACGTCACGTTGATGTCGATCCGCTGGTCGGCGGGCACGATCAGCTCACCCCGTTCGGTGTGCCCGTTCGGATACTCGTACTCCCAACCGTACTGGTAGCCTTCGACCATGATCTCGATGTCGCCTTCCTCATCGGTGTCCGGCCCTTCCTCAACGTAGAGGAGGAGCCCGTACGAGTACACGACGAGGCTGATGACCACGATCGCGCTCAACCCGAACGAGAGGAAGAGCTTCTTGGCTTTCGGACCGCCCTGTCCCGTCGGGAGCTCGCCGACGACCGGCGCGTCGAACTCCTCGTCCGACCGGTTCCCGTCGTCGCGGTACTTGTACACGTTCCACAGCGTGTACGCCACGACGATGGTACCGACGAGGGTGCCGAGCGCGAGGAAGACGAAGAAGATCTCGTCGAAGACCTCCGCCTGTGCGCGCCAGTCGCCCCCTTGTTGTAGGATAACTGGATCTATCATGTTCGTCTGTCTGCTCTTGTACCACCCTTAGCGATGGTACACTTATCTCTTGTGTAGCGGGGCGGGCCATCAGGGAGTGAACGGGTCCGTTTCGCCCCCCGAGCGGGACCCCGCCGACCGGTCGAACGGTGCCGCGGTCGAGGGGACCGATCGGTGCGGAGACCCCGCGTCAAAGGCGCGTCGAAGGGTATTTGTACGCGCGAACGGAGCCCCTAACAACGGAAATCCATGACATCACTCACCCTCTTGAGTACGGGGCTGATGGGCCTCCTCGTCGTCGCCACGTTCGTCGCGGTCGCCGAAATCGGGGCGAAGCGAGTCGCTCCCGGCCGCGACGAGACGGGCGGACGCTACGAGGCCGTCGTCGAGACGCTCGGCGACGTGGTCCGGACGCCGGTCGTGTGGGCGGTCTCGTTCGTCGGCATCACCGTCCTCGTCGGCGGGAGCATCCTCCTCGGCGTCGGGAGCTTCGGGATCCCCGAGGGCCTCGCCGGGACGCTGGTGAACGTCGCCTTCCTGGCCGTCGGGCTGCTGCTCGTCGGCTTCGTCTTCCTCGGCGCCTACTTCGCGACCCGGAGCCGCGGACTCGGGAACGCGCACGGCGTCGCCGCGGGCACCCTGGCCACCGGCGCCGCGTTCCTCGTCCTCGTCACGGTCCAGCTGGTCGTCGGCGTGGTCGGCTGACTCGGTCTCTTCTGTCTCTGCCGTCCGGTCGAAAGTCGCGTGGTACGCAGCGTCAGCGCTCGGCGCCGGCGCCGCGGAGCCCGTCGTCGAGCCCGAGGCCGACGAGCGATCCGTACCGGTCCCACACGACGACGAGCGAGGGGACGAGCAGGATCGAGCAGAGGTAGGCGTAGAACACGCCGAGCGCGAGCAGGACGCCGAAGTCGCGCAACAGGGGGATGACCGCGAGCCACAGCACGCCGAGCCCGGAGACCGTGGTGAGCATGCTGCCGGTGAGCGCGCCGCCCGTCCCCGCGATGGTGACGTCGAGCGCCTCGTCTATCGGCAGGCCCGCCTTGTACTCGTCGACGAACCGGTGGACGAAGTGGACGGTGTAGTCGACGCCGAGCCCGATGGAGACGGAGAGGATCGGCGCGTTGATCGGCGTCAGCGGGATGTCGAACAGCCGCATCGACCCGACGAGCAGGCCGACGGTGACGAGCACGGGGACCAGATTGAGGAAGCCGTAGACCGCCTTCCCTTCGAGGTAGGCGTACGAGAGCGCCAAGAACAGCGCCGTGAGCCCGAAGGCGGCGAACAGGCTGCGGATCGCCGACTCCGTCAGCAGGTCGATCACCGCCTCGTTGACCACGAGGGATCCGGTCGGAACCGCGTTGAGCGGCGTGCGCTCGGCGAGCTCGCGCACGTCGGCGACCGCCTCGGAGTTGTCGACGCCGGGTCGGATCGTGTAGTCGATCCGCGCGCTGCCGCGGTCGGCGGCGACGTACCCGCGGGCTCGGCCGTCCGCGGAGGAGTCGAGGAGCGCGTCGTACACCTCGTCGACGTTGCGGTCGGGCACGCCGTTGCCGAGGCGGTCGTTGCGCTCGACGAGCGCCGCGAACTCGGGATCGCGCGACGCGCGGTCCCCGATCACGGTGACGACGCTCGTCGCCTGCGCGCGGCGCTCGTCGGTCGTCGCGAAGGTGTCCGGGGGGTTCCGCGTCGTGCGGTGGATCAGCTCCAGGGAGTCGTCGTCCCTGATCGACTGGTCGATGTACAGCGTCACCGACCCCACGAAGTCCTGCTCGAACTCCTCCTCGAAGAGGGTCAACACGTCGAGGAACGTGTACTCCGTCGGCGCGAACGGCTCCGGGAGGTCCGCGTACGTCTCCAGCCGGTCCTGGTCCGGGAAGAACGCCTCCTCGGAAAACTCCGTGTTCACGCCGGTCCCGTAGGCGCCGCCGACCGCGCCGCCGACGAGGAGGAGCGCGACGACCGCGACCGGGGCGATCCGCGAGAGGTCGACGCCGACGTGGAGGACGCGCGCGAGCCGCGAGCCGCCGGCGCCGAGGGCGCTCGTCCCGAACGTCGGGATCGGGAACCGCTCGCGCAGCCGGTCGACGAGCACCTTCGCCGCGGGGAGGAAGACGCCGAATATCACGAGCGTGAACGTGATCCCCGCGGCCGCCACGATCCCGAAGTCGCGGTTCGGATCGAACGGGCTCACGACGTTGGAGACGAGCCCGAACACCGTGGTGATCGTCACCAGCAGGAAGGCGATGAGCAGCTGGTCGGTGGTGGTCCGCATCGACGCCTCGATGCCGGTCCCCGTCGCCCGTTCCTCGCGGTAGCGGTTGACGATGTGGATCCCGAAGTCGATCCCGACCGCGAGCAACAGCGGGAACACGGTCACGAGCGAGTCCGAGAACGGGATCCCGGCGTACCCCATGAAGCCGAACGTCCAGAGGAGCGACAGGAGCAGCGCGGCGATCCCGATCGCCATGTCGAACGGGTCGCGGTACGAGAAGATCAGGAACCCGACGATCAGGATCAGCGCCGCCGGGAAGACGATGATCGCGGTGTCGGTCAACAGCGCCGTGATCTCCGACTGGAGGACGCCGTCCCCGAAGAGGATGACGTTCTCGCCCGCCTCGTTACCCGGAACGGAGTCGACGACCTCGACGCTTCGGGTCTGTAGCTCGGTCACCCGCGCCGTCGTCGCCGCGTCGGGCAGGTCGTAGGTGATCCCGACGATGGCGGTGTCGGCCGCCTGCGCGGTGGGGTTGTAGTCGACCGACACCTGGGCCGCGATCGCGCCCGTCGCGTCGGCGTCGGCGATGGCCGTTCGCAGTTCGGCGGGCGTCGCCTCGGTCACGGCGTCGCGCCGCTCGGCCGCGGTCGAAGCGCTCGGGTCCAACCGCCGCGCGACCGCGTCCGCGTGGCTCGACGTCGACGCGACCCGGAGCGTCGAGCGCGACTCCAGGCGGTGTTGCGTCTCCAAGGTCCGCACGAGCGCGTCGCGGGAGAGGACGTTGTCGTCTGAGACGATCACCTGCGCCGACGTCGCGGAGCCGCCGATCGAGGTCTCGAACTCCTCGTCGATGTCGTCGAGCGCGCGCTGGGCGGGAATGTCCTGCGTGAACTGGTCCGCGCCGGCGCTGGTCTCGATGCCCGTCAGCCCGCCGGCAAAGCCGGCCGTCACGACGAGGAACACCGCGACGACCGCCAGCGGCCGCTGCGTGACGACGCGGTCGATCTCCTCGATCAGCCGGTCGGCCGCGGTCACCGGTGCCCCGCTGTCCCACGGTCGGTCGGCGGGCGGCCCCTCGGCGGGCGACCCGGCGCGGTGGTGCGTCCGCTCATCCGATCACCGTCGTCGGTACCAGACGGCGCCGCCGACCGCGGCGGCGACGAGCAGGGCGGCGACGGCGACGAGGCCGAGCGGCGGCCCGCCGTCGTCGACCGATTCGGTCACGGTCACCGGGACCTGGGTGATGTCCGAGATGCGGTCGTTCCCGCGGGCGTCCTCGTAGCGGAAGTCGAGCTCGACCGGGTGGTCCTCGACGCTCGCGCTCCCCGCGGCGGCCACCTCGAACCAGATCCGCGCGGACTCGCCGGGTTCGAGCTCGTCGACGAACGCCTCGTCGTTGACGGCCGTCAACGGGCTGTCGGCGTAGAGTCCGGCGTTGATCGACGAGAGGGTCTCGGGCCGCTGGTTCGTGATCGTGGCGTTGATCCGGCGGGTGTCGCCCGCCTGGACGGTCGCGTTCTCGACGGCTAACTCGAACTCGGGCTGTCGCGGCGCGACCTCGACGCGCCGGGTCTGCTCGGCCGTGAGGGTCGCGTCGCCGCTCTCGTACTCCGTGGTGAACCGGAACTGCCGCGGCCCGGGGTCGGCGCTCCCGCTCACGTCCGCGTCGAAGGTGAACTCCGCCGACTCCCCGGGCGGGATCCGCGGGAGCGCGTACCGGCTCTCGCCGAGGCTCACGCGGTTGCTCCCGGAGTCGGCGACCAAGACCGCGTTCTCGACGGTACGCGGCCCCTCGTTCGTGATCGTGCCGGTGACCGTCCCGGAGTAGCCGACTTCGAGCGTGCCGGAGACGTCGTCTAAGGAGAACGACTGCTCGCGAAGCGGGACGACCCCGGCGCGGGCGGGCGCCGCCGTCTCGTCGAGGCCGTTCGGGTCGCGGTAGTCGACTGTCGAGGAGAGCGCGTAGGCGCCGCCGGCGAACGACTGCCCGACGGTCGAGTCGAAGGTCACCGTCCGGTTCTCGCCAGGCGCCCAGTCGCCGACGAACGACTGTCCGCCGCCCTGCCCGAGGGTGACGCCGGGCGCGGTCGTGCTCCCGGAGACGACCGCGTCGCGGGCGGTCTCGTCGCCGACGTTCGCCAGCGTGACGGTCACGTCGCCGCCCCCGCCGACCTGCGCGTCGGTGTCGGTCTCCAAGACCGCGAACCGCGCGCCGTCGTCGACGACGATGGTGACGTCGAAGTCGTCGATGCCGCGGCGGTCCTTGTGGTCGTTGAACTCTGGGATGATCTCGAAGGTGTAGCGGTAACGGAGGGTCGCCTCCACCTCGTATCGCCCGTCCGGCACGTCCTCGGGCACGGTCACGTCGAGCGGCACGGCGACCGGGCTCGCGGCGGTCGAGACGTCGCCGACCGGGATCTCGCCGTCCTCGACGTCGATCGGCACGCCGCCGTCGTCGACCTCGACGGTGAGCCCGCGCGCGGTCGTCACCCGGGAGTCGAGCTGGTTACCGATCTCCATCTCGCCGGTGTTGACGATGTCGAGCGTGATTGAGGACTCCGTGCCCGCCGGCACCGTTCGCTGCGACGCGAAGACCTCCAGCACCGGCGACCCGCGGACCTGTCGCGGGGTCGGATCGCTCGTCTGCGCGACGACGCCGTCGGCGGTCGGGGCCCCGGACAGGGCGGCCGAGTCCGCCGGCGATCCGCCCCCGCTCGGCGCCGCGGCGCCGGCGAGCGAGACGCCGACCAGGAGGGCGCTCGCCGCGGCGAGGGCGAGCGCGGCGGTGGCGAGTCGCGCCGGTCGGCTCATCGGTCCCCTCCGGCGGGGCCGCGCGAGGGTCTGGCCGCGCGGAGCGGCCGGTCGTACCGTGACGCGTCGGAACGAGTCATACGTCCCCGAGCGAGCCCCGCGACATAAGCGTGTTGAATGAACGTTCAATCAAGAGCTGTATATACCGGGGGCGAATACGTCGGGTATGGACGACCCGTTCGCGGAGCCCTCGAACACCCGGCAGGCCATCCTCGGCGCGGCGTTCCGCGCGCTCTGCGAACACGGGTACGCGAACGTCACGATCCAGCGGATCGGCGACGAGTTCGACAAGAGCCCGTCGCTCGTGTACCACCACTACGACGGGAAAGACGACCTGCTGCTCGACCTCCTCGGCTTCCTGCTCGACCAGTTCGAGGCGTCCGTCGCGGACGGGTCCCTCGCGGAGCCGGCGGACGACGCCGCGGCGGCCGCGGCCGACGAGGTGCCGGAGATGCCCCCCGAGGCCTTCGATCGCTCGGCCCGGGAGCAGCTCGACGACTACCTCACGGCGGTCGTCGACCCCGCGTCGCTCGACGACCCGTACGCCCCCGACGAGCGGTTCGTCACGGTGATGACGGAGCTCCGCGCGCAGGCCGCGAGCGACGAGGCGTACCGCGACCACTTCGACCGCAGCGACCGCGTCTTCGGCGAGTATCTCGAACGACTCGTCCGCGAGGCCGCGGCCGAGACCGACGACGACGGGTCACCGGGCACCGCGGACGACTCACCCGGGCGCGATCCCGACCGCGTCGACGCCGCCGAGGTGGCCGTGACGCTCCAGACGTTCGCGACGGGCGGGATGTTCCGCTGGGCGACGGCGAACGGCGGCTCCTGGGTCGCGGGCTCGCGCGCCGGGATCGACCGCTACCTGGAGGCGATGCTCCCGCTCGTCGACGCGAGCGGTGCGGGAGAATAGCGGCCGGAGCCGCTCTCAGCGGTCCGTAACGCCCTCGGCGTCCATCCGCGAGACCTCCTCTTCGAGCCACTCGCGGAGCCACTTCACGCGCTTGATCCGCTGGTGCGCGATGCTCTCGGCGGTGTCGGAGACGACGCGGTCGGTGTGGTCGCGGGCGCGCTGGAGCACGCGGTCGACCATCTTCGCGGCGTCCATGTGCGTCCGCGACTCGTACCCCATGCGCAACAGCATGAGGACGGCGCCGTTGGCCCCGACCTTGTCGAGCACGTCGGCCTCGATCAGGCACCGGCTCTCTAGGGGGACGTCGTCGAGGTCGCCCGTGTACGAGTGGTCGACGACCGCGCCGCACACCTCTTCGATGAACGACTCGGGGTAGTTGCCGCGGCTCTGGAGGTACTCTCGGGTGACGCGCGCGCCGGCCTCCGCGTGGACGTCCTGTTCGGCCTCCAGCTTCGCGACGTCGTGGAAGACGGCCGCGACCCGCACGACGTCCACGTCGGCGCCCTCGGCCTCGGCGATCTCGGTCGCGAGGTCGACGACGTTGAGGATGTGGTTGAAGCGGTACGACGCGGAGTGCCAGGGGTACCAGCGCATCCGTCCGCCGTCGTCCTCGCTCTCGACGCTGGCCGCGAGGTAGTCGCGAACGAACCCCTTCATCTCCTCGAAGTCCTCGTCGCTCACCTCCGTTTCCTTAATTTCGACGCCCACCGGGACCACCTCGGGCGAAAAACTCGTGATTCATTACCGTCACCGAGGAGCGTTTCGGTCTTAGGCGTTACGACGGAGTATCCGGCCGCTGACGCGACGACCGATCGGTCGCGGCGGCGCCCCGGGCGGGCGGCGGCGGCGCGACGCGGGACGCTTAACAGGGTCGGGGGCGCACCGGCGTCTATGCTGAGTCCCTTCGGGAACGACGACCGCGCTCGGTTCCAGCGGGCGGCGGCGGTGAACGTCGCCGGCAACGCCGTGAAGATCGCGGTCGAGGGTGCGGCGGGGCTCGCGTTCGGCAGCGTCGCGCTGGTCGCCGACGCCGCCCACTCGGTCGCCGACCTCGTCGCGAGCGCGGTCGTGTTCGTCTGGGGGGGCTCGCGGTACGAGAGCGCGGACGAGACGCACCCGCACGGCCACCAGCGGATCGAGCCGCTGACGGCGCTTTTCGTCGGCGCGACGGTCGCGATCCTCGGGCTGCTCCTGCTGCGCGAGTCGGTCCGCGGGCTGGTCGGGTCGGCCGAGGTGACGGCGAGCCCGCTCCTCGTCGGCGCGCTGCTTTTCGCGATGGCCGACATGTACCTCCTGTACCGGTACACGGAGCTGGTGAACGCCGACCTGGGCTCGACCGCGCTCAACGCGCTCGCCGTCGACTGCCTCAACGACATCTACACGACGATCGCGGCGCTCGTCGGCGTGTTCGGCGTGTTCCTGAACGTCCCGATCCTTGACCCGGTCGCCGGCGCGCTCGTCAGCCTCCTCGTCGTGTATCAGGGTGTCGAGATCGGCCGCGAGAACGTCACGTACCTCGTCGGGGCGGCGCCGCCCTCCGGCGACCGCGAGCGCGTCGTCGCCGCGCTCCGCGACCACCCGGCCGTCGAGGGGGTCCACGACCTCACCGTCTACTACGACGGGACCGACCTGGAGGTCGAGGTCCACGTGGAGGTCGACGGGGAGATGACGCTCCGGGCGGCCCACGACGTGGAGACGGAGCTCGTCACGAGCCTCCGCGCGCTGGAGGACGTCGGGGACGTCCACGTCCACCTCGACCCGTCCGGGCTCGGGGAGTGGAAGGACGCGCCGGAGTGGGAGGACGCGGCGGACGGGTCGCACGCGTCGGGGGAGCCGGACGCGCCGGCGGAGTGACGCGGGCCGACCGCGTGGTCGGTCTGGAGTCCCGGGGCGCCGGGGGCGTGCGGGTTTTGCCCGTTCGTCCCCTACGATCGGATATGCTGGAACGCCGCTGGCTGGAGATGACGTGGCGGGACGGACTGTTCGCGCACTGGGCCGTCGACCCGTCGACCGTCGCCGCGGCGCTGCCCGACGGGCTGTCGGTCGCGACCCGCGACGGCGACGCCTACCTCGGGGTCGTCCCGTTCGTGATGGACGACATCCGCCCGCGGGGGGTGCCGGTCGGCCTGTCGTTCCCCGAACTCAACCTCCGGACCTACGTGGAGGGCCCGAACGGGCCCGGCGTCTACTTCCACAGCCTCGACGCGGACGACCGGCTCGGCGTGGCGGTCGCCCGCGGGCTGTTCCGGCTCCCCTACTACCGCGCCGAGACGGACGTTCGACGCCCGGGGGCGTGGGACGGGGTCGGCGGCGGGGGCGCGGACGCGGACCGCGCCGTGCGGTTCGCGAGCCGGCGCGTCCACGACGGCGCCCCGCACGCGCGGTTCGACGCGACGTACGCGCCGGCCGGCGAGGCGTTCACGCCGGAACCGGGGTCGCTGCCGGCGTTCCTCACGGAGAACTACCGCTTCTACACCGCCGGCTCCGGCGGGCGGCTGTACGTCGGCGAGATCGAACACGAGCCGTGGACGCTGCGCCCGGCCGCGGCGGAGACACGAGCGAACACGCTGTTCGCGGCCAACGGGTTCGACGAACCGGACGGCGAGCCGCTGCTCCACTACGCCGAGCCGATCGCGGTCGCCGCGGACCGGATCCGCCGGGTCTGAGGGTCGCGGGGCGTCCGTCTCGGCCGCGCGCGACTCGCTACGGGAAGAGCCCGCGGTACTCGTGCGCCTTCGCCGTGCGCTCCAAGGCGAGCGTGTACGCCGCGGTCCGCAGGTCGGGCAGATCCTTCTCGTCGTACTGGTCGATCGTCTTGTCGAACGCGCTCCCGATGCGGCGCTCGAGCTCGGCGTTGACGGTCTCCAGCGGCCACGAGAACTCCTGGGCGTTCTGGACCCACTCCAGGTACGAGACGATGACGCCGCCCGCGTTCGCGAGGATGTCCGGGACGACCTGGATATCGCGCTCGGTGAGGACCTCGTCGGCGGCGACCGTCGTCGGCCCGTTCGCGGCCTCGACGACCGCCGAGGCCCGGAGGTCGTCGACGTTGTCGGCGGTGATCACGCCCTCGACGGCGGCCGGGATGAGCACGTCGACGTCGAGGGTGAGCAGCTCCGCGTTGGTGATCCGGTCGGGGTCGTCCCAGCTCGAGCCGTCCGCGTTCCCCCGGTACTCGCCCGCGACGTACTCCTCGATCAGGCCGCCGGCGTCGACGTGCGCGCCGAGCGCCGCCACGTCGAGGCCGTCCGGGTCGTAGGCCGCGGCGGAGACGTCCGAGGTCGCGACCACGTTGGCGCCGGCCTCGTCGAGGAGCCGGGCCGCGTTCGACCCGACGTTGCCGAACCCCTGGATGGCGACGGAGGCGTCGGAGAGGTCGCGGTCGAGGTACTCGAAGAGCCGCTCGGTGACGAGCGAGACGCCGCGGCCGGTCGCCTCCACGCGGCCCGGCGTCCCGCCGATCTCCAGCGGCTTCCCGGTGACGACCTGGGGGACGGAGTACCCCTCGTACATCGAGTAGGTGTCCATCATCCACGCCATCGTCTGCGGGTTCGTGTTCATGTCGGGCGCGGGCACGTCGATCTCGGGGCCGATCATCCGGCGGATCCCCTCGGTGTACCGCCGGGTGAGCCGTTCGAGGTCGCGGTCGGTGAGGTCCTTCGGCTCGCAGATCACGCCGCCCTTCGCGCCGCCGTAGGGGAGGTCGACGAGCGCCGTCTTCCACGTCATCCAGCCGGCGAGCGCCTCGACCTCGCGCTGGGTGACCGACGGGTGGAACCGGACGCCGCCCTTGAACGGGCCGCGGGCGCTGTCGAACTGACAGCGGTACCCCTCGAACACCTCGACTTCGCCGGACTCCAGTTCCACGGGGAGCGTCACCTTCAGCGTGCGCTCCGGGTGCTTGAGCCGCTCGAACACCCCGTGGTCCACGTCTGCGTACTCCTCGGCGCGGTCCATCTGGGCGAGCATGTTCTGGAACGGGTCGTCGGCCATGGCCGGCACGACTCCGTCGCCCGTGATATCGGTTTCGGCAAGTATCGCCTTCGGAAGAGATCCTCTCGCATGGTCGTCGGGCCGAGTTCCACCGGGCGGTTCCGACCGGACTTATACGTCGGGCCCCGCAATCGCCTCCCATGACACACGGACGTGCGACGGGGGACCGTCGATGACGGCACAGACGCTCCACCCCCGAATCCAGATCGTGTGGGTCCTCCGCGCGGTGCTGCTCTCGGCGCTCGTGACCGCCCCGTTCGCCGGCGGCGCGTACCTCGAGTACCTCCCGCGATGGGCGCCGGTCGCCGTCGGCGCCGTCGTCCTGACGCTGACCGTCGGACACGCGCTGCTCCGGTACCGTCGCTGGAGCTACGAGATCCGCGAGGACGCCATCTACCTCGACCGCGGCGTGCTCACGCAGGTACGGACGACGGTGCCGCTGGTGCGCATCCAGCACGTCGACTCGCGTCGCGGGCCGATCGAGCGGACCGTCGGGCTCGCCTCCTGCGTGGTGTACACCGCCGGGTCGCGCGGCGCCGACGTGCGGATCCCCGGGCTGACGCCGGACGGCGCGAGCGACCTCCGCGAGGAGCTGAAGCGGCTGGCCATCCGCGCCGACGGGGAGGACGCGGTGTGAAGCTGGCGCCGCAGTCGGTCCCGTACCGCGCGCTCCAGAAGGCGGCCGGAACCGCCGTCGCGCTGTTCGTGATCGTGAACAGCGGCGGGTTCGGCCTCCCGCTCGCGGTCGGCGGCGGGGCCGCCATCCTCCTCGCGATGTTCGCCTACGAGGTCGCGTACTACCGCCGGTTCGAGTACGTCCTCACCGAGGACACGCTCGACATCTCTTCCGGCGTCATCTCCCGCCGCGAGCGAGAGATCCCGTACCGACGGATCCAGAACGTCGACGTGAGCCGGAGCGTGATCCAGCGCGCAATCGGCGTCGCCGCGGTCGACTTAGAGACCGCCGGCGGCTCCAGCACCGAGGGGTCGATCCGGTTCGTCACGCCCGACGAGGCGACCCGGCTCCGGCGCGAGGTCCAGCGCCGGAAGGCCGGAGGCGCGCGGCCCGAGGAGGCCGGAGAGGAAGCGGCGGCCGACGTCGACGCGGTCGAGGCCGGCCGCGAGGACGCGTTCGCACCCGACGAGGAGGAGCTGTTCGCCATCACGCCGGGCGAGCTGGCCCTTGTCGGGGCGCTCTCGTTCGACGGGCGCCTGATCGGGCTCCTGGCGTTCCTGAGCTCCGGGTCGTTCCCGGTGCTGTCGAGCTTCCTGCCGGAGACGTCGGCCGCCGCGCTCACCGCGACGGCGTTCGTCGGCGTGGCGGCGCTGTTCATCGCGTCGTGGCTCATCGGCGCGGGCGTCGCCTTCTCGAACTACTACGGCTTCCGGCTCTCGCGCGCCGGCGACGAACTCCGGTACGAGCGCGGACTGTTCCGGCGGTACAGCGGGTCGATCCCGACCGAGAAGGTCCAGACGCTGCGGATCACGGACAACCCCGCCAAGCGCGCGCTCGGCTACGCGAGCCTCTCGATCGAGACCGCGGGGTACGCCCCCGGACAGAGCGCGGAGTCTGGCAACCAGTCCGCGGTGCCGATCGCCGCGACCGACCGCGTCTACCGGCTCGCACACGAGATCGAGTCGTTCGGCACCCCCGAGTTCGAGCGGCCGCCGAAGCGGATCCGGTGGCGGTACGTCATCCGGTACGCGCTGATCGTCGGCGTCCTCACGGGGATCGCGTACGGCGTGAACTGGTACGCCTCGGCGGCGCTGCCGTGGTACGCGGTCGCCGCGCTGCTCCTCGTCGCGCCCCCCGCGGCGCACCTGAAGTGGAAGCACCGCGGCTACTGGGTCGGCGAGGACCACCTGCTCACGCGGAACGGCTTCTGGAGCCGGACCGTCGCCGTCGTCCCGTACTACCGGATCCAGAACGTGATCGACAGCCGGACCGTGTTCCAGCGCCGGTGGGGCGTCGCGACGGTCGTCGCCGACACGGCGGGGACCGGTTCGCTGACCGGCAGCGACGCCGCCGCTGTCGACTTCGAGGTGGCCGAGGCCGAGGCGTTAGAGGAGACGCTCACCGAGCGCCTCGCGACCGCCGTCGCGGAGCGGCGCGGCGCCGGGACCGACCGCTTCGAGTGGGTCGACGGAAACGTCGACGCCGACGAGAGCGGCGACGGCGACGGCGGCCTCGACGGGGACGCCGGCGAGCGCAACGCGGGCATCGACGGCCCCGCCGAGCCCGGCGCCGACGGGCCCGACGCGGACGTCGACGAGGCGGCGTCCGACCCGACGACGGCGGTACCGGACGCCGACGAGACGACGGACGGCGACGCGCACGACGTCCCCGAAGACGGCGTCGTCCGCCCGGACTTCTCGCCGAGCGACCGCGACTACTCGGAGCCCGCGGAGCGCATCGACACCGGCGAGTACGCGGTCGACCAGAACCCGTCGGACGCCGACGTGGCTCACGGGCCGAACGCGGACGGCGGTCGCGACGGGACGAAGGCGGACGACGACCGCGACGGGGATGGGAAAAGAGACCGCGACGACACGGAGGTCGGTCGGAGGGACGCCAACGGCGACGATCCTGAGGGTGATGGGGACGACCCCGAGGGCGACGGCGCCGATTCGCGGACCTGACCGACGGGACCGATTCGCGGTCCTACTCGTCGAGCAGCTGCTGGGCGATCGTGTTGCGCAGCACTTCGCTCGTCCCCTCGTAGATCTCCGAGAGCTTCGCGTCGCGGTAGAAGCGCTCGGCGGGGAAGTCCTTGGTGTAGCCGTAGCCGCCGTGGATTTGGATCCCCTCGTTGGCGACCTCGCGGGCGATCTCCGAGGCGTACAGCTTCGCCTGCGCGGCCTCCTTGATGTAGTCGTCGTCGCGCATCTTCAGGTCGGCCGCCTCGTGCATCAGCAGCTCCGCGGCGCGGGCCTTCGTGTCCATGTCCGCGAGCTTGTGCTGGATGGCCTGGAAGTCGCTGATCGGGCGGTCGAACTGCTCACGCTGCTGGGCGTACGACTTCGCTTCGTCGAGCGCGGCGCGCGCGATCCCGACCGACCGAGCGGCGATGGTGATCCGCCCGCCGTTGAGCGTCTTCAGCGCGTGGACGAACCCCTCGCCCTCCTCGCCGAGCCGGCGCTCCTCCGGGATCCACATGTCGTCGAACCGCAGCTCCGCGGTCGGACACGCCTTGTCGCCGAGCTTGTCTTCCGTCCCCTCGAAGACGAACCCGTTGTCCTCCTCCGGACGCACGATGAACGACGAGATGCCCTTCCGACCCGCGTCGGGATCGGTCTTGGCGAACAGCGTGACCGTGTCGGCGACGGAGCCGTTCGAGATCCAGAGCTTCCCGCCGTTGACGAGGTAGCCGTCCCCGTCGCGCTCCGCGGTCGTCGACATCGCGGGCACGTCCGACCCGGCCTCGGCCTCCGAGAGCGCGAACGCGCCGATGTCCTCGGCGGTGTTCAGGGCGGTGAGGTACTCCTCCTTCTGGGCCTCGTCGCCGAACTCGTAGAGCATGTTCCCGGCCAGCGACGTGTGGGCCGCGACGACGGTGCCGAGCCCGCCGGAGCCGCGGGAGATCTCTTCGAGCCCGATGGCGTAGCTGTGGTAGTCGAGGCCGGCGCCCTCGTACTCGACGGGGAACGGCATGCCCATCAGCCCGAGGTCGGCCATCTCCTCGACCAGGTCCGCGGGGAACTCGTCTGTCTCGTCGATCTCGGCCGCGCGCGGGACGACCTCCTCGTCGACGAACTCCGCGACGGTGTCGCGGATCTGACGCTGCTCTTCGGTGAGCGTGAACTCCATGTCGGAGCGTTCGGCCGGGCGGACTTAGCCGTTTCCACACGGTTGTACACGGGTCGGCGGTTCGTCGGCGCGGACGGGGACCGAGTCGTGCGGTTTCGGCGCCCCGAGCGGCGATCGGCGCACGGCCGCCGTTCCACGAGGGTTTTTATGCGTTGTGCCGTAAACACTGGCAACTGAATGAGCGGACGAGAACACGCCCCCGCCGAGGCCGACCTCGCGTGGTGTCACGAGGCGGTCCAGGGGGTCTCGCGGACCTTCGCGCTGACGGTCGACGTGTTAGAGGAACCGATGGCGTCGCAGATCTGCGTCGGATACCTCCTCTGTCGCGTCGCCGACACGGTCGAGGACGCCGGGCACATCCCGCCGGACGCCCAGAGCCACGTGCTGCGGACGTACCGGCGAGCGATCGACCCGGACGACGAGACCGACATCGCCGAGTTCCGCGAGACGGTCGACGAGTGGCTGCCCGCGGAGCGCGACGACGACTGGACCGTCGTCGCCGAGGCGCCCACGATCGCCGCGACGTTCGAGGAGCTCGACCCGGAGGCGCAGGCGGCCATCGTCCCGCCGGTGCTGGAGATGGTCGATGGGATGGCGATGTTCGTCGACCGCCACGCCACCGAGGGCGGGCTCCGCATCGACGACCGCGACGAGTTAGAGCAGTACTGCTACTACGCGGCCGGCACGGTCGGCAACCTCATCACGAACCTGCTCACCCGCGGCGACGTCGCCGAGGAGCGCGCGAAGCGGCTGCGGGAGACCGCCGAGGAGTTCGGCCTCCTCCTCCAGTTAGTGAACGTCTCGAAGGACGTGTACGACGACTACACCGAGGAGAACAACGTCTACCTCCCCGCCGAGTGGCTGGAGGCGGAGGGCGTCGACCAGGAGCGGGTCGTCCACCCCGAGAACCGCGAGTCGTCCGCGCGCGTCGTCGACCGCACCGCCGACTACGCTCGCTCGTTCCTCGACGACGCGCAGGCGTACTTGGAGACGATGCCCCTCTCGAACGGCAACACCATGGAGGCGTGGACCGTCCCGTACCTGCTCGCGGTCGGCACCCTCCGCGAGCTGGGGAGCCGCCCGGAGGACGCGCTCACCGAGACCGGCGTGAAGGTGTCCAGACAGGAGGTGTTCGCGGTGATGTCGGCCGCGAGCGGCGTCGGTCGCGACTCGCTGGCGGAGCTGCGACAGACCATCGCGCGGACTCCCTTCCACCGCGCGGTCGGGTCGGCGGACTGAACTCCCCCGGGCCGTCGCCGAACGGGGGTCGTCGTCTCGTTATCGTCCCGCACTCACAGGCGCGACCGCGCCCGCGACACCGCCGGGACGCGAACCCCGATGGTCTCTCCGAGGGCCTCGGCCGCGCTCAGCAGCCACTCCGCGCGCTCGACGCGCGAGTCGAGGTCGCCGGGACCGATCCGGTAGCGGTCGACGAGCTCCTCGACCGTCGCGCCGCCGATCCACTCGTCGAGGATCCGCGCCGTCTTCACCGACTCCAGCCACCCCTCGAAGTCGTCCGGGTCGGTCATGTCCGTGGTGAGGCGGGCGGCGTTCCGCCGCGCGAACCGGTAGACGTCGGCGCGCTCGGCGTTGCCGAGGTAGGTGTCCTGCATGTCGGGCGTGTCGCAGATCACCTCGAAGGCGGTGAGCGTGGTCGCCTCCGGGAGGTCGGCGGCGGCGCGGAGCCCGGCGACGATCCGCTCGCCGGTCTCAGGGCGGACGTACTGCTTCGAGGTCGTCTCCCCGACGGCCGTCGCGACGAGCCGGTAGTCCTCGACGCCGCCCGTCTCCCGGGCGACCATCCCGGCCGAGACGAGGTCGTCGACCGCGACGGCGACCGCGTCGGCGAGGCCGCCCGCCCCGGTCTCCCGCGCGTAGAACGTCCCCTCGAACACGTCGAGGATCTCCGTCTCGGTCGCCGCGAAGTCCGTCGCTACCGCGGCGAGGACGTGCGTGCGGAGCGCGCCGGGGTCGGCGAGCTGCGACTCGACGGCCTCAGGATCGCCCTCGACGTAGCGCTCGCGGACCGCCTCGCGCGTGTCGGCGTCGGCGACGAGGACCGCCTCGCCGTGAGGGTCGAGCCCCGGCCGGCCCGCGCGGCCGCACATCTGGTGGACCTCGAGCGTCGGGATCCACGACATGCCGCCCTCCCCGTAGCGGCGCTGGTCGCGGACGACGACGCGGCGGGCGGGGACGTTGACCCCGGCCGCCAGCGTGGGCGTGGCGCAGATACAGGCCACGTCCCGCTCGCGGAACGCCGACTCGACGACCGCGCGGTGGCCCGAGCGGAGCCCGGCGTGGTGGAACGCGACGCCGGCGCGCAGGCAGTCCGCGAGCTGTCGGCCGGTCATGGTGCCGTCCACGCCGGTCGCCTCTTCGGCCGCCGCCGCGGCCGCGTCCTCGACGCCCAGCGCCGCGGCGAGGCCCTCCTCCGCGAGCCGCTCCGCGAGGTCGACCGCCTCGCGCCGGGAGCGGACGAACGCGAGGCACTGGCCCCCGTCCGCGACCGCGTCGGCGACGAGCGCGGCGGTGACCTCGGTCGCGTCGGGGTCGTCGGTGTCGTCGGCATCCCCGTCCCGGGCCTCGCCGCCGTCACCGTCGCCGGCGGTCTCGTCGGGGCCGACGTCGACCGAGAGGCTCGTGCCGTCGTCGAACCCGACCTCGCCGCCGACCGCGACGCCGGTCCGCAGGTCGACCGGGCGCCACTCGGACTCGACGAGGGCGGCGTCGAGCCAGTCCGCGATGGCGTCGGGGTTGTCGACGGTCGCCGACAGCGCCACCGTCTGAAGGTCGGGGTTCCGGCGGCGGAGGGTCGCCAGCGTCACTTCGAGCGTCGGGCCGCGCCGCTTCGCGCCGAGGAGGTGGACCTCGTCGACGACGACGCAGGCGAGCTCGTCGACCCAGGAGGCGCCGTTGCGGATCGCGGAGTCGACCTTCTCGCTCGTGGCGACCACCACGTCGTTGCCGGCGAGCGCCTCGCCGGTCGCGTCGAAGTCGCCGGTGGAGATGCCCACGTCGACGCCGGGCAGCGCCGCGAACGTCTCGTACTTCTCGCGGGCGAGCGCGCGGAGCGGACAGACGTACAGGCCGGGGCCGCCGGCCGTCAACAGCGCGAGCTGGGCGACGAACGTCTTGCCCGACGCGGTCGGTACCGCCGCGACGACGTCGGCCCCCTCGCAGACGCCCGCGTCGACCGCCGCGCGCTGGGGCGGGTACAGCTCGCGCACGCCCCGATCGGCGAAGTGGTCGACGACGGGCTGAGACAGCGGCAGGTCCCGGACGCGCATGTACCGCTCGTTCGGCGGGACCGGTGATAAAGAGTCGGCGGAATCCCCCTCGGCCGCCGCGGGTTACGCGTCGGCGTCGAAGTCCTGAAAGAGCTTCTCGTAGTCCTCGTCGTCGCTCGCGACCGCGTCGCGCGACTCGTCGGCCCGCTCGCGCAGCTCCTCGATCCGGTCGGTGAGGCGCTGGTACTCCTCGTTGTCGGCGAGGTCGTTGGCGCTCTTCTCGGACTCCAGCATCGCTTTCTTCGAGGTCAACGAGAACAGCTCCTGGACCTCCGAGTCGTACTCTCCGCGCCGCAGGAGCCCCTCGACGGTCTCGCGGAGCGTGTCGCTCGTGACGGGCTTGACGAGGTAGTCGTCGAACCCCATCTCCAGGATGTCGAAGTCGGGCTCGACGGCGGTGACCATCGCGACCCGGCAGTCGATGCCGCGGTCGCGGACGGCGGTGAGGACCTCGTCGCCCGAGAGGCCGGGCATCCGGCGGTCGAGGAGGATCGCGTCGACCTCGTTGTCGGCCTCGTCGAGCTGATCGAGCGCCTCGCGGCCGCCGTACGCGGTTCGGACGCGGTACTCGTCGCCGAGCCAGGCGGCGTACAGGTCGGCCAAGTCGGGTTCGTCCTCGACCACGAGGACCAGCGGCGGTTGCTCACTCATGGGTGACGGGAGCGAGGGGGTGTTCGCTCACACGTTTCGTCTCGCCGCTGGCTATATTAAAATACCTCTTCGACGCTGGGGTCGATCGGCGGCGCGGCCGGTCGCGACTCCGTCCGGTCCGGCCTCGGAGCCGGTCTCGCCCGCCGCGCGGCCTCCGCGGTTACTCGCCCGGGCTGTAGTTGGGCGCCTCGTCGGTGATCATCACGTCGTGCGGATGGCTCTCGCTCTGTCCCGCCGAGGAGACGCGGACGAACTCCGCGCGCTCGTGGAGGTCGGGGACGGTCGCGGCGCCGACGTACCCCATCCCGGAGCGCATCCCGCCGGTGAGCTGGTGGAGCTCGGAGGCGAGGCTCCCCTTGTACGGCGTCGCGGCCTCGACGCCCTCCGGGACGAACTCCTCGTCCTCGTCCTCCTCCTTGAGGTAGCGGTCGCCGCCGCCCGACTTCATGGCGCCGACGGAGCCCATCCCGCGGTACTGCTTGTACTTCTTCCCCTGCATCGTGATGACGCGGCCGGGCGCCTCGTCGGTGCCGGCGAAGTACGAGCCGAGCATCACCGCGTCCGCGCCCGCCGCGATGGCCTTGATCGCGTCGCCGGAGTAGCGGATGCCCCCGTCCGCGATGACGGGCACGTCGTGCTCGGCCGCGACGTCCGCGACCTCCGCGACCGCGGTCATCTGCGGCATCCCCGCGCCGCTGACGACGCGCGTGGTACAGATCGACCCGGGGCCGATTCCCACCTTCAGGCCGTCGGCGAAGTCGACCGCCGCCTCGGCGGCCTCGCGCGTCCCGACGTTGCCGACGACCACGTCGGCGTCGACGGTCGCTTTGATCGCCTCCGCGGAGTCCAAGACGTTGAGATTGTGCGCGTGGGCGCAGTCGATGAAGATGACGTCGACGCCGGCCTCGTCGGCCGCGACGGCGCGCTCCTCCTCAAAGGGGCCGACGGCGACGCCGGCGAGCAGGCGGCCGCGCTCGTCGCGGGCGGCCTCCTCGTGTTCGCGGCGCTGTAAGATTCCCTGCATCGTCACCAGGCCGACGAGCCGCTCGTCGCCGTCGACGATGGGGACGCGCTCGATCTTGTGGTCGTACATCAGTTCGAGCGCCTCTCGCGCGTCCACGTCCTCCGGCGCGGTGATGACTTCGTCGGTCATCGCCTCGCGGACGGCGTCGTCCTCGCCGACCTCCAGGTACGGGCGGATGTCGGTGCCGGAGATGATCCCGAGGACGGTGTCGTCCTCGGCGACGACGGGCGCGCCCGAGACGCCCTGCCGCTCCATCACCGCGTCGGCCTCGCGGACGGTGTCGTCGGGCGAGACGGTGACGACGTTCTCACGGCGGATGACGAGCTCGTGGGCGCGCTTGACGCGCTCGACCTCCGCGGCGGTCTCCTCGACGGTCATGTTGCGGTGGAGGACGCCGAGCCCCCCCTCTCGGGCCATCGCGATGGCGAGGTCGCTCTCCGTGACGGTGTCCATCGCCGCAGACAGGACGGGAACGGTGAGTTCGACGTTCTTCGACACGCGGGTGGAGAGGTCCGCGTCGTCGGGCTCGACGCGGCTCTCCTTCGGTCGGAGCAGCACGTCGTCGAACGTCAGCGCTTCCGGAACATCGAGCTTCGCCGAGAACCGGCCAGAATCTGTCGCCATATAATCCGTCACAAGCGCCCGATGAAAAGCGTTGCGAGACGGCACGGACGTGGTGGTTGCTCACAATCAAATCCACGTTATATACAGAATCGTGCCTATTTCGGCGGATTCGGCTGCGACCGCGGTCGGATCGGAGGCGGTGACCCCGATCGTTCGGTCCGCCCGACGGCCGCAGTTCGGGAACCGAGAGATGATCGGTGATGATCGGAGAACGTCGACGTATCGTCATCGAAGCGCTACCATCGCCGTCGAATCATCGTGTCGTGCGGACACGTCTCACACAACCTTTAACGCGACCAAAACTCATATATTAGGTATGGACTCCGACAGTCCCGTGAACGCGCGCATCGCCGGCCAGCCGAACGCCGCTCTCGGCGCCCGCTTTACAGCCGGCAATCCGCGCAAATCCTTTACATGGGCTCGTCGGACCCTTCGCGGCGTGGACTCCGCGTGCTGGTCCTCAGACCATCGCGAGTCGCACGCGTCCCACCGCCACCCCGTCGGTCAGGGCTATCGTCCCTAAATGAGCACCTCACGTCACCCGGTCGCCCTGCGGCTCGAACAGCAGGTCGGGAGCGCGACGAAGCTGCTCGCGACGGTCATGGCCCTGCCGCTCGTCGACGGTATCTTCCCCGCGCTCGTCGTCGCCGGCGTCCTCGGATCTGCCACCGGCGTCGTCGAGACCGGCATCCTCATCTTCGGCGGCTCCGCGACCGCCGCGGTGATCCTCGCCGAGATGGACGGCTCGCGGCGGGAGATGGCGACCTCCGTGCTGCTGATCGGCGCGGTCATCATCCCGGTCGCAGCCGTCGAGGCCGCCCTCGCGCCGACCCTCCAGGGGCTCCTCGACCTGTCCGTCTTCGAGCGGTTCGCGGGGCTCGTCATCCTGACCATCGCCGCCAAGACCGCCAGTTCGGAGGTCGGCGAGTTCCTGCCGAGCCCCGGCGTCATCATCGGTCTGGGTCTCGTCGCGAGCTTCGACCCGTCCGGATTCGCCGTCGAGACCTCGACCGAGTACGTGGTCAACGGCACCGCGGCCGCCGCCGTGGGCGTGGCGTTCGCGCTGTCGATCGCGCTGCTCTCGCCGCACCTCCGCGGCCGCGTCGACATCGACCGGTTCCGGTTCGGCTCCGCGGTCGCGCTGGGCGTGCTCGCCCTACCGATCCTGCTCGGCCCGTTCGACCTCATGCAGACGGACGCGCCCATCGCGCTCGCGGTGCTGGCGGTGACGACCCTGTTCGCGTACGACCCGAGTGCGGACGGCGAGGCGAGCGTCGCCGGCGACGACGCGCCCGACGACGACGCGCCGACGAGCGACCCCTCCGAGTCGGACGAGGGCGACGCGGCCGACGTCGGCGGGGAGTCGGACGCGGAGGCCCCGAGCGATCCGCCGCTCGACGCCCCGCCGGAGGGCCCATCGACCATCGTCGACGACGACGTCGCCGTCCTCGCGAACGGGGGCGACGGGCGAGAGACCGACGACGACGGCGCGGACCCGTTCGCGGACGACGACTCCCGCGCGCCGTGGCTGTGACCGGCGGGTAGCCGCCCGCGGACGGCCGCCCGCCTGAGCGCTTCTCCCGTCGCTCCGATCGCCGCGCGTGTCGCCGGGGTTTAGGCACTCGGCCCCGAACGACCGGTATGTCGAACCGCGTCGTTCAGGGGCGGATGGTGACGCCTGAAAAGCTCGCAGAGCTGGTCGAAGGGGAGCCGGTGCTGGAGGCCGAGTCGATCACCGACGCCGACCGCGACTGCCCGGACTGCGGCGGCGACGTCATCTCGGTCGGATACATGCCGAGCGTGACGGAGTTCGTCACCGGCTACAAGTGCCAGGACTGCGACTGGAGCGCCGACGACCGCGACTGAAACGCTCGACCCGACCCACCCGACGAGCGGCGGGACGGGCCGAGGGCGTCCGGAGCGGAAGCTCCCCGCCGTCCCTCGATCGCTCTCGATCGAAACCCCTTTATCTGCGTTTCAGCAAACTGTTGATGCGAGATCACGCGGGGCTGTGGCCAAGCCAGGCATGGCGACTGACTCCAGAGGCTTGCGCCCGGGACGACACTCCAGACTGATATACCGAGCGGCCGACTGATCATCGGTCGTGTTGACGACCCTCTGGAGTTCCGAGGCGCACCGGAGATATCAGTCGATCGGGGGTTCAAATCCCTCCGGCCCCATAGCGGTCTCCACTTTAACGTATCACTTCTTAGTAATAGGTATTCGAGGAAAAACAGGTCCGTAGCCGGGGAGGAGAGCACGCGCCTCCACGTCGAATCGCTGACGGCGGACGCGTTCGCGACCGCGAAGGACATCTTCCGGCAGCACGAGCGATCCTCGTTCGTCGACGCCTGTATCGTCGCGTACATGCAGGTCGAGGGGCTGGGCTACCGCTACGCGTTCGACGGCGACTTCGACGCCGCCGAGGACGTGTACCGCCTCGACGTCGCGGCCGACCCGTACCGGCAGGAGTGACCGAGGGGCAGCAGATGCTACTCGCTCGCGGTCGTCGACGCTGACCAACGACCGCTATCGCTCCTCCGGTCGGTCACGGGCGTCGTACCGCCGGACCAGCGCGCCAACATACCATAACTTCAGCGCCATCGAGAGCGCGCCGGCGAGGCCGGCCCGGAAGGGGCGCCGGCGGTACGCGGCGACGAACGCGTACACCGAGACGGGGACGTTGAGCAGGTTGAGCCAGTTCGGGTACGTGATGTCGAAGACGCCCGCCTTCTGTTCGCGCGTCCACCAACGTTCGGCTAACACCACGCGGGTCATCCACGCGTCGTCGTCGTCCGGCGGCGGGAAGAGGATCGGATTCGCCACAGTGAACAGGAGTGCGGCGCCCGCGAGTCGCCACTTTCGGTGATAGACAGCGAAGAGGAGCGCCGGCAGCAGGACCGTTCGACTCCAGCCGCTCTTCGGATTGGAGTGACGACGCCAGAACCGTTCTTCAAAATCGTCCGGCAGAGTGGGGGCCATGGTCGGGATTTCTCTCCGAGCGATCAAATAGTTTCCTTCGAGGCAGAGGGCGTCTTACCACATCCGGACGGGGTCGCTCACGTGGCACTGCGACCGCGGGCTCCCGATCGGCGTGGTCAGCGAGCGCGCCGACGCGGACCCGGACACGTTCAAGCGCTACTACCACAAGGCGGACCGGCACCGGAAGTCGCAGAACGTAGAGAGGAGTACACCGCGGACCTCGATATCGCCGGGACCGGCGAGGAGGACGCCGACTCATGACGACGACCGCGGTTCAGGTCCCTGTGGCCCCAAACTCTGCTGCCGCGTCCGGCGAGGCGACCGACACCGACGACGAAAGCGAGTCGACCCGGGTCAGCGACGCGCCACGATCCGCCCGGCCATGAGGCCGACGAGCCCGATCATACCCGCCATCGCGAGGTAGAGTCCCAGCCCGATCAGTTCGCCGTTCGCGCCGTTCACGCCCGCGAGGCCCAGGAACACGACGGCGATGACGGCGTGGAGCGCGAACACGCCGGACGGGACGTTCACTCCGAGATCGAATCCGATGTCCATGTCGTTTGCTTCGGCGGGCGTCGGAAAAAGTCGTCCGGTCGGACCGCGCGACGGCGGCGCTACGATCGCGGCTCGTCGGGCAGGTCGAACACGTCTTCCACGCGCGCGTCGAACTCACGTGCGATGCGCCAGGCCAGCTCCAGCGAGGGGTTGTACTCGCCCTTCTCGACGTAGAGGACCGTCTGCCGAGTCACGTCGACGCGGTCGGCCAGCTCGGCCTGCGTCAGGCCGGCCTCCTCGCGGAGCTCGCGGACGCGGGTGTCGAACTCCACGGTTACGCCTCCACGCCCCGCCGCCGCACCCAGGCCCGTGTCCCGTGAGCGACGGAGGAGACGCAGATCGCGACGGCGGCCCAGACGACCACGACGCGGGCCTGCGCGTAGGCGGTCTGTGCGATACCGTCGAGCCCGCCCGTCGCCTGTAGCGCGGACCCGACGAGGAAGACGGCGAGCGAGGCCCCGAACAGCAGCATCGCGGCGCGGCTCGCGGCGGTCCGCGTGATCGCTCGGGTGCGCTCGTCGGTCGGCGTGTACCCGACGCGGTCGGCGACCGTCCGGCTCACCGGGAAGAACGCGACGAACAGCACCGCGCCGCTGGCGATGATCGGAGCAGATTCCCGGGCCAGTCCGAGGTTGAGCGTCAGCACCGTGACGAGCATGTGAACGGCCCGTCCGATGCGGTACTTCGTGCGAGGTCGCATTCGGTTGTCACCTCTATGTGTTAGTTCGATCTAACGTTATATATTTCTTACTCCGATCGGCGAGACTGGCACCGTCGCTCGCGAGGGGCAGGTCAGATCACACAACGAGAGCGGATTCGACGAAGCGGTACCGACTCGGTGTCGTCAGAGGAAGGCCCGGCGAACGAGCAGCCGGCCTCCGCTACAGCACGTCGCCGATCCGGACCGGCTCGCCGTCCAGGTCCGGATCCTCGGCGACGATCGTCAGCACCTCGTGGTCCGTGACGTCGCGGTACGACTTCCCGGTCGCCTCCTCGATCAGCGTCTTCTCTAACTCGAACTCGGTGCCCTCGTAGACGACGTCGACCCCGCGGTCCGTGAACGTCAGGTCCGTGCTCATCGGTTCAGAGTACTCCGCGCGAGGTGATAAGGAACGCGCACCGCCGGAGGCGGTCGTCGCACGTCGGGGACACCGGTATCGACCGCGCGCCGCGCGGATCTCAGGTGGCGTCGCAGGCTGCGTCGTGGCCTGCCTCGCAGAGTCGTTCGAGCATCTCACACGCCTGTCCGTTCCCGCTCGCGCAGAGTCGACGCGCGAGCGCGACCGTCGCGGTGGAGGCCTCGTCGCCGTGGTCGGTGTCGGCAGTCTCGGACCGGTCCCCGCGTCGCCGTCGGTTCCGGCGACCGCGGCGCGTCCGGCGGCCGACCCGACCCACTCGGTTGCGGTTCCGTGCCATATGGTACCGAAGCAGCTGGAGGATCATAAATCCGAACTGGGCGTGCGAACGACACGCACACCCGCGACGACGACTCGCGCCCGCGGCCCAAGGAGCGCAGCTGAGGAGAGGTGGGGACTCAGTCGTCGTCGTCGCGCATCTCGGAGAGGCGGCCGACGAGGTCGTCGGTGTCGGCGTCGCCCTCGATGGTGACGTCGCCGTCGTGGTCGTTCTCGTGGACGTTCACCGCGTCGTCCTCGTCGGTGTCGACGTCCTGATCCGTCTGTTCGCTCTCGTCGTACGATCCGAATCCCATGGGCGAGATACCGACGGCGCACTGAAAAGCGCGGCGACAGGGGGCCGCCGCGGGAGGCGTTCACATTCCGCGCGGCGCTCGCGTCGTCCGACGCGTGTCCGACGCCCCGCACCGTTTATACGCTCGGGGCGACTGCTCCCGGTGTGTCGCTGCGAGGAGACGGCCCGATCGAGGAGCTCGCGATCCCCTCGGAGACGACCGTCGAGGAGCACGACGTCGTCGTCGACGGCGACGTGCTCGTGGGCGGGCAGTCGACCGTCGAGCTCGGCGTCCGCGGCCGCAACGTCGCGATCGGCGAGCGCGTGCGCGTGGGCGACGACATCGAGGCCGAGGGCGACTGCCGGCTCGACACTTGGTGTTCCGTCGACGGCAACGTGCTCGTCGGCGAGGACGCGTACCTCGGCGAGCGGGTCACCGTCACCGGCCGGTTGATGGTGTCGGGCGACCTCGACATCGGCGACGACGTGACGGTCGAGGAGGGGTTCGAGGCCAACGGCTGGATCGTCATCCGCAACCCGGTGCCGACGATCGTCTTCTACTTCATCGTCCTCTCGCAGCTGCTGCGCGTCGGCGAGACCGACGCCGCCGACGAACTGGCGGAGGCGCTCGCCGACGGCGACGACGTGCGGGATCCGCTGTTGGTCCCGCGGAACGCCGAGATATCCGACGACGCGTGGCGCGTGTCGACGCCGGCCACCGTCGGCGACGACTGCCGCCTCCACGGCAACCTCCGCGCGGCGTCGATCCGCGTCGGCGAGCGCAACGAGGTGTTCGGCTCGCTGCGCGCCCGCGAGGACGTCACCGTCGGCGCCGACACGATCATCCACGGCGACGTGACGACCCGCGGCGGGACCGTGACCGTCGAGAGCGGCGCGCGCGTCCTCGGTGACGTCTCCGCGGGCGATCTCGTGGTGTACGACGGCGCGGAGATCCAGGGCACCCTCCGGGCGCGCGGCGAAATGAAGCTGATCCAAGAAGCGGAGCGGGCGAGCGAAGACGACGGGGTCGAGTCCGATGTACCGGACGAGGCGGCCGCCGAAGCCCAGACCGACGCCGCGGACGCCGAAGAGGCCGCGACGGTGACCACCGACGCCGTCGCGGCGCCCGGGACGGTCGAGTCAGACGACTCCTGACCCGTTGCGCCGGACGTGTTTTACCCGCCGGGGACGCAATTCAGAATGCGGTTCTTAGCGACGAAAGCGGCGCTTTTCCCGCAGGTATTTTTCGGACAGTTTATGCCGGAACCCCCGCGGCGATCGACGTTTAACGCGGTTTTATCCGATTTAATTTCACGCCAGTTCTAAACTGACACAAGGCACTTACAACAGGCACCGAAAGCCTCGGGTGCGTCATGAGCCGACCTCTGACGGCGACCCGCCGCGCGACGCTGGCGGGACTGGGTGCGATCGTCGCATCGGGAAGCGTGACGGGTGTCGCCGCGGCCGCGGAGAGCGACTGGACCGTCGAGGCGACCGAGACCGACAGCACGCTCCACGACGTGGTGTCGGCGAGCGCCGGCCGCTTCGCGGTCGGCGGCGGCGGCGTCCTCACCGCGCCGGCGGCCGATGGCTGGCGGACGCTTCGCGCCGGCGGCCCGACCGGGAACGGCAGCAACCTCTACGGGGCCGCCGTCACCGACGACGGCGAGCGCGTCTGGTTCGTCGGCGCGAGCGGCGCCATCGGCGAGTACATCCCCGCGACGGACACCCTCGTGGACCACTCGGCGCCGATGGACAACACGAACAACTACAACGCCGTCGCCGTCACCGGGCGGGCCGGCGAGGCGAACGTCTACGTCGCCGGCGACTCCGGGAAGATCTACTACAGCTTCGAGAACGGCGCGGCGGGGACCTGGGACTACGTCACGCCGGGCAGCGGCTCCGCGCTCCCCGCGATCGACTTCCACGGCCCCCGAAGCGGGCACGCGGTCGACACGAACGGCCGCGTGTTCGTCACCGACGACGGCGTCACCTGGAACGCCATCGGGATCGAGGACGCCGACGTGACGTTCTACGGCCTCGACAGCGACGCGCCCGACGACGTCGCCGTCTCCGGCGGTAACGGCGCCGTGCTGACGTACGACGGCGCGAACTGGACGCCCGACGCGCTCGGCGACGCCGATCTCGTCGACGTCGAGACGGACGGCGAGGCCGGCTACGTCGTCGGGAGCGGCGGCGTCGTCCAGGAGCTCACCGCCGACGATCGGTTCGCGCTCGACACGCCGACCGGCGAGAACCTGAACGCGGTCGACGTGGACGGCGACGCCGTCGTCGTCGGCAACGGCGGGATCGTCCTGCGCCGGTAACCGCTTCGGCGGCTCCGACCGCGTCGGCGTCGACCCCGCCGGCGTCGACCGAGGCGGCGGCTCCCATCGCGACGGTCCATACCCGCCGTTCGCGACCTATCGGGTCCCTCTCAGTCGCCGTCTCCGTCCGGGGCGGTGACGAACACCTCGTCGTCCAGGCGGTCGCAGACCGTGTCGGCGAGCGTCCGAAGGTTCACGGTGTCCTCGCGGTTGTACGAGACGAGCGTCTCCAGCGCCTGGTCGCTCCCCCGCTCGTACTCGCGCCAGAGCCGGACCGCGTCCCGGCCGGAGATGTCCGGGCGGTCGCGGTCGATCCCGATCTCCCTCTCGATGGGCTTCAGCCCGCCCGAGAGGCCGATCCGCTTCGCGGGGTACATCAGGTCGAGGTGGGGGGTGTCGATCTCGACGTCGAAGGAGGTCTCCAGGAAGGGCACGTCGAAGCGCGCGCCGTTGAACGTCGCGAGCAGGCTGGCGTCCGCGAACTGCTCGCGGAGGCGCCGCGCGGTGAGGTCCTCGCCCGCGACGAGCGTCGTCGTCTCGCCGCCCTGATGGAAGCTGACGGTCGTCACGCGGTCGCGCCGCTCGTCGAGCCCGGTCGTCTCGATGTCGAAGAAGCAGGTCTCCTCGCGGAAGTTCTCGTAGAGCCGCCAGCGCTCGCCCGAGGGGAACGCCCGGTCGAAGTAGGCGGCGTCCCCGTCGTCGAGCCGCGCGAGCGCCTCCGCGATGAACGACTCGATCCGGTCGGCGGTCGTCGCGCCCACGCCCGCCACGTCGACGGCGGGGTCGAACGACTCCCACGTCGTGACCCCTCGCTCCCAGAGGCGCCGTTCGGTCGTCTCGCCCACCCCCTCGACGGGGATGAAGCTGTTCTCGATGCGCATGTCCGTCCCCGAGCGGCGCGCGGGCAAAAAGCCGACGGGAGCGGCCGCGCGGCCGACCGCGAGCGAAGAGCTAACACGCCGCGGTACCGATGCGAGCCCGTGAACGACCGATCGAACGAGGCGACCGATACGCCGAGGGGGGCCCGATGAAGCGGGCGGGCCCCGACGGCGTCGCGCTGATCGGCCACCGTGGCTGCGCCGGCCAGTACCCGGAGAACACGGTCGCGGCCGCCGAGCGCGCGGCGCCGCACGTCGACGCCGTCGAGGTCGACGTGCGCCGGTGCGCCAGCGGCGAGCTCGTCGTCTTCCACGACGCGGACCTCGACCGGCTGACCGGCGCTTCCGGGCGCGTCGCGGACACGGACTGGAAGGCGCTGCGCGAACTGACGGTGCTCGACTCCGGCGAACCGATCCCGTGGCTCGGCGAGGCGCTCGCGGCCGTCCCCGAGGGGATTGGCGTCAACGTCGAAATCAAGGAGCCGGAGACCGCGCTCGACGCGCTCGCCCTCGCGCGGCGGACCGACACCGAGGTGCTGTTCTCGTCGTTTCGCCCGGAGGCGCTGGCGTCGCTGCGCGACCGCGACCCGGCGACGGACCGCGCGCTGCTCGTCGCGGACGCGGCCCCCGAGCGCGCGGTCGAGCGGGCGACGGAACTCGGGTGCGTCGCGGTCCACCCGCCGATCGACCTCGCGACCGAACCGGGCTTCGTCGAGAGGGCGCACGAGGCGGAGCTGGCCGTGAACGGGTGGACCGCGGCCGATCGGGTGGACGCCGAGCGACTGGTCGCGGCCGGCGTCGACGGGGTCATCGCCGACCGGTGGGACCTGCTGCCGGAGGCCGACCGGTCGTCGCGGAATTAAGTGGTCTCGCGGCAAGCGATCCGTATGTGCGGCCGCTACACCCTCTTCACCCCCGCCGCCGACCTCGAAGACAGGTTCGGCGCGGCGTTCGGCGACCACGAACCCAGCTACAACTGCGCGCCCGGGCAGTCGCTCCCCGTCATCCCTGACGCGGACCCGTCGGCGGCGACGCGGATGGAGTGGGGGCTGACGCCCTCGTGGGCCGACGAGTCGTTCGACCTCATCAACGCCCGCGCGGAGACGGTGCGGGAGAAGCGGAGCTTCACGGACGCCTTCGAGCGCCGGCGCTGCCTCGTCCCCGCGGACGGCTTCTACGAGTGGGTCGGCGGCGACCGCGGGTCGGGCAAGACCCCCTACCGCGTCGCCTTCGAGGACGACCGGCCGTTCGCGATGGCCGGCATCTACGAGCGGTGGGAGCCGCCGACGCCGGAGACGACCCAGACCGGGCTCGGCGCGTTCGGCGGGGGGTCGGGCGGAGGGGAGAACGAGAAGAGCGACGACGGACCGATTGAGACGTTCGCGATCGTGACGACGGAGCCGAACGACCTCGTCGCCGACCTCCACCACCGGATGGCGGTGATGCTGGAGCCGGGCGAGGAGGAGGCGTGGCTCCGGGGGGATCCGGACGAGGCCGCCGCCCTGCTCGACCCCTACCCGAGCGACGAACTGACCGCGCACCCGGTGTCGACGCGGGTGAACTCCCCCGCGGTCGACGCGCCGGAGTTGATCGAGCCGGTCGGGTGAGTCGCGTCCGCCGGAGTCGGTCCGTCGGGTACGGACGCGCCGTCCGGGGGGACGGCCTCAACGGAGGCGCGGTCAGGCCGCCAACGAGATGTCCAGGTACAACATGGTGATGACGCCGACCATGAGTCCGAGGGTCGCCACGCGCTCGTGGCCGCTTCGGTGCGTCTCGGGGATGATCTCGTCGGAGATGACGAACAGCATCGCCCCCGCGGCGAACCCCATCGCGTACGGCAACAGGGGCGCGACCGCCGCGACGGCGACGGCTCCGAGCACCGCCAGCGGAATCTCGACGACACCGGCGCGTATCCCCGCGAACGCGGCGTAGATTCGGCGGTCGAGGCCGGCGTTAATCGCCGCGACGGAGACGGCCAGCCCCTCGGGGATGTTCTGGATACCGATCGCGAGCATCAGCGACAGCGCGCTCCCGAGTTGCGCCGGATCGCCGGCGGCCGCGCCGAACCCGACGCCGACCGCGAGCCCCTCGGGCATGTTGTGTAGCGTGATGGCCAGGACGAACAGGACCACCCCGGTTACCCGGTCGTCGCTGACCGGTAGCGTCTCTCCGGGGTTCGCCGCGTCCATGCGACGAGAACCGGTCAGCAGGAAGTGGGCGTGGGGAATCAGCGCGTCCGCCCGATCCAGAAACAGAGCGCCGACCCCGACGCCGATAAGCGTCGGGATCGGGTTACCGCCGGAGTACTCCTCGACGCCGGGGATGATCAGGCTGGTGAACGCGGCGGCGAGCATGACGCCGGCGGCGAAGCCGAGCATCCCGTTGAGGGCTCGCTCGGACGGGCTCCGCCAGACGAGGACCAGCGACGCTCCGGCGAGGTTCAGCAGCGCGATGATGACGCCGCCGACGAACGCCTGTGCTACCGAGGAGGTACCGGCGATACGGACGAACGCCTCGGTGATTTCGACCGCCATCTGACAGCGATAACACGGGGGGGTTGATAAGTCTACACCGGAGACGGTCGCCCGTGGCGCCCGGTGACGAAGCTGCGCGCCCGTTCCCCACGCCCTCCGCCGGCTCAGCGGGCGACCAGGTCCACGACCGTCTCGTCGTCGACGACGACGTTGTACGCGCCCTCGTCCTCGTTCCAGAGGACGAGCCCGTTCTCGACGAAGACGACGGACCCGTAGCCGGCCTCGCGGAGGTCGCGGTTCAGCGCGGTCTCGCGGGTACAGACGAGGTAGTGGTCGGTCGCCTGGGAGCCGTCGCCGACGCGGTAGACGGCGTTGTCTCCCTCGCTCAGGTCGTGGCTGAGCTTCACCGCGAGCAGGTTCACCCGGTCGGTGACGTGCCGCTCCGACTCGGCCATGCGCGCGCACCGCTCCGCGCTCGCCTCGACGTCGACGCGCCGACGGCCGTCGGGGCGGAGGATCGAGTAAGCGAACTGTACGTCGACGTTGACGAACTCGCCCGGCTCGTCGGTCTCGCCGCGCGCCGCCGCCTCGTCGAGCCGGCGCTGGAACGGCGGGACCGCGAGGTCGGGGGCCACGTCGAACGACCAGCCCGGGTCGGTCGGGACCGCGTCGGGCCACAGGCGGAGCGCCGGCGAGTATATCTCGGCGTCCCGACCGGGGTGGCCGCCGGACGCGACGACCTCGCGCTCGACCCGGCGGAGCCCGGTCGCGGTGTTCCGGTCGGCCGGCGCGAACGCGACGACGCTGCCCTCGGGCGCGAGCGCGTCGACCGCGGCGCCCGCGACCGCAGCGGGGTCGGCGAGCTCCGAGAGGACGTTGCCGAACAGCACGAGGTCGAACGGCTCGTCGGTCGCCGGGGCGGGCTCTTCGCCCCCCTCGAGCCCGAGGAACGACTCGGCGGTCGTCTCGTGGACCGTCGCGCGGAAGTTCCGGCCGGTCTCCTCCAGCAGCCGGTCGAGGACCTCCGTCGCCGCGCTCGGCTCGACCGCGTGGTAGTCGACGACGGCGTCGTCCGGGAGGTAGTCGTGAAGCCCGAGCGCGGGCCCGCCGACGCCGGCGCCCACGTCGAGGACGCGGAGCGTGCGGTCGAGCAGGCCGTTCTCGGTCAGGTCGTCGAGGACGTACCCGACCGTCGCGTAGTACGCCGGGAGGTGGTAAACGGCGTAGCCGAGCGCCGCGACGCGGTCGTACTCGACCTCGTTCTCGTAGAGGTAGTCCGTCTTCATCCGGCGGACGCGCTCGCGGAGCTCGGCGCCCGACTCCCCGCGGTGCCAGTTCGCGCCGTACTCGCGGACCAGCAGGTCCTCCAAGGCGAACGAGTACTCGTCCGGGAGCGATTCGGGCGCCCAGCCCGGCGGGTCGACGGGCGCCTCCTCGACGGGGACGAACGCCCCGTCCTCGCGCTCGCGGAGCCGGAGGTCGAACGCCTCCTCGCGGAGCGTCTCGCGGACGACCGCCGGGTGCGGCGTCCCCTCGATGTACTCCGCGATCTCCTCGGGGTCGATCGGTCTGACGTTGCGCAGGTAGTTCGCGTTGTTCCGGACCGCGGTTCTGTCGATCATTGGTGTCTCGTCGCGTCGTCTCACTCCAGCCGCTCTCTCCCCTCGCGGTCGCCGCGGGCGCGCTCGTACAGGGCGGCGAACGCCTCGTCGTCCGCGTCCGCGATCGCCGCCGCCGCGTCGGCCACGTCCTCGGCGCCGTCGAAGGCGCGCTGTATCTCGGCGTACACCGCGGGCGACCCCTCGGTGACGGTGTCGGCCACGTCGTCGAGCGCGGCCGACACTGGGGTGTGGAACTCCTCGCGGACCGGCTCCGCGGCGAGCCGCCACGCGAGCACCGCCGCGTGCGCGCCCGCCTGAACGGTCTCCATCGCGCCGTCGTGCTCCGCGGCGGTCGTCTCGAAGACCTCGTTGCCGCCGGCCTCGATCGACGCGGTGAACGCCTCGACCGCCGGGCCGGCCTCGTCGACGGCGACCGCGACGTTGCCCGGGACGCGCGGCGGCGCGAACAGCGGGTGGTAGCTCGCGCGTTCGAGGCCGGGAGCGTGCTCGCGCATCGCCGCGAGCGCGTCGGTCATCTCGCCGGAGACGTCAACGATCGCCCGCTCGGCGCGCGGCGCGTACGCCTCGACCGCCGCCGGCACCGCCGACATCGGCACCGCGAGGCAGACGGCGTCGTGGACGGAGTCCCCGTCGGCCTCGACCGTCCGGGCGTCGCGCCCGGCCGCGGCGTCGGCCGCGACGGTCGGGTCGCGGTCGGCGAACGCGACGCTCGCGTCGACGGGCGCGGCGTCGGCCGCGACGGTGTCGGCCGCCCAGCGCCCGATCTCACCGGCGCCGACGACGAGGAGGTCCATCGGTTACGAACATGCAGGCGGCGAGTCGGTTAAAAGGACTCGGCTCGCCGCGGCGAGGGCGCGGCCCCTCGGTCGTCGCTCACCCCTCCGCGCCGACGCGCCCGAGGGCTCCGGCGCCGGGCGCGATCGACCGGACGGCCGGGAGCAGCGCGAGCGCGATCAGGAGTTCGAGGCCGCCGACGGCCAGGAACGCGGGGGTGTACCCGAACGCGTCGGTCGCGCTCCCGCCGATCAAAAAGCCCGCGAGGAACCCGAGGGACCCGAAGACGTTGAACAGGCCCATGGCGGCGCCGCGGACCTCCGGCTCGACGAGGTCCGTGACGAGCGCCATCGTCGCCGGCGCCATCAGCGCCCCGCAGACGCCGACGAGGACCATCAGCGCGGCCGCGGCCGGGTAAACCGGAGCGACGCCGACGCCGACGGTGACGACGCCGTACGCGAGCGACCCGGCTACCACGGGTAGGAACCGTCCGATCCGGTCGGAGAGCGCGCCGAACGGCGACTGTAGCAGGGCGAACGGCACGAAAAAGAGCGCGAGCGTCGCGCCCGCGCCGGTCGCCGACAGGCCGAACGTCGCCGGGTCCTGGAAGTAGTACACGCCGACGAGCGCGAAGAACCCGGCCGTGAGCCGGTCGACGAACCCGAACGCGAGGGGGACGAGGAGCCCCGGGGTCCGGCGAGCGCGCGCGAGCACGTCGGCGAAGCCCGCCGTATCCCCGCCGTCGCCGGCCGCGCCCGCGTCGCTGCCGCGGCCGGTCGGGGCCCGGTCGTCGACCGTCGCCGACAGCAGCCCCGCCGCGGCCAGCACGGCCCCGCCGGCGTACACCGGGTAGAGCGCGCCGAGGTCGGCGAGCCAACCGCCGACGACCGAGCCGACCGCCGCGCCGAGGCCGATCGCGAGCCCGGCGGCGCCCATGTTGCGCCCGTTGCCGCCCCGTAAGTCCATCAGGAGGGTGATAGACAGCGAGAACGCCCCGATCGTCAGGGCCCCTCCGACGACGCGGACGAGGAGCGCGGCACCGAAGCCGAGCCCCAGGGCCGGCAGCGACGCGAGCGCGACGTACGACCCCGCGCCGCCGAGCGCCCCGACGACGATCAGCGGGACCCGCCGCCCGAGCGCGTCCGAGAGCGCGCCCCAGACGACCGCGAACGACACGAACGCGCCGCACTCGGCGACCAGGAACCACATCCCGGCGTCGATGCCGGCGGGCGCCCCGAGCGCGACGACGAGGTCGGGCACGCCCGGGTAGAGGAGGACCTGCGAGATCAGCACCGCGAGGACGACCGCGCCGAGCCGCCGGCGGTCGGCGGCGTCCGCGTCGCCCCCGACGGCGTCCGCGTCGACCGAGCGGTCGCCGGCGGCGGCCTCGGTCGCGGGGGAGGGGTCGGGGTCGCTCATCTGCGTATAAAACGGGTCGAACGGTCAAAAGACCGACGCTCTGGGAAGATCCACTCGGAGACGGGCCGCTCGCGGCGCTCTCCGGCCGGTCGGCCGCACCTCAGAGTTCGGACTCGATCGCGGCGGCGATCGACTGGGCCCCGTAGCCCTCTTCGACGGGACTGCCGTTCACGAAGATGCTCGGCGTCCCCTCGACGCCCATCGACGCGCCCTCCGCCCGGTCGTCGGCCGACGCCTGGCCGAACGCCGCGAACCGGGCGTCGGACAGCACCGCACAGGGGTCCGCGCCGGCGGCCTCCGCGGCGGCGCCGAGCGTCTCCCCGCTGTAGCTCTGCTGCGACTCGTAGGCCGCCGTGGCGAACTCGAAGAACGCCTCGTCACCGTTCCGGGCGCCGACGCCGCGGGCCGCGCTCGCGACGGGGACCGCCCACGTCTCGTCGACCGGGATCGGGAAGTCCCAGTGCTCGTACCGGATGTCGCCGGGGTCGATGTACTCGTCGCGGATGACCGGGAAGTGGTCGAGCTTGTAGCTCGCGCAGTGCCCGCAGGTGAAGTCCTCGAACGCCTGAACGACCACGTCGGCGTCCGTGTCTCCGAGGGTCGGCCGGTAGTCGAGGTCCGGGTCCGACGGCTCCGTCAAGTCGCAGTCGTACTCGCCGGTGTCGAGTTCCACGCCGCTGAGGTCGAGGGTCGTCCCCCCGCCGCCGAGACACCCCGCCGCGCCGACGACGCCGACCGACGCCGCGCTCGCGAGCAGGGACCGCCGCGTGCGTTTCATATCGTCTGCTGGGATCGGCGCGCACTTAACCGCTCCGCGACCGGGCGGCGGTCGGTGTGGGGCGAGGCCGCCCCGCTCCCGAACGCTTTTGCCGCCGCCTGTCGACCCCCACGTATGAGCGACTGGGACCTCGACCTGCGGGACGCCGAGGCGAAGATGGACGAGGCGTTCGCGGCGGCGGGCGACGTCGTCCTCGGCGTCTTGGACGGCACGACCGACCCGGAGGAATGGGTCCGCAGCGTCGACTACGGGAACACCCTGGTGTTGTCGATAGACGGCGACCTCAACGAGCTCGCCGCCCCCTTCGCGCGCGACGTGAAGGACATGGACGGGGAGCTGATGCACTTCCGGGGCTTCCTCGTCGTCACGCCGCCGGGCGTGAGCATCGACACCGACCGCCTGAGCGACTCCGGCGGCGAGGAGGCGAGCGGAGCGGACGACGCCGAGGCGAGCGGAGCGGACGACGCCGAGGCGGGCGACACGGACGAAATCGACGAAGGCGAGGACTGAGTCCGGGCCGAACGCCTCCCGACCGCGGCGAGCGACCGCTACCCCTCGCCGACCATCCGCTCCTCCTCGTCCCACTCGCGCTCGCGCAGCTCGTACTTCTGGATCTTCCCGGTCGCGGTCGTCGGGAGCTCCGCGACGAACTCCACCTCGCCGGGCGTCTTGTAGTCCGCGACGCGCTCGCGGACGAACGCCTTGAGCGCCTCGGGCGTCGCGGCCGCGTCGTTCGGGTCGCCGCCCTCCGGGACGACGAACGCCTTCGGGGTCTCGCCCCAGCGCTCGTCCGGGGCGGGGATGACGGCCACGTCGGAGACGACGTCGTGTTCGAAGAGGGTGTCCTCCAACTCGATCGAGGAGATGTTCTCCCCGCCGGAGATGATGATGTCCTTCTTGCGGTCCTGGATCGAGACGAACCCGTCCTCGTCGACGACGGCGAGGTCGCCCATGTGGTAGTACCCCTCTAACCGCTCGGAGAACGCCTGCTCGGTGGCCTCGGGCTTGTTCCAGTAGCGGTCCATCACCTGGTTACCGCGGACGACGATCTCGCCGATCGTCTCGCCGTCGGCGGCGACGTCCTCGCCGTCCTCGTCGACGACGCGCACGTCCGTGCCGAGGTAGCCGATCCCCTGGGTCTTCTTCACCGCGAAGCGGTCGTCGGCGCCCTCGTCGAAGTGGCGCTTCGCGTCGGAGGTGGTGATGAGCGGGCCCGTCTCGGTGGCGCCGTACACGTGTTTGAGATCCCACCCGAACTCCTCTTCGACGGTACGGATCGTCGCCTCCGGCGGCGCCGCGCCCGCGGTGGCGACCCGCACGTCGTTGTCGCCGGTCGTCTCGCCGCCGTGTTCGGCGTAGTGGTCGCCGAGCATGTTGAGGACGGTCGGCGCGGCACAGAAGTACGACACGTCCTCCTCGCGGATCCGCTCGAACGTCTCCGCGACGTCGACGCCGCGGGTACAGACGTGCCGGGCGCCCATCCCCGTGATCGCGTAGATGTGGCCCCAGCCGTTGACGTGGAACATCGGCAGCGTCCAGAGGTAGACGTCGTCGTCGGTGATCTCCTGGTGGATCGAGATGAGGTACGCGTGGAGCGTCTCGGCGCGGTGCGTGCGACAGACGCCCTTCGGGTCGCCGGTGGTCCCCGAGGTGTAGTTGATCGTGATCACGTCGTCCTCGTCCATCTCCGGGCGGTCGTAGGCGCCGGGGTCGGCGTCGTCGAGCGCCGCGTCGAACGACTCCCAGTCGCCCTCGACCGCGTCGGCGTCGTTCGTGAGGAACGTCTCGGTCGGCACCTCGTCGCGGATCGCCTCGACGTTCGCGGCGTACTCGGCGTCGGCGTAGATGGCGTCGACGCCCGCGTCCGAGAGCATGTACGAGAAGTCGCCCGGCGTGAGGCGGTAGTTCAGCGGCGCGTGGATCGCGCCGACCTGCATCGCGCCGTAGGCGGCCTCCAGGTGGTAGTGCGTGTTCGGGTCCAGCACGGCGACCCGGTCGCCCTTCTCGATGCCGCGAGCCTGAAGCGCGGCGGAGAATCGGTCGGCGCGGTCGCCGAGCTCCGCGTACGTGTACCGCGTCCCGTCGACCGCCAGGATCGCTTCCTCGTCGGCGTAGTGGCGGCGCGCCCGGTCTAAGAAGTCCGTCGTCAACAGCGGCTTGTTCATCGTCTATCACTATCGATGATGTGTAAAATCATTTGCGGCCGCCGCAAGGGAGCGACGGTCGCGGGAGGCTTTTCACGGTCGGCCGCGCAGCGTGTGGAGATGACCGACGAGACCGGCGGATCGCCGCTCGGCGAAGGGTACGTGATTCCGATCGCCGGGCTGCTGGCGTTCGCGTTCGCGCTGATGGCGGGGCTCACCGCGCAGCGGGCGCTCTCGGGCGACCCCGCCGACGTCGGGGTGACCGTCGGCCTGGCGCTCGTCGCGGTCCTCGCGCTCCGGATCCGCACGAAGGCCGTCGCGGCGCGGGAGGGCGACGCGGAGGAGACCGAGGCGTGACGGGCGGGAGATGAGTGAAACAAGCAGGGCAAGCGTGGGACAGGGGCGGGACAGGAGCGGGGATGGGCATCGATCACGGCGGCCGGCGCGAGGGCGCGCGACCGCCGTGGACGCGTGGACGAATCGCACACCGGCGGCGGGATCAGAACCCTTAACAGTCGCACGCGATTTTGCTACAGTAGCGGGATGGGATAGCCAGGAGATTCCGCCGGGCTCATAACCCGGAGATCGGTAGTTCAAATCTACCTCCCGCTATTTTCTGTCGACGACCGTGAACGCCGAGCGTAGCGAGGCGCGAGCGCCGTCGTCGACGAGATAGCCTCGGAGAAGGCTTGAACCAGGGAACGGAGTGGCCGTGGTTCAAATCTACCTCCCGCTACTTCTGGCCGACTGCCACCTTCCTACTGCTGGCTCCGCCCTTCGGAGTCGCGGCCACCGAACCCGGAAGCGATTTCCGTCGCGCTGTCGTTTTCACGCGTATGGATTACGAATCGAGCCTCGACCGCGCGATGGATGAGGTACCGGATCTGGGCGGCTCCGACGAGCGGCTGTCGGTTCCGGACCCGGAATGGCAGAAGGACGGGGCGTTCACCCGCCTGACGAACCTCTCCGCGATCGCCGACGCGCTGAGCCGCGAGCCCGAGCACGTCCACTCGAAGATCCAGCAGGAGCTGGGCACCGCCGGACAGTACGAGGACGGCCGCGCCCGCTACAGCGGGAACTTCCGCGAGCGCGACTTCCAGGCCGCGATCGACTCGTACATCGAGTCGTTCGTCACCTGCTCGGAGTGCGGCCTCCCGGACACGCGACTGGAGACCGAGAACCGGACGCCGATGCTCCGCTGTGAGGCCTGCGGGGCCTTCCGGCCGGTGGCGAAGCAGAACACCTCCAACACCCAGCGGCAGGAGGACGCCGTCGAGTCGGGCAACACGTACGAGCTCGAGATCGTCGGCACCGGCCGCAAGGGCGACGGCGTCGCCGAGCGCGGGGAGTACACCATCTTCGTCCCCGGCGCGCAGGAGGGCGAGACCGTGACCGCCTACATTAAGAACGTCTCCGGCAACCTCGCGTTCGCCCGCCGCGAGGACTGAACCGCCGGCTCGGCCGCCGCACCGGGGGCGTCCCCGCGGGGCCGCCGTTCCGCTACCCGACCGTTTATCGGCCCGTTCGCACATCTTGAGGCATGGCCACGAAACTCCCCGAGTCGGCCTTCGACGACCGGCTCGCCGCGGTCCGAGACCGCCTCGCGGCGACCGACGCCGACGCCGCGACGTGGGTGGGCGCGACGGCGATCGAGTACCTCACCGGCTTCCACCACATCCAGACGGAGCGGCCGGTGGTCCTCGCGGTCACCGACGACCGCGTCGAGATCACCGTGCCGCGGCTGGAGGTCGAGCGCGTCGAGCCCAACCCGCGGATCGACGCCGTCCATCACTACTTCGATTACCCCGGCGGCGAACCGGTCTCGGTCGCCGTCGAGATGCTGGACGGGCTGGGCGCGGACGCCGTCGCCGCGGACGCGGACGGGCCGCCGGGCGTGATGGGGTACGAGGGCCCCGCCTTCTCCGAGTCGCTCGACGTCGAGACGCAGTCGTGGGTCGACCGGATGCGCTGGGCGAAGTCCGACGCCGAGGTCGACCTGATCCGCGAGTCCGCGAAGTGGGCGAACCTCGGCCACCGCTACCTCGCCGACTACTCCGAGCCGGGCGCGCACCCGGCGACCGTCTCGCAGCGGGCGTCGACCGACGCCTCGCGCGCCATGCTCGACGCGCTCGGGGACAACTACGCCGTCCGCGTCCGCGGCGACGGCCCGGTCCACGCCGGCTACATCTCCGGCGAGGAGACCGCGCTCCCGCACGGCCACACGCCGAACGAGCGGCTCGCCGAGGGGGACGTGCTCGTCACCGGCGCGACGGCGAACGTCGACGGCTACCGCTCCGAGCTGGAGCGGACGATGTTCGTCGGCGACTACGACGACGAGCAGGAGCACTACTTCGAGCTGATGTTGGAGGCGCAGACGCTCGCCATCGACGCGCTGGGCCCGGGCGTGCCGGTCGCCGAGGTCGACCGGGTCGTCCGGGAGTACTTCGAGGAGCAGGGCGTGACCGACCTCGCGCAGCACCACGTCGGCCACAACATCGGCCTCGGCGCCCACGAGCCGCCGTACATCGACCGCGGCTGGGGCGAGCGGTACGACGGCGACGACGCGGTGATGGCGCCCGGACACGTCTACACCATCGAGCCCGGGCTCTACACGGACGAGTACGGCTACCGGCACTCGGACACGGTCGCGATCACCGAGTCGGGAACGGAGCGGCTCACCAACTACCCGCGCGACATCGACTCGAACGTCGTCTGAGCGCGGGCGCTCAGGCGATCCGCTCGACGGCGACCCGGTGGCCGGTGTCGGCGACGTGGTCCCGACCGAGCGCCTCCGCGTCCGTCGAGGCGTCACAGAGGCGTTCGAGGGGACACTCGCGGCAGACGACGTGGTAGCGCTCGGCTTCGAACGGGGAGTACATACCATCTACACTCTCCCCCGGAGCATAGTTACGAGCAGCGTACCACCCCGATAGCAAGTCCCTACCACGCGGCGAGGGGCGCCCGCGTCACTCGGGCGTCGCCGAAGAACGCGACTCGAACCGGTCGAGGGCGACCTCCAGCATGTCCGGGCTGACGGGCTGATACTCCTCGCGCTCGTGTTCCGGGAGGAACTCCCTGACGCCGTTCCACGAGTCGCGGGCGTAGCGCGCGTCGAGCAGGACGCGGACGCCCCGCTCGTCGGGCCCGCGGATGACGCGACCGACAGCTTGCCGGGCCTTCCGGACGGCGGGGACCGTGAGCGCCGTCTCGAACCCGGACTCGAACCGGCGGTCGTAGGCGGTGATGACCGCTCGCGTCTGCGGCCGCGCCGTGTTGATGATCGGGACGCCGCAGACGACGGCGGCCGCGAGGCGGTCGCCGCGGTAGTCGACGCCCTCGGTGAGCGTGCCGCGGAGGCTCGTCACCAGCACCTTCCCCTCGCCGGCGAAGAAGTCGTCCTTCAGCGACTCCGTCTCGCGGTCGCCGGAGGACTCGTCGAGCAGGACCGGCTTGTCGAGCCGCGCCGAGAGCGACTCGGCCATCCACGTCGCCTCGGCGTAGCTCGGGGTGCCCACGAGGACGTTCCCGTCGCGGCGCGCGACCGCGGCCGTCGCGTCGAGGTGGGCGAGCCGCGTCGGGTTCTCCTCGCCCGGCGCGCCGCGGTTCTGGTGGGTGAACTTCGGCGCGTCGACCGCGAGGCTCGCGCGGTTCTCCGCGGGGAACGAGAGGCCGTACGTCCGCTCGACGACCGGGCGACCGCGCTCCGCGAGATGGTCGAGCCCGGTCACCTCCCGGAAGAGGTCCATCGGCTCCAGCGTCGCGCTCATGAGGACGCCGCCGCCGAACTCCGCGAGGCGGTCGCCGATCGGCTCGCTCGGCAGGCAGTTGTGGAGCGCGAGCCGCGCGTTGTACGCCCGGCGCCACGAGTCGGGCGGCTCCGTCTCGTCGAACGTCCGTTCGAGCTCGATAGCCCGGAAGAAGTCGGTGTGGCCCTCGCGGTACCAGGCGTTGAGGGTGCGGCCGACGCCCGGGGCCGCGCGCTGCTTGTCCTCCTCCTCCAGCGAGTCGAGGACGCGCTTGACGACAGCCCCCACCTGCTCGGCGCGCGCCCAGACCTGCTCGCCGTACCCCTCGCGGTCCGCCCACGCCGTGATCTCGTCTTCGCCCGGCTCCTCGGGGTCGCGGAGCGGGATCGCCTCGTCGTCGAGGTCGCGTATCGACGCCCGCCAGTCCGGGCGCTCGCGGTCGAGGTGCGCGGTCACGCGGCGGTCGAGTTCGCCGCGGAGGTCGGCGTAGAACTCGCGGACGGCCTCGATCTCCTCGACGGTCACGTCCGCGTCCGCCAGTTCCCCTCGGACGAGCGCCGCGTCCTCGGACTCCGCGCCCGCCGACTCGAACGAGAGCGGCTGGACGACGCGGGTGAGCTCGTTCTCGGCGTCGCGGAGGCTCGCGTCCGCGACGGCGTCGCTGACGAGGTCGCGGACGCGCGGTTCGAGCATGTGGGCCTCGTCGCAGACGACGAAGGTGGAGTCGTCGAGGAGCGCGCCGGTGAACGTCCCGGTGGTCACGGGGTCGAACGCGTGGTAGTAGTTGCCTATCACGACCTCGACCTCCGGGACGAGCGCGCCCATCACCGAGTGCGGACAGGAGCCGTGGCCCGCGGCGAGCCGGACCAGCTCGTCGGCGTCGACGTGGCCGAGCTCGGTGACGTCGAACGGGACCGCCTCGGCGGGGTCGCCGTCGTCGGGGAGGTCCTCGAGGAAGCCGGCGTAGAACGGACAGAACTCGACGTCGTCGTACTCCTCGGTGTCCGGGCGGTACGGAGTGGGCTCGCCGTCGACGGAGAGGTAGTCGGCGGCGGTCCCGTCGGCGAGCGAGCCGGCGTCGGCCCCCGAGTCCACGAGCCCGACCTGCTGGCTGCGCGCCTCGCTCACGAGGTTCGAGGTCGTCGTCGCGCCGCCGTCGCCGACGAGGTTGCGGGTTCGCTCGCGGAGCCCCTCGCAGCGCTCGTAGACGTTCTCCCGGTCGATCCCGCCGCGGTTCTCTCTCGCGTACGGGCAGACGTCCGCCTTGCCGACGAGGGTGAGCCCGGAGACCGGGTCGTACCCGTCGAGGAGGTCGTCGTTTATCGTCCGCAGGTCCGTCTCGAACTGGCGCAGCTGCTGTTTGACGCTGGTGAGGACGAAGACGCGCTCGAAGTCGGAGTCCGGGTCGCGGACGCGGTCGAGGCCCGCGGTGAGCGCGAGCATCGTCTTCCCCGTCCCGCAGGCGCCCTCGAGGGCGAGGAAGCCGCCGTCGGCGGCGGCCTCGACGGCGGCGTCGATGCCGTCTGCCTGTTCGGGGTACGGTTCGGAGTGGCCGAAGAGGTCGGCCCACGGGGGCGAATCGGTCACGAGGGCGAGTTACGCGCCATCCGAGTTAAACGCTTCATCGGCGGCACGGCGCGCGCGGTCCGCGACGCGTCGCTGTCGAGGGTGAGGGTGGCGCGGGGGCGGGGCGGCCTCACTCTACGATGTCGTGGAGGTCGGAGAGCCGCTCTATCTCCCAGGTCGGCCAGACGTTCAGCTCCCAGTCGCGGCGGTGGGGACGGCGGATGAACGCCGAGTCGATGCCGGCGTTCTCGGCGGCGCGCACGTCCGACTCGTTGTCGCCGACGAACAGGGCGTTGTCGGCGTCGAGGTCGCCGAGCGCCTGGTCGATGTAGTGGGGATTCGGCTTGCGGAGTTGGAGCGAGTGGATCGTCGGCTCGCGGCCGTACGCGGCGCCCATGCGGTCGAAACCGTCGAAGTGGTCGACGAGGAAGTCGACGGTCGCCTGCTGGTTCGACGAGACGATCCCCATCTGGACGTCGAGGTCCTGGAGCTCGTCGAGGTCGTCGTACGGGGTCTTGCGCCCTTCTCGGGCCTCCTGCTGTTGCGCCCGCGACACCACGTCGTCGCGCGTCCGCCAGAACGACCCCGGATCGAGGTCGTACGTCTGACAGACGGTGCCGACGCTACCGGGGGTCGCACCGATGGTCATCTGCTCTACGTCGTCCGGATCGGGCTCCTCGACGCCGCACTCTTCGAACGCGTCCCGGGTCGCGTCCCGGAGCACGTCGAAGCGCGTGCGGCCCACGAGGACACCGTCGTTGTCGAACACGACGGTATCGTACGTCATAGCACCCATTCACGGTGAGGCGGGATAAGGGTTTCAGTGGCGGTCTCACCGGCGAGAATCGACGCGAGGCGGTCGCTCTGCGCCGATCGAACGGGTCCTCCGGTCGGTTTTACCCGATCGCGGGGCGTGGGTCCCCGCATGCGCGTCAGCGTCATCGGCGGGAGCTCGGTCGGTCCGGAGACCGCGGCGGTCGCGGAGGCCCTCGGCGAACGGCTCGCGGAGCGCGGCCACGTCGTCGTCTGCGGCGGGCTGGGCGGCGTCATGGAGGCGGTCTGCCGCGGGGCCCGCGCGGCCGGCGGCGAGACGATCGGGATCCTCCCGACGGACGACCGCGCGGACGCGAACCGGCACGTCACGACCCCGATCGCGACGGGGATGGGCCACGCTCGCAACGCGCTCGTCGTAATGAACGGCGACGCCGCGGTCGCGGTCGACGGCGCGGGCGGCACGCTCTCCGAGATCGGGCTCGCGCTCGCGCAGGGGCGCCCCGTGGCCGGGCTCGACACGCACGCGGTCGACGGGGTCGAAGCCGTCGACTCGCCCGCGGCGGCGGTCGAGTACGTCGAGCGGGCCGCGCGGACGGACTGACGGGGTAGGGTCGACGCCTGACCGCCGGTCGGGTGTGTTATCAGAGACGTCCGGGGCGGAACCGCGGTGTACAGCTCCGGCACCGCCGGTGGCTCCGACCGAACCGCTCGCAGTTCGCCACGCCTCGACGAGCGCACCGGCGCTCGGCGACGTCGGACCCGTCTCAGCCGTCACCGAACGTGGCTGCGGAGTCGACTCCGGGCACGTACTCTCGTAATTAGATGTAATTAAGATTTATCAGGCCGCGGCGAAACGGATCCGGCAATGAGCGACTACACCACGATCTCGCTGCGGAAGGAGTTCGTCGCGGACGTGGAGGCGTACATCGAGGACGAGCCGTTCGGCTCGGTCAAGGAGTTCGTGAAACACGTCGTCGTCCAGGAGATGGAGTCCGACGAGGGCGTCTCCGAGGCGGAGGCGAAACAGATCGCGCAAAAGCTCCGCGAGCTGGGGTACATGGAATGAGCGGGCGGCACCGGTCGGCCGGGTCGAGCGCTCTCGACGAAATCGAGCGCGCCGACCTCCTCCTGCTCGCCATCCCGCTCGCGTTCTGCGCCGCGTACGCGGCCGCGTCGCTCGTCGCCCGCGGGTACACGGTCCCCGTCGCCGGCGGCTCGCTCGCGGCCGGCGCCCTCGTGGTCGACGGGCTCTTCGTGAACCCGCCGGACGAGGCGTAGTCCGGGCTGCCAAAAAGGCCGAAAGACGCTTGCGAGCCGGCCTACCAGGTGTCGTGGAACGTGTCGAACTCGATCGAGTCGAGCGGCTTCTCGCCGATGGCGGCCTCGTACTCGCCGGGCGTCAGCATCGGCTTGTGGAAGCGCGGGCCGTCGTCCGTCGTGATCCGCGGACAGCCGGTGTTGACGAACGCGTCCATGTCGAAGTTGCGCAGGCGGTCCGGCGTCACCTCGTCCATGGTGATCAGGTAGGCGTTCTCGTTGTTGTCGACGATCTCTTGGGCCTTCTCCCAGCGGCCCTGGCCGATCTTCGTACAGAAGATGACGCCCCACTTCTCGGCGTCCATCGCCTTGTGGACCGCGGCGTATCGCTGCTTGAGGAACTGGTCGTGCTCGGCGATCGACACCGCGTTGTTGACGGGGTCGGCGATGATCACGCGCTTGTCCGGGTGCTCCATCGCGAGCCCGACCGGGTGGAACTTCCCGCCGCCGACGTACAGCACCTGCTCGGCGTCGATGTCCGCGGAGGCGTAGTTACAGCCGAGCACCTGCCCCTCCTTGGTGAGGCGGTCGTCGCCCCGGCGGGTGTGGACCTCGTAGCCGCGCTCCTCTAACCAGTCGGTCATCTCCTCGAAGCGGTTCATGTGCTGGGCCGTCGTGACGAGCCCCACGTCGGCGTCCTCCTCCGGCGGCGCCAGCTCCTCGGCCAGCGCGTCCTCCATGATCGGGAACGGGTCGACGTTCGAGAAGAGGGGGACGTAAACGATGCTGTCGGACTCCTTCATCGGCGTGTGGCCGAAGTGGACGAACACGTCCGTCCGCCGCATCAGGTACGTGTCGAGGTCGCAGGCGCCGTAGCAGGGCTGCCCGGAGAGCATGAACGTCACGTCGTCGGGCGCGACCTCGCGGAGGTCGTCGGCGACCTTCGGGCCGCGGCGCTTCAGTCCCTCGGGGAACTGTAGCCCGACCTTCGAGGCGTCGCGTTCCTCGATGGCCTCGAGGATCCGGTCGAGTTCGTAGTCCCACTCGCGGTCGTGTTTGAGGGCCATCCCCGTCTTCGTCAGGTCGCCCTCCGTGGAGCCGCTCATGTCGAGCGAATTGTGCGGCAGGACGGTTAAACGGCGCGTTCGACCCCGAGCGTCGTTCCGGGCGGTCGCGACCGTCGCTGCCCCGCCGGGAGTTCAGAGGCCGTCGCCGGCGAGCAGTCGGGCGATCCACGCCCTCGGGCCGGGGAGGACCGCGCCCGCCTCGACCGCGACCGGATCCCGGTCGACATCGAACGGCGCCCGCCCGGCGTCGTCGCGTGCGGCGTCCCGAGGGGACCAGACTAACTCGGTGTCGGACTCGCGCTCGGGCGCGTCGCCGCGGACCGTCCACCCGGGCTCGCCGCGGACGGTGAGGCGGTCGGCGGCGAGGTACCGCGCGCCCTCGCCGCCCACGACGAACGGAGTCGAGGGCGAGGCGGGCGTCAAGGGGGTGAAGACCGTGACGCCGAGGTGTCGCTCCGTCGCGTTCGGGTCGCGGTAGTCGACGACGAGCGTCTCGCCGTCGAGCCGGGCGCTGAGGTCCCTCGGCTCCGCGACGCCGTCACGGGCCGCCTCGGCCGCGACCGCGCGACGGAGGCTGTCGTTCGCCGCGAGCGCGTCCGCGCCGGCCGCGAGGTCGGCGCGCGCCCGCCAGGTGGTCGAGCCGTTCGCGTGAATCGTGACGGTCAGTTCGCTCTCGCCGGCGACCACGCGCTCGCCGCTCGGCGCGGTCCGGTCGAGGTCGCAGACGCCGCACACCGGCGTCGGCGGGGCGCGGGCGTCGACGGCCGGGACGGCGACCGCCGCGGTCGCGCACAGGAGCAGTGCGACCAGCAGTGGGAGGGCGCGGGGACGCATGCGACCGGAGCTACTCCGGGAGCCGGCAAGTATCCTGTGGCGCCCGAGGGGGCCGCGCTGCCGCGGCCGACGGACCTAACCGCCGCCCTCGCCAACCGCGCACCGATGACCGACGTTCCGCTCGAACACGTTCACGTCGCGCCGGACGGCGAGGCCGACGGCGAGCCCGCGCCCGCCGTCTTCGTCCTCCACGGCCGCGGCGCCGACGAGGAAGACTTGCTCCCCGTCGCCGCCGAGCTGCCGGGCGACCGCCACGTCGTCAGCCTCCGCGCGCCCGACCCGCTCCAGGGCGGGTACACGTGGTACGAGCTCGACCTCTCGGCGGGCGGCCTGGAGTCGAGCCAGCCGGACGCAGAGGACTTCCGCCGGAGCCTCGATCTGATCGTCGAGAGCGTCGAGGGCGCCGTGGACGCGTACGGGCTCGACGCCGACCGGATCGGCCTGGTCGGGTTCAGCCAAGGCGCGATCACGAGCCTCTCGCTCCTCCTCGAAGCGCCCGACCGCTACGCCTGGGTCGTCGCGCTCCACGGCTACCTCGCGGAGTCGCACGCCGACCTCGATCCGGCGGGGATCGACGGCAAGCCGGTCTTCGTCGGCGCGGGCGCCGGCGACCGCGTGATCCCCGAGTCGCGGACGCAGGCGGCGGTCGACCGGCTCGAAGCCGTCGGCGCCGACGTCGCTCACGGGAGCTTCCCGGGCGGGCACGGCATCGGCCCGCAGGAGCTCGAAGCGGTCGTCGAGTTCGTCGGGTCGCAGACGGCGTAGGGCACGCGGGAAACCGACTCGGAGCCCCGGCTCCGGCAGGTTCAAACCGCTCGCCCACGACGTTCCGGTATGAGCGTCGAACAGGTCTCCATCGAGGACCTCGGCCGAGAGCTCGGCGAGCGGATCGCCGAAACTCCGGAGTACGAGCGCTTCGAAGAGGCGAGAGCCGCGGTCCAGCGCGACGAGGAGGTCCAGCAGCGAATCGACGAGTTCGAGCAGCTCCGCGCGGAGTTCATGCAGGCCCGGCAGACCGGGCAGGCGACGAACGCCGAGCTCCAGCGCGTCCAGGAGGCGCAAGACGAGCTCCACTCGATGCCGGTGATGAGCGAGTACCTCGACGCGCAGGACGACCTGGAGGACACGCTGGAAGCGGTCAACGAGGCCATCTCGGAACCGCTCGCGGTCGACTTCGGCGGCGAGGCCGGCGGCTGCTGTCAGGACTGACACGCGGATCGATCCCGTCGGCGACTGCGGCGGAGAACTCACCGCACCGCGGCGCGTCGCCGACCGACTCCTTATCCCGGATCCCGACCCACAATCGCCGTGATAGCCGTCGCCGGCGGGAAGGGCGGAAGCGGAAAGACGACAACTACCCTCGGGCTCGCCCGCGCGCTCTCGCGGCGCGGCGCGCCGGTGGTCGCGGCCGACGCCGACTGGGACCTGCCGAACCTCGCGCGGTTGGCCGCGGAGACCGGCACGGAGTCGCCGGCGGCCGACGCCGGCGGCCACGTCGACGGGACGGGGGCACGGACCGTTCTCGACGCGGTCCGCGACGCGGCTCCGCTCCGTCCGGACCGCTCGTCTCCGACGGTCCTCGCGGCGCCGGGCGCGCCGCGGTCGGTCGACGCCGGCGCGACCTTTGACGCCCTCGCGGGGGCGACGCCCGACGGGGCGCCGGTGCTGCTCGACAGCCCGGCGGGCGCGTCGCCGGACGTGGCCGCGCCCCTGCGGGCGGCGGACCGCGCGCTGATCGCGACGCCGCTCAGGCGCGCCGCGCTCCGCGACGCCGCGAAGACGGCGGCGATCGCCCGGCGGCTCGGCTGCCCGGCGGTCGGCGCGGTCGTGATCGGGGAGGCGAGCGTGCCCGACCGAGTGGCGAGCCTGCTCGGCTGTCCCGTCCTCGGGACGGTCCCGGACGGCGGCGGCGCCCCGCTGTCCGACCCGGCCGTCCGGAGCGCGTACGACGACCTCGCCTCGCGGCTCTGCGAGACCGCGGCGGCGAGCGGATGGCAGGTCGCGTGAGGATCGCGCCCACCGGCGACGCCGGAACGGCGGACGACGGGGTCGCGACCGGCCGAGAGGGCCGCCATCGACAGACCCAAGCCTCCACGGGCGGCAGCGATCGTATGGAGACGCTTCCGACTGGGATCTCGGTGCTGGACCGACAGTTCGGCGGGGGGCTCCCGAGCGGTAGCGTCGTCGTGTTGAAGGCGAACCCGGACAGCCAGTCCGAGCTCATCCTGGACCGGTTCGCCAGGGTCCGCCGGTGCCGCTACCTGACCACCGTCCGCTCCGCCGACGCGGTGGAGGCGTCGCTGAGTGGCGACGGCGACGAGGAGACGACCGTCGAGGCCCCGACGGAGGCCGGCGACCTCGACGAGGCCGCGGCGCTGACCGGCGACCTCCCCGAGGCCGGCACGCTGATCGTCGACTCCGTGGAGCCGCTGGAGGACGGCGCGGCGCCGGCGGCGTACGCCGAGTTCCTCGGCGACCTGCGGTCCCGGGTCGACGACGCCGGCGGTGTCGCGCTGCTCCACGCGCTCCGCGGCGGCGAGGACCCGCGGACGCGGCGGGTCACGGAGCAGGTCGCGGACGTGGTGTTCGACCTGCGCACGACCGTCGCCGGCACCGAGATCGCGAACCGCCTCGTCGTCCCCAAGTTCCGGGGCGGGGCGGCCCTCGAAGAGCCGCTGAAGCTGAAGCTCACGGACACGGTCGCGGTCGACACGAGCCGCGACATCGCCTGACGCGGTCGGTCGCCCCGACGCGGATTACGGCGCCGCGGACGCGAGGACCACGAGGACGCCCGCGAGGGCCGCCGCGACCGCCCAGTTCCGCGCGGTGTCGAACGCGCCGTACGGCCCGCCCTTCCGCGAGAAGAGGTACAGCGCGTAGACGGCGAGCGGCGCCAGCGTCGGCAGCGTCGCCACGGAGACGACGCCGGTGAAACTCGACAGCAGCGCGACCGCGACCGTCGCCGCGCCCGCGACCCCGGCGACGACCGCGTCCTCGCGCGCCCGTTCGATCTCCATACTCGGTGTGGACGCGGCGGCGGCCAAAAGGGATCCGTTCGCCGGACGCCCGCTCTCCGCCGGGTCGTCCGACTCGTGCGCGCCGGGGCCGCGGCTCGGCGAGAGAAAAAACGGCCGAACCGAGGCCGGCAGAAGCGCGTTACTCCTCGTCGATCTCGTCGACGATCTCGTCGGCGTCGACGTCGACGTCCTCGAGCGCCTCCTCGATGTCGACGTCGCCGGCGCCGGCGCCGCCCATGCCGCCCATCATGCCGCCGAGACCGCCCATGCCGCCGCCCTCGATGACCTCCTCGATGACCACGCGGTCGAGGTCGAGGCGGTCCATGAGGTCCTGCGCGATCTGCTGTTTCTGGAACATCCACTGCTGGTTCATCTGCATCGCCTGCGTCGCCGTGACGTAGAGGACGTCCTTCTCGACCTCCTCGGTCTCGACGGTCTCCTCGCCGTCGTCGTCCTCGGTGACGGTCTCTTCCTCCTCGGTCTCCGTCTCGATGCGGACCTCGGGCGCCTCCTGGAGGTACATGCCGAGCATGCCGGACGCCTGCTCCTCGCGGTCGTCGATAACTTCGAGGATCTCGTACTCGTACTCGAGGTCCTCGCCGGCCAGCGGGTGGTTGAAGTCGACGCGGGCGCGCCCGCCGATGATCGTCTCGAGGTGGCCCTGCTGGTTGTCGATCTGGACCTGCGCGCCGGGGTAGCGGCTGTCCTCCGGGATCTTGTCGGCCTTGACCGTCTCGACCTCGTCGGGGTCGTACTCGCCGAAGGCGTCCTCGGCGGGGACGTCGACCGTGCCTTCGTCGCCGACGGTGCCGCCGATGAACGCCTCCTCGACGGAGGGGAACACGTGGCCGGCGCCGAGCGCGATGATGCGGGGCTCGAACTCGTACTCGTCGACGTCGATCTCGGCGTCCTCGGCCGTCTCCTTGTCGGTCGTGTCGATGACGCGGTCGTCGTCGGCCGTGCGGATCGTGTACGCGACGCGGACGAAGTCGCCGTCTTCGAGTCCGTCGGCGTCAGTCTCGGTCTCGGTCTCCTCGGCCTCCTCGGCCGCGTCCGCTTGCTCCTGATCGCTCATACCTGAAGGTCACCTGTTACACCCTTAAGAAGCACGGTTCGGCCCGAAGCCCGCCGGCGAACGGGAGACAGCGGCGGTTCGGCGGACGACGCGCCCCCCCAACGGCCGGCGGTGCCGTCCCGGACCGCCGCGGAGTCCCGCGCCGCTTATGAACGCCCCGGCCGCACCCTCGGGCATGTACGAGGTCGAGATCAAGGTCCCGGCCGACCTGGACGCGACGCGGGAGCGCCTCCGGGAGGCCGGCGCCGAGCGCGTCGACGCCCGCCGGCAGCGGGACACCTACTACGACGCGCCGCACCGCGAGTTCGCCGAGACCGACGAGGCGCTCCGGATCCGCCGCGAGGTCCCGCTCTCGGACGGCGCGGCGACCGACGAGGAGACGGCGACGGTCACCTACAAGGGGCCGCTCCTCGACGACGCCTCGAAGACGCGCGCCGAACACGAGACCGGCGTCGACGACGGCGAGGCCCTCGACGCGGTCCTCTCGGGGGTCGGGTTCGAGCCGGCGGCGACCGTCGAGAAGCGGCGCGAGTTCTGGTCGTACGACGGCTTCACCGTGACGCTCGACGCCGTGACGGGCCTCGACGAGTACGTCGAGATCGAGCGGGCAGTAGAGACGGAGGCCGAGGTCGACGCGGCGCGCGAGGCGGCGGTCGCGGCGCTCGACCGGCTCGGCCTCGACGCGGCCGAGCAGGTCCGGACCTCGTACCTCGGGCTGCTGTTGGCCGCGGCGGACGACTGAGGCCGAAGGACCGCGTCAGTCGTCCCCGTTTCTCCCGTCGTCCGCCGGCCGCTTCTCCGAGAGGACGGTCCGCTCGAACTCGCAGACGAGGACGTCGTCGTCCCCGTCGACGATCTTGAACGCCTCCACGCGCATCGTGACGACGCCGCGCTCGCCGTCGCTCGTCTCCCGCTTGTCGGTGACCGTCGACCGCGCGCGGATCGTGTCGCCGTGGAAGACGGGGTTCGGGTGTTCCACCTCGTCGTACGACAGGTTCGCGACGATGGTCCCGTCGGTCGTCTCCGGGATGGAGAGGCCGACCGCGAGCGACATGGTGTACAGGCCGTTCACCAGGCGCTCGCCGAACTGCGTCTCGGCGGCGAAGTCGGCGTCGAGGTGGAGCGGCTGCTGGTTCATCGTCATGTCGCAAAAGCGCTGGTTGTCCGCCTCGCTGATGGTCCGCCGCTTCGCGTGGTCTATCGTCTCGCCGACCGCGAACTCCTCGTAGTACAGTCCGGGCATGGCCGCCCGCTCGGCCGGCGCCGTGAAATCGGTACCGCTCTCGGCTCGGCCGGCGGCTTTTAGCCGTGCGCCCACGGACCTCCGCACATGCCACGCCGAAGCCTGCTGTTCTCGCCCGGCGACAGCCCCGACCTCATGCGGAAGGCGCCCGGGGCCGGCGCCGACGTGATCTGCTTCGACCTCGAAGACGCCGTCGCTCCCGGTCGGAAGGACGAGGCGAGGGCGGCGGTCCGCGACGTGCTCGCGGACCCCGCGTTCGACCCGGACGCCGAGGTCTGCGTCCGGCTGACCGCCGAGTCGCCCGCGGCCGACCTCGACGGGGTGCTGGGGACCGGCGAGGGCGAGTCGAGGGAGAGCGGACCGGACGGCGTCCGCCTCGACGCGGTGATGCTCCCGAAGGTCGAGGCCGCCGACCGGGTCGAACGCGTCGCCGCGCTGTGCGCCGAGCGCGGGCGCGACCCCGCCGTGTTCGCGCTCGTCGAGACCGCCGGCGGCGTGCTCTCGGCGCAGTCGGTCGCGGCCGCGAACGCGACCGACACGCTCGTCTTCGGCGCCGAGGACCTCGCCGCAGACGTGGGCGCGACCCGGACCGACGAGGGGACCGAGGTGTTGTACGCCCGGGAACACGTCGTCCTCGCCGCGAGCGCGGCGGGCGTCGACGCGCTCGACACGGTGTTCACGGACTTCTCCGACGAGGCGGGGCTCCGCGAGGACGCGGCGTTCGCGCGGCGACTCGGCTACGACGGGAAGCTCGCCATCCATCCCGCGCAGGTGGGCCCGATCACCGAGGCGTTCTCCCCGGACCCCGAGGACGTGGAGTGGGCCGAACGGGTCCTCGACGCGCGCGACGAGGCGGAGCGGGAGGGGAGGGCCGTCTTCCAGGTCGACGGCGAGATGATCGACGCGCCGCTCATCGCGCAGGCGGAGCGGATCCTGGACCGCGCGCCCGACGCCGACCGGTAGCGTCCGCCCGCTGCGGGGATTTTCCGGGCCGTCCGTCACAATTAACCCCCGTCCATCAGCACGTACAGGTATGTCTTCTGAGGCGAACCCGTTCGAGAGTCTGCGAGAGCAGGTGGACGACGCCGCGGCGGTCGTCGACGCCGCCCCGGGCGTCATCGAGCGCCTGAAGAATCCGGAGCGAGTGCTGGAGACGAACCTCACGTTCGAGCGCGACGACGGCTCGCTGGAGACGGTGCGCGCCTACCGCTCGCAGTTCAACGGCGACCGCGGCCCGTACAAGGGCGGCATCCGCTATCACCCGGGCGTCACCCGCGACGAGGTGAAGGCGCTGTCCGGCTGGATGGCGTACAAGTGCGCGGTCGTCGACGTGCCCTACGGCGGCGGGAAGGGCGGGATCGCCATCGATCCGGCCGACTACTCCGAAGGGGAGTTAGAGCGCATCACCCGGGCGTTCGCGACCGAGCTGCGTCCCCTGATCGGCGAGGACCGCGACATCCCGGCGCCGGACGTCAACACCGGCCAGCGGGAGATGAACTGGATCAAAGACACCTACGAGACCTTAGAGAACACCACCGCGCCCGGCGTCATCACCGGGAAGGCGCTCGACTCCGGCGGCAGCGAGGGCCGCGTCGAGGCGACCGGCCGCTCCGTCGCGCTGTCGGTCCGCGAGGCGTTCGACTGGCTCGGTCGGGACCTCGACGGCGCGACCGTCGCCGTTCAGGGGTACGGCAACGCCGGCTCCGTCGCCGCCGCGCTGATCGACGACCTCGGCGCGAGCGTGGTCGCGGTCTCCGACTCCTCGGGCGCGGTCTCGGATCCCGACGGGTTCGACCCCCGCGACGTGAAGGCGCACAAGTCGGAGACCGGGTCGGTCACCGGCTACCCGGGTACCGACGCGCTCACGAACGACGAGCTGCTCACGCTCGACGTCGACTGCCTCGTCCCGGCCGCGCTGGAGAACGCGGTCGACGAGGACCTCGCGACGGACGTCGCCGCCGACTTGATCGTCGAGGCGGCGAACGGGCCGCTCACGCCCGGGGCCGACGACGTGCTCGCCGGGCGCGACGTCCACGTCGTCCCCGACATCCTCGCGAACGCGGGCGGCGTCACCGTCTCTTACTTCGAGTGGGTCCAGAACCGACAGCGGTTCAGCTGGACCGAGGAGCGCGTCAACGACGAGCTCGAACGAGTGATCACGGATGCCTTCGACACGTTGGTCGACACCTACGAGTCGAACGAGGTCGACACCCTCCGCACCGCGGCGTACGTCGTCGGCATCGGACGGATCGTGGACGCGTACGACCAGGCCGGTAACTGGCCGTAGCGGTCGCCGCCCCCCGCCCTCACTCCAGCGACGCGTCCCGGATCTCGACGTGCCCCCGGTCGCCCTCCCACACCGCGTCGTAGGTGAGGGCGATGCGCCGGTCCATGTGCGGGCCGTCGACGACGTACGTCTCGAACTCGCCGCCCTCGCCCAGCGGGTGGACCCCGTACTCCTCGCGGAGCGCGAGCAGGTCGTCGAGCGCGTCCGCGTCGAAGCGCCGCCCGAGCCACGACTCGTCGAGCCCGTACGCCGCCACCTGAACGATCCGGATCTCGAAGCCGGCGTCGAACATCGCCTCCGCGAGCTCGACCGGGTCCCGCTGCCACAGCGGCGCGAACAGGTCGATCCCGAGCCGGTCGCACATCGCCTGAATCCGGTTCGTCTGGAACTCGCTCTCGACCGCGCCCGCGGTGACGCCCGCGAGGTCGATGTCGTCGTCGGCCGCGAGCTCGCGGAGCGCCGCCTCCATCGGCTCCAGCTCGGCGTCGCCTTGCGCGCCCGCGTCATCAACGTCGTCCGCGCCGAAGTCGTCGGGTGACACCTCGACGAGGTCGATCCCGACGCTCTCGGCCGCGAGCGCCGCGAGCTCCGTCGCCGGCGTGTGGTACATGTACGAGTCGCCGGCGGGGTGGACGGTCAGCAGCCGCGAGACGTCGAGTCCCTCCTCCAGCGCGCGGTACAGCGCCCACGAGGAGTCCTTCCCGCCGGAGAAGAGGCTCACCCAGTTGCTCATGACTCCGGGAGGGAGTCGCGCCGATAAAGGGTCGGCGGTCGGTCCGCGCTGGGACGCGCCGCCGCGAGGCCGCGTCTCGCGGGTCTGACGCGCCGTCAGTCCGAGATGAACTCGTTGTCGCGCCAGTTGACGCCGCCGTCCCCCTCGCCGGTGCCCTGCGGGCTCTCGACGACCTCAATGCTGGCGGGGCGCGGCTCGCCCTCGACGATCCGCGTCGCCTCCAGGTCGCCGTCCTCTTCGGTGATCGCGGTCAGCGTTCCCTTCTCTGAGAGGGTCGCGATCTTGCGGAGCACGAGGAACATCGGGTACTGGAGCGCGGAGTTCTGGAGGACGGTCTCGCGGTCGCCCTTGAAGCAGGCGAACTCGACGAGCTCGGAGGGGATCTCCTCTTCCTCGTCGTCCATCCACTGCGGGCCGCCGGCGCGGGGCGGCTCCTCCTCCCAGACGCGGGTCTCCGTGACCGACGCCTTCAGCTGCGCCGTGGGGGTGTACTTGCTGATCGACTCGTCGTCGGACAGGGCCTTGATGATGAGTGTGTTGTTTCGACGCGTGATGTCGATGTCGTCGATCTCCTCCGGCAGATCGGGGTCTTCGTCGAAGTACGTCTCTACGTCTTCGAGGGGCAGTTCGAGCGTCGAATGAAGTCGGAACACGCGGCCTGTCATTGTTTGTGGGATGCAGTGGGGTCGAACCGGTGGTCACGGCGGCAGCGGCAACGGCTGCACCTGCCCTATGTAGGCACCGTAGGTTTATATGGACTGCCCTTCGAGATGTGCGGATCGGCGCGGCGATCGGACGGGGTCACCGCGACGGGCCCACCGGTATCGCCGCGGGACCGAGTCGAATGTTACGCGGAACCCGGCTCACTCGGCGCCCAGCTCCGCGGCGAGCTCGCCGCGCTCGTCCAGCTCGGCGAGCACGTCGCTCCCGCCGACGAACTCGCCGTCGACGAACGTCTGCGGGATCGTCTCCCAGCCGCTGTGGGACTCGAGCGCCTCGCGGTACTGCGGCAGCGCGGGCAGCACGTCGACGGTCTCGAACTCCTCGACGTGCTGGGAGATCAGTTCGACGGCGCGCTGCGAGTAGCCGCACTGCGGCATCAGGCGGTTCCCCTTCATGAAAAGCACAACGTCGTTGTCGGCGATGGTCGCCTCGACGCGCTCCTCGATCGCTTCCGGGTCGGCGTCCGTTCCGGGGCTGAAGGTCATGACATCTCGTACGCGTCGGCGAGGCAAATGGGTTCCGCACGGGGCGTCCGCGCGCGGGCCGCGGGCGGCGCGCCTACTCGTCGCGGTCGACGCGGACCACGTCGACGAGCGAGTACACGGGGACGCCGTCTATCTCGTCGTACCCCATCTTGTCGACCAAGACGACGCACGCGACGGGCTCGCCGCCCTGCTCGCGGATCGCGTCGATCGACTCCCGCATCGTCGTCCCCGAGGTGATGATGTCGTCGACGACGTAGCAGTCGCGGTTCCGGATCGCGGCGAAGTTCCGCGAGAAGCCGCCGCCGTGCTCGTCGATGTCCCCCTCCTCCCACTGGTGTTTCGCGGGGGCGTACGTGCCGAGGTCGGTGTCGAGCCGGTCCGCGACCGCGGTGGCGAGCGGCGCGCCCGCCTTCTCGATGCCGACCGTCAGGTCGACCGCCTCGCCCTGCTTGACGAGGAGGTCCGCCATCGCGCTCGCCGCGTAGCCGAGGCGGGTCGAGTCGCGCCCGAGCGCCGACCAGTCGACGTGGATGTCGGCGGAGGCGGTCGCGTCGGCCGCTTCCGCGCTCTCGGCGCCGCCGCCGCGCTCGACGAGCCAGCTCGCCGTCTCGCGGGAGACGTTCAGCTCGTCAGCGATCTCGCCCTTCGAGAGCCCCCGCTCCGCGAGCTCGGCCGCGCTGTCTATCAGGTCGTCAACGTTCTTCATACGCGGCGAATTCGACCGCCGTTTTAATAGTCGTGTCGTCATCCGCGAACGCGGCCTCGAAGTCGTCGAGCCCGTGGACGCCGGTCACGAGATCGCCCAAGAACTCGTCCGAGAGGTCCGAGAGCGACTCGACGGCGGACTCGAAGTGACCGTATCCGGAGTTGACGCTGCCGACCAGCGCCTTGTTGTGGAGGACGAACTCGCGGTGGAGCCGCCCGCCGTCGATCTCGAACTCCCAGTCGCCAGGGACGCCGAGCAGCGCGCCGACGCCGTTTGGCGCGAGCGCCTCGATGGTCTCGAACGCGTGCGGGGCGTACCCCGTCGCCTCGAAGACGAGGTCCATGGGCTCGTACGCGCCGGGCACCTCGGGGATCGGCGTCTCGTTGGAGTTCACATACGTCGCCCCCAGCGACTCGATGATATCGATCGTCGGGTCCGGGCGCTCGCGCCGCCCGAGGCAGTAGATCCGCTCGAACTCCTCGTCGAGGGTCGCGACGGTCAGGAGGCCGAGCGACCCGTTGCCGAGGACGAGCGCGGACTCGGGCTCCCAGCGGAACGCCGACCGGCTGGCGTACGCGTGGTCGATCGCCTTCTCCGCGATCGAGACCGGCTCGACGAGGAACCCCCACTCGGCGAGCGCGGGCGGGATCTCGACTAAGAACTCCGCGGGGCTGGTGAAGTACTCGGCCATGAACCCGTGCGCGCCGACGATGCCGCGCTCGTGGTACTCACCCTCCGGCGCCATGTCCGGCTCGCCGCGCGCGAAGTACTCGTTGGCGCCGTTCGGCGGCCGGCGGACCGTCGGAACGACGACATCTCCGACCTCGAACGGGGTGTCGTTGGGGTCCTCGACCACGCCGACGGCCTCGTGGCCCAGCACGAGGTGGTCCTCGCCCGCGGGCGCCCCGCCGTGCCCGCCGGCGATGACCTCGTGGTCCGTCCCGTCGACGCCGACCCGCAGGGTCCGGACGAGCGCCTCACCCGGCGCGGGCTCCGGTCGCGGCTTCTCTGTCACGACCGGTTCGTCGGCTCCCTCGTAGACGGCTATCGCGTTCATGTCACGACCAAGGCGGTCAGCCACCAAAAGATTTCTTTTGTTGCGAGTAAACCTGCGCTCCGAGTCCCCCCGAGAGAGTTTTCACTCGGTCCGGCGTACGGATCGCCGTGTGTACCCTGACCCTGGCGTGGCGGACGTTCGGCGACGCCCCCGTCGCGCTCGCCGCCACCCGCGACGAGACGCTCGGTCGCCCGAGCGAGCCCCCCGCGGTTCGCGGCCGAACGAGCGGTGACGGCGGCCAGGCGGGCGACGGCGGCCGCGGAACGAACGGCGACGCCGACGGGCGCGTCCGGTACGTCGCTCCGCGCGACGCGGAGGCCGGCGGGACGTGGATCGGGGTCTCCGAGGGCGGCCTCGTCGTCGCCGTCACGAATCGGTGGCTCGACGCCGACCGCGAGGGCGACCGCTCGCGCGGGCTGCTCGTCCGCGACTGCCTGACGGCCCCCTCGGCCGAGGCGGCGGTGCGAGCGGTCGAGCGCGAGCTCGACGAGCGCGACTACGACGGCTTCAACCTCGTCCTCGCGGACGAGCGGGCGGCGTTCCTGCTGGCGTACGACGGCGCCCTCGCGGTGACCAGACTCGATCCGGGCGTCCACGTCGTCGGCAACGTCGGCGGCGTGGTCAACGGCGCGGAGCGGTTCGCGGTCCCCGAGCGGCGGCGGGCGTTCGGCGAGGAGCGCGCCGACAGCGCGAGACGGATCGCGGCCGCCCTGGTCCCGGAGCCGGGCGAGGCGGGCGCGTCGTGGCTCGACCGCGCGAGCGGCGTCCTCGCCGACCACGAGTACGGCGCCTGCCTCCACGGCGACGGGTTCGGCACTCGGTCGTTCACCCGGATCCGGACCGGCGACGAACCCGAGATGGCGTACGCCGACGGACCGCCCTGCGAGACGGCAGCGGAACCGGTGCCGCTCCCGGCCGACTTCGCGACCGGCCGCCGGTGAGACGGCCCCTGTGCGGCCGCGGGACGTGACGATCGGAAAGCCAGTTTTAAGCGATTCGGGGGGCGTGAGAGAGTATGAGCGCGTCCGAAATCGAGTCCGACCTGTCGGCGGACGAGCGCGCCGGCCTCGAACTCATCCGCGAGACCGGCGGCATCCACCAGAGCGACTTCTGGAAGGAGCTCGACGTCTCCTCGCGGAAGGGGAGCCGCATCGCCGAGTCCTTGGAGGAGGCCGGGGTCATCCAGCGAGAAGACACCGTCTACGACGGCCACAACACCTACTACTTAGAGCCCGCGCCGCGCGACCTCGACTTTTCGCTACTGATGGCCGACGACATGCTCTCCCCGTTCATCGGCGAGGAGGAGGTCGACGCGCAGGCCGACGCCTTCTCGCAGTGGATGATGAACCTCGCGTACGAGGAGTACTGAGGCCGACTCCCGGCGCGTCGTTCGCCGCGCCGCGGCCCCCTTCTCTCTGTCTCTCCGCTGCGCCGACCTTTTTAATGTCCCGCGTTAACCGGTCACTCGATGAGACGCGCCCTCCTCCCTGCGCTCGTCGTCGGCCTCCTGGTCGGGGCCGGCGTGTACCAGATCGCGCCCGACGTCGCCGCGTCGCTCGCGACCGCGGCGGTCTACGCCGGCGCCGCCTACTTCTACGTCGCGTTCGACCTCTCGCTGCTCGCGGCCGCGCCGCGGTTCGACGACCGCGCGGACCGAGCGGGGTACGGCCTCGGCCTCTTCGGCCTGAGCGCCAGTCCGATCCTTTTCAGTCACTACGCCGGCGGCGACGACGCCGCGGTCGTCGGACTCGTCGTCGCGTTCCTCGGCGCGGTCGCCTTCCTCACGCTCAGCGAGCAGGCGCGGCGGCTCGACGACGAGGCGACGTGAGCGGCCGGGGCGGCGCGCCCCGGCTCAGCCCAGCAGGAAGGCGAACAGCGCGATTCCGGCCGCGAGCGTCAGGAACAGCACGCTCCGACCGATGCCGGAGCGGATCTCGGTGTCGATCCCGGCCCGCGCGAGCGTCTCCCGCGGGCGTGTCGCGGTCCGCATCGTCGCGCCCGCGAGCGCCATCGTCGCGCGGTCGACGGCGGCCCACAGCTCGGTGACGCCCCACACCGAGCCGCGCCCGACGTAGAACGCCGCCGGGAACAGCACGCGGTCGACGTCCGGCATCCGGTGGGCCAGCCAGCCGAGCGGGCGCTTCAGCGCGAAGAAGCCGACGAACCCGGCGACCAGCAGCGCCGCGCTCTCGGTCAGGTGGCTCCGACTGTACGGCTTGAAGTACACCTCGTCGCTGAGGATGAGGTCGGTGAACGGCATCACCTCGATCAGCTGGGTGTAGAAGACGCCGAAGAAGACGCACGCCCCGGCGGCAAGCACCATGCCGACCGTCTGGAACGGCGTGGCGTCGTCGGGGGTCAGCGTCGCCGAGCCGTGGAAGAACACGTAGTAGCCCAGCTTGATGAACGACATGAACGTCCCCACGCCGCCGAGGACGAGCAGCCACCAGAGCAGCCCGCTGTCTAAGAGCAGGACGTACTCGTGGACCTCGTGGGCGGAGTCGAGCACCATCCCCTTCGAGATGAAGCCGTTGAACCCCGGCACCGCCGTAATCGAGGCGGCGCCGACGAGGTAGACGACGAAGGTGACGGGCATCACCCGCCAGAGCCCGCCCATCTCGCGGATGTCCTCGACCCCGGTCCGGTACACCACGACGCCGACCGCCATGAACAGGAGGCTCTTGTAGAGGACGTTGTTGAACAGGTGCGCGAAGCCGCCGACGACCGCGAACTCGCCGACGGCGGTCGCGAGCCCGAAGCCGGCGAGCATGTACCCGAGCTGCGCCTGAATGTGGTACGACAGCAGGCGGCGCGGGTCGTACTGGAGCAGCGCGAAGAACGCGCCGTAGACGGCCATGAACCCGCCGAGGTAGGCGAGCCACATGCCGCCCTCAGGGAACGCGCGGTACATCACGTAGGCGGCGGTCTTGGTCGTGAACACCGAGAGGAACACCGACGCCGCGACGTGCGGGCGCGGGTAGGTGTCCGGCAGCCAGCTGTGGAGGAAGATGAACCCGCAGTTGATCCCGATGCCGACCGCGGCGAGCACCGTCGCGGCCGGGTGGATCCCGGCCGTCGCCGAGAACAGGAAGATCTCACCGGCCGGCACGCTCCCGAGCATCGACACGCCGTGAACCACCACCGCCGCGAGCAGGATCGTCCCGCCGGTCCCGTGGAACAGCGCGTAGCGGTAGCCGGCCCGCACCGCCTTCCCGCCGTGCTGCCAGACGAGCAGCGTCGAGGTGACGGCCATCAGCTCCCAGAAGAAGATGAGCGTGAGCCAGTCGCCGGCGTAGATCGTCCCCACCGTCGAGGCGACGTACGTCAGCGCGAACGCGGTCACCCACGTCGGCGCCTCGCTGCCGTAGGCGTACAGCACCGCCGCCGTCGCGAGGAAGCCGACGACGACGCCCATCAGCAGCGAGAACTGGTCGACGTTGAAGAACACGACCTCGAAGCCGAGGAACTGCGTCGCGAGGTGCGCGCCGGTGCCGCCGTCGCCCAGCAGCACCGCCTGGACGAAGGTGAACGCCGTCGCCAGCGCCGCGACCGCGTGCCCCGCCCGCCGCGGCAGCGCCAGCACCGCGAGCGCCGCGAACGCGACGAGGACGTACGGCGGAATCGAGGTCAGGAGGCCGACGGGCGCGGTCACGGGCGGACCACCCCCTCGGGGAGCCGCGCGTCGACGATGAGCTCGATCAGCTCCAGGAAGCCCATCTCGTAGGGGATCACGCCGAGCAGCACCGCGAGCGTCATCGCGGCGAGGATCGGCCCGAGCGTGAACCACGTCGACTCGCGTCCGCGGAGCGCGTCGAGCCCCGCGATGTGCTCCCAGCCGCCCGGCGGCGGCCCGCCGTGGTGGCCGTCGTCGTGCGTGTCGGCGTCGTGCCCGCCGTGCGGCTCGTCGTCGTGGTCGCCGTGCGGGTCGTCGGGGTCGCGCCCCTCGTCGTTGACCCCGTCCGCGTCACCGACGTCCGCCACGTCCGCGTCCGCCGGGCTCGCGTCGCCCCGACCGGGACCGAACGGCACGTCGGCGTCGGACGGCCGCTGGTCGACCGCGTAGTCGCCGGTGTCGACGCGCTCGGCCGGCTCCGAGAAGTCGCGCTCGGTCGCCGCGAAGTCCGGCCGGACGACCCCGTCCTCGTCGGTCGGGAGGTCGTCGAGGTCGGCGTCCGGAACCTCGGAGTCGTCGACGCCGTCGGGCGCGGACGAGGGTCCGTCTGCGTCCTCCGGCGCCGGTCCCCCGGCGTCCGCGACGATGTCGTCCACGTCGCCGGCGGGCTCCGCGTCGTCGTGCTCCTCGTCCGCCTCGTCGCTTCCATCGTCCGCGTCGTCACCCGCGCGGCCGCCGTCCGTCGCCGCGACGATCGACCGCGACTCGCCGCCGAGCGGGAAGTCCACGAGGGGCTTCGCGTCGTGGGCGCCCTCCGCCTCGAAGAAGGCGGTGTAGATCACGGGCCAGAAGTACGCGACGTTGAGCACGCCGGAGAGCAGCAGCGCGCCGGCGAGGTAGTACGCGACCGGGGTGAAGTTCATCCCCATCCGCACCCCGCCGATGAGCATGTAGTACTTGCTGACGAAGCCGGCGAGCAGCGGGATCCCCGCCATCCCGAGCGAGGCAACCGTGAACGCCCCCATCGTCAGGGGCATCCGCTTGCCGATCCCAGCCATCTGCGAGATGTAGTCCGTGTGGGTGGACACGTGGATGTTGCCCGCACAGAAGAACAGGGTGAGCTTCATGAACGCGTGCGCCGGGATGTGGAGGAGCGCGCCCACGAGCCCGTACCACCCGAAGAGGCCGAGCCCGAGGATGATGTAGCTCAGCTGGCTGATAGTCGAGTAGGCGAGCCGGCGCTTCAGGTGGTCCTTGCGTAAGGCGATCAGCGAGGCCGCGGTGAGCGTGATCGCGCCGATAGTCGAGAGCACGAGGCCGGCCGTGAAGCCGAGCGGCAGCGAGAGGTCGAAGACGAGCTCCGGGCCGAACACGTCGAGGACGACGCGCGAGACGCCGAACGCGCCGGACTTGACGACCGCGACCGCGTGGAGGAGCCCGGAGACGGGCGTCGGCGCCACCATCGCCTCGGGGAGCCACTGGTGGAGCGGCATGATCCCGGCCTTCACGCCGAACCCGATCGCGAGCAGGAAGAAGGCGAGCATCGCCAGCCCGGGGTCGGCGTTCGCGAGCTCCGCGATGCCGCCCGCGGTGAAGTCGACGCTGCCCGCGAGCAGGTAGACGAGCGCGGTCCCGGCTAAGACGAGCACGCCGCCGCCGAACATCGTGTACGCGAGGTACTTGCGGCCGGCCGAGCGCGCCTCGGCCGTCTCGTCGTGCGCGACGAGCGGGTACGTCGCGATCGACAGCAGCTCGTAGAAGACGAATATCGTCACGAGGTTGCCCGCGAACGCGATGCCCATCGTCGCGGCGAGCGACACCGCGAACGCCGCGAAGTACCGGGTCTGGTTCGGCTCGTCGAGGCCGCGCATGTAGCCGATGCTATAGAAGGAGGTGATTATCCACAGCCCGCTGGCGAGGAACGCGAACAGCATGCCGAGCGCGTCCGCCCGGAGGGCGAACTCGATCGGCGCACCGACGCCGGGCAGGAACGCGCCGGCCGACCACTCGAAGGTCCGACCGTCGAGGACCGCCGGCAGCATCGAGGCGACGATGCCGAACTTCGCGAGCGACGCGACGAGCGTCCACCCCTCGCGGACGTTCGGCGAGCGGTGCGACGCGACGATGAGGAACGCCGCGACGAACGAGACGAGAACCGCCAGCAGGGGTCGTGGGTCCTGAAGTACAACGTCAGTCATGCGAACACCTCCGTGATGAACGGGCCGAACCACTCCGCGAGCGAGAAGCCGCCGAAGCCGAGGCCGACCGCCGCCACGACCGCCAGCGCGAGCGCGAGCAGCGGCGCCGTCGGCACCCGGTCGGGGACGAGCGACGACCGCGGCGCGCCCTCGACGGGCGCCGGGAGGCCGTCGGCGGTCTTCGCGACGGAGCCCTCGCCGCCGTCTGTCGCGGCGGAGTCGCCCGCGCGGCCACCGCCGGCGGCCGCGCCGTCACCGGGCACCTCGCCGTGGTCGCCCGGGAGGCCGGCGCCGGCGAAGTAGAACCGTTCGAGCAGCCGCGCGACGTACGACAGCGTGAACAGCGTGCTGACGAATATCGCCGCCGCGACCGCGATCCCGACCGCGCCGCCGCCGGCGAGGCCGGCGTCGACCGCACCAACGCCGATGTACCACTTGCCGAGGAAGCCGATCGACGGCGGGATGCCGACGAGCGCGAGGCCGAGCACGGCGAGCGCGCCGGACGTGTACGGGGCGGCGCGCGCGGCGCTCGCGAGGTCCTCGATCCGCCGGGTGCCGTAGCCGAGCGCGAGCAGCCCGATCCCGAGGAACAGGCCGAACTTCATGATCGCGTGGCCGATCAGGTGGACGATCCCGCCGAGCAGCGCCGTCTCGTTCGCCAGCGCCACCGCCGCGCCGATCATGCCGAACTGCGCGACCGAGGAGTACGCGAACATCCGCTTGAGGTTCGACTGCATCGCGGCGAGCGCGGAGCCCGCGACGATCGAGACCGTCGAGACGACGAGCAGCGCGGTCGCGATACCCCGGTTGGCCGCGAGGAAGTCGACCGTGAACACGGTGTATGTCACGCGGATGAGCGCGTACGCGCTCGTCGTCGAGACCAGCGCGGCGACAATCGTCGTGACCGAGTCCGGCGCCCGCTGGTAGGCGTCCGGCTGCCAGGAGTGGACCGGGAAGATGGCGATCTTCAGCGCCAGCCCCGTGGCGATGAACGCGTAGCTCGCGCGGACCAGCGGGTCGCCGTAGCCGGCCTGCGCGACGATCTGCGCCTGGACGTCGAGCATGTTGAGCGTCCCCGTCGCGAGGAAGACGTAGCCGACGCCGAGCAGGTACAGCGAGGCGCCGACGGTGCCGACGACGAGGTACTTCAGCGAGGCGTACGCGCTCGCCCCCGTGCGGTCGGAGGCGATGAGCGCGTACGTCGTCAGCCCGGTGATCTCCAGGAAGACGAACAGGTTGAACAGGTCCCCGGTGAGCGTCATCCCGGCGAGGCCCCCGACCAGCAGGAGGTAGGCGCTGTAGAAGGGGTTCCCGTGGGGGCCGGCGGCCCGCGCGAACGCGAGCGTCGCGACGGAGACCGCGGCCACGAGCAGCAGCACCGCGACCGACAGCCGGTCGGCGACGAGCTCGATCCCGACCGGCGGGAGGAAGCCGCCGAGCGCGTGGTCGAACGGACCGTTCAGCACCACTTCCGCGGCGATCGCGGCCGAGATTCCCGCCACGGCGGTCGTCCCGACCGCGGCGACCGGCCAGCCGACGCGGTCGTACCGCAGGCCGAGCGCCAGCGGCAGCGTCGCCGCCACGATGGGGACGACGATCGCGAGCGGGAGGAGGACGTCAGTCATCCGTCTCACCCCCCGTCTCGGGCGACTCGACCGCGCCGTCCGCCCCCGACGCACCGGGCGACCGCCGCGACGGGATCGACCCCTCCTCGCGGAGCAGTCCGCGGAGCGTGTCGGTCCGCAGCGTCCCGTACTCGTCGTAGATCCGGATACACAGCGCGAGCCCGACGGCGGTGAGGCTCACGCCCACGACGATGGCGGTGAGCACGAGGACGTGCGGGAGCGGGCTGACGTAGAGGCCGCCCTCCGGCCCGCCGGTCGGGACGATCGGGATCGACCCGCCGTCGACGTACGCCGAGGCGATGAACAGCAGGAAGATCGCCGTTTGGAACAGGTTGAGACCGATGATCTTCTTCACCAGGTTCGGGTTCGCGATCATCATGTAGAGCCCGATACACAGCAGCACCGCGAACGCGACGTACGCGTGTCTCGTCGCGAGCACCTCGACCGCGCCGGTTGCCGAGGCGAGCGTCGAGGCGGCAGCGCCGGCGCCGAGCGGGGGCGACACTAGCGCTCACCCCCGTCGGTCACGGCCGACCCCGGGGCGCCCGGGTCCGACCCCCCGTCGTCTGTCGGGGCGGTCGAGCCGGGGCTCTCGCCCTCCGCGTCGGGCGACGCCTCGGCCGCCGCGTCGCCGCCGACCTCGTCGTCGAAGGCGTCCGCGTCGGCGAACCCGCCGGCGTCGCTGAACCCCTTCGCGAGGACGAAGAACAGGCCCATGAGGACGCCGGCGACGATGGTGCCGATCCCGAGGATCTCGACGCCCTCCATCCCGTACTTGACCGGGTCCGGGATCGGGAGCAGCTCGTACTGGAGGAACGCGCCGCCGAGCGCGACCGGGACCAGCCCGATGCCGGCGAACACGAGCGCGCCGCCGACCGCGAGCGCGACGACGACGGTGTTCGCGAGCCACTGCCGGGTGGCCTCGATGCCGAACGCGAACGCGATCATGAACACGACGGCGGCCACGATGGCGCCGCCCTGGAACCCGCCGCCGGGCGAGCCGGCGCCGTGGAAGGTGACGAACAGGCCGTAGGTGAACGCGAACGGCGCGACGATCTTCACCGTCGGCATGATCACCTGGCTCTCCGTGTACGGGGTGCCCTGCCGGCTGTCCGAGTCGAGGCGGCCGTCCTCTCGGGGCGGGCGGTCGCGGCCGAACCCGCCGTCGGAGTCGGTCTCGGCGTCCCCGTCGGGACCCGCGTCTGTGCCGCTCATGCGAACACCTCCCGGTGGAGGACGATGAGGGCGGCGATCCCGGCCGCGAACACGACGACGGCCTCGCCGAACGTGTCGAAGCCGCGGAACGCCGCCAGCACGGCCATCACCGTGTTCTCGACGCCCGTCTCCGCGTACGTCTCCGCGATGTACCACTGGGTCACGTCCGGGTTCGACCAGATCGGCGCGTCCGCGGACCCGACCGCCGGGATGTCGGCCATCGTGAGCATCAGCCCGGCGAACAGCAGGCCGGCCGCGCCGGCCGCGGGCAGGTTCACGGACTCGAAGGCCGCCTCGTGGTCGATTCGGGTGGTCTTCGCCAGCGTGAGCAGCAGCAGCACGGTCGTGACGCCGGCGGAGATGGCGGCCTCCGTCATCGCCACGTCGGGGGCGCGGTAGAACGTGTACAGCGCGGCCATCCCGAGGCTGTACGCGCCGAAGATGATCACCGCCGCGAGCACGTCGCGCGCCAGCGCGGTGAACAGCGCGGTCAACACGACGAAGACGAACAGGCTCGCCTCGACGGCGGTGACCTGCGCGACGACGGGCGCGCCGAGGGGGCCGGCCGCCGCGAGCGCCCCCGTCATCGGCGGTCGTCCCCCTCGACCCACGGCACGATTCCCTCCTCGAAGGCGGCCCGGGCGATGGCGTGGGCCGCGGTCGGGTTCGTCACGAAGATGAAGAACAGCAGGAGCACCGACTTGAAGCCGGCCCCAGCCAGCCCGACGGTGAGCGCGACGGCCGCGAGCCCGAAGCCCGCGCCCAGCGTGTCGGCCTGCGAAGCGGTGTGCGCCCGCGAGTAGACGTCCGGCAGCCGGAGCACGCCCACCATCGAGACGAACGAGAAGAACAGCCCGAACAGGGTGAGGGCCACGATCAGCCAGACGCGAGCCGTCTCCAGCGTCGCGGCAGTCACAGCACACCACCCCGCTCGACGGTGAACTTCGAGATGGCGATGGCCATCAGGAAGTTGAGCAGCGCGTACACTAAGGCGATGTCGAGGAACGTCGGCTCGCCGAGCGCCGCGCCGAGGATGGCGAGGATGACGACGGTGTTCGTCCCGAGGACGTTCACCGCCAGCACCCGGTCTTGCATCGTCGGCCCGACGACCGCGCGGTAGAGCATGCCGACCGCGAGGACGGCGAAGCCGGCGGCCGCGACGAGCAGGAAGTCGCCGAGCGTGTAGCCGGCCGCGAGCGGCGCGTCGACGAGGCTCATCGGTCGATCACCCCGTCGGCGTCGGTCGCGTCGGCCGGCGACTCGGCCTCACCGCTCGCCTCGGTCGCCTCGACCGCGCCGCCGTCCGCGGCGGCGATAGGCAGCTCCTCGGTCGCCTCGTCGCCCTGGAGGATCGCCACGTCGTCGCGCTCGCGCGGCGTCGGGAGCCGCGCCGACCGGCGCCCGTAGTAGACGAACCGCGTCCACCGTTCGAGGGAGCCGTCGAACAGCCCCTCGCGGGCCCACGGGAGGAGCGAGTGGACGTAGAGGTCGCTGTCGCGGGCCCGGACGGTGAGCGTCCCGGGCGTCAGCGTGATCGAGTTCGCGAGCGTCATCAGCGGGAGCCCGCTCCCGACGATCACGCGCATCCGGTTGAGCGTCGGGTCGATCGGGAGCCGGGGGTCGAGGATGACCCGGGCGACGACGAGGTTCGCCTTCACGATTTCGAACAGCAGCACGGGGACGTATATCAGCCCGCGGACGATCCGCATCGGGGTCCGCGGAATCGCCGGGTTCGAGTCGAGGCTCACCCGCGAGAGGGTGATCGAGACGACCGCGGCGGTGGCGAGGCCGGTCACCAGGTCGAACCAGTAGGTCGGGTCTCCGAGGAGGAGGTAAAACGCCAGCGACAGGCCGAACAGCGCCACGAACCGCCCGGTCGTGGCCTCGGTCCGGAACCGCTCGCGGCGCGTCGGCCGGTCGACGGGGGCTGTCTCGACCGACAGCGGGGTGTTCGAGAGCGCGAACTCCAGCGGCTGGAGCAGCGTCGTGTTCCCGACCGGTGTGTACTCGGGGTCCAAGACGACGCGGTCGGCCCCGTTGGCCTCGGCGTACTCCGCAAGGACCCGGACGTAGTCGTCGGCGCCGAACAAGTAGTCGTCGTCGCCGAGCACCGCCGAGACGACTTCGACCTCCGAGGCGGCTTCCGCCTCCGAGTCGTCGAGGTCGGCGGTCGCCCACGACGTGACCCGTTCGAGCACGCGCTCGGCCGCGGCGGCGCGCTCGTCGCTCTCCGGGTCGCCGTTCCGCCACGAGGCGAGCTCGACGAAGTGGACCGCCGAGGCGCCGTCGGCCGCGGCCGCCTCCGCGACGTGAGCGACCGTCGAGCGGAGCGTGGAACTCGGCTCGACCGGAACGATGACCGCGCCGGCCGACGCCGACTCCGCCGCCGCGGCCGTGGCGTCGGCCGTCGGCGCGTCGTCGTCGGTGACCTGGCCGGTCGGAGGGTCGCCGTCAGCCACCCACCACACCTCCCACGGAGCCGTGCGTGACCGTCTCGTTACACATGGGTTACTCTATCCGTGTGGTTACCCTACCGCCCCAAAACAGTTTGTATCCGCGGTGACCCTGCCGGAGGCGGGCGATCCGGTCCGCACGGCCCGCGGCCCGCGCGAGGGCGTCGCGAGCGCTCACGCGAGCAACCGGGCCGGCCGCCGCTCACGCCGACGCGTCGAGCGTCGCCGCGAGCCGGTCGGCGATGCGCCCGGCGACCGCGTCCTTCGACCCCGCCGCCTCCGCGGGCTCGGTGCCCGCCTCGCCGACCAGCAGGACGCGCGTCTCGTCGTCGCCCATCACGCTCGCGTCGTTCGCGACGACGAACGCCAGTCCGACGCGGTCCCGGATGCGCTCGGCCTCCGCGACCATCGCCGCGTCGTCGCCCGACGTCTCGGCCTTGAACCCGACGATGGGGAGGTCCGGGTACGCCTCGCGCACCGAGTCGATGAGCTTCGGGGTGGGCTCTAGGTCCAGCGACAGCGGCGACCCGGACCGGATCTTCTCGCCGACCGCGTCGGCGGTGAAGTCGGAGATGGCGGCCGCGGAGACCAGCGCGTCCGCGGTCGCCGCCGTCCGCCGGCAGGCGGCCATCATCTCGTCTGCCGTCTCGACCGCGACCACGTCGGCGTACGGGACCTCGGGCCCGTCCTGGACGAGCGTCACCCGCGCGCCGCGGACGTACAGCGCCCGCGCGACCGCCCGGCCGGTCTTCCCGGACGCGCGGTTCGTCAGGATGCGGATCGGGTCGATCCGCTCCTTCGTCGCGCCCGCGGTGACGACGACGTGCGTCCCGGCGAGCGTCTGCGGCGTCGTCGCCCGCGCGACCTCGGTGACGATGTCGCCCTCGGCCGCGATCTTCGCCTTCCCCTCCTCGATCCGCGGGTCGGCGAAGCGAACGTCCCACGACTCCAGACGGTCTAAGGCGTCCAACACCCCGGGGTGGTCGTACATCGGCTCGTGCATCGCGGGCGCCATCACGACCGGCACGTCCGCGCCGAGCGCGGTCGTCGCGCACGTCGTTACGGGCGTGTCGTCGACCGCGGCCGCGACCTTCCCCGCGGTGTTGGCGGTCGCGGGCGCAAGCAGCAGCACATCGGCCCACCCCTCGCGGCCGCACAGCTCGACGTGTTCCACGTCGCCGGTGATCTCGGTGACGACGGGCTCGTCGGTGGCGAAGTCGACCGCCCACGGGTGGACGATGTCCGTCGCCGCCGGGGACATGACGGCGCGGACGCTCGCGCCGTGTCGGCGCAGTTCGTGCGCGAGTTCGACGACCTTCACCGCCGCGATGCTCCCCGAGACGCCGAGCGCGACGTTGACCCCGTCCAGCATTACCGAGACCGTTCCCCCCGCGACGGCTTATATGATGCCGTTGCGGAGCGGGGTCGGGTAACCGGCCCCAGTGCGTTCCCCAGAAAATCATTTATAAAGGGATTTGGTGGCGCGTGCCTGCGAGCGACCGCCACCGGCGGCCGCGAGTCAGCACGCGCGAGGGAGTCGGCCGACCGTAGGGAGGCCGACGAGGCTGGGGAGGCGCGAGGCGCTGTGCGGGTGCGGTCGGGCGGGACTCGAAGGGGCAGTCGCGAGGCGGGCGCAGGCGATGTAAGCACCGCAAGGAGCGAGTGTAACGAGCGACGGAGGAGCGCAACGAGCGTGCGCCCGCCTCGCGACTGGGGCTTCGGTGGTGTTCACGTCAGTCAGCGGTTCATAAGCCGAGTCGTACAGCCTCGCGACTGGGGCTTCGGCGGCGTTTGTGGCGACCGCTAGTATATAAATGGAATCAGCATTAGGCCGAGCTTCCGGGGCTACAGGGACGGTCGCCCGTCGTCCCACGCACCGCCGTGTATAGCTGAGTGGCTGGGGTATCACGGTAATGCCGCCGTTGAGATCCACGACGGAAGAGCTGGTCGCGCCCCGTCGCGATCGACTGCTGAATTCACGAATCGTACGGTGTAGAGAAAATTATTTACACAGACATATTTTCATTATTATCTATGCCCTCCACGAGTCCCACCTGGTTCCACGGGTACGTGGACTGGTACGTCCGGGGCGTGATCTGGTTCGTACAGAGTGCGCTCGTCGGAGTCGTTCTACTAGCGGTTCTCGGCACCGGCGGACTCTCCGGGGTCGTCAGCACGGCGTCAACCGGACTGATCACGGCGCTCCTCCTCTTCAGACAGGTCGATAAGCACATCCGACAAGAGATGAAGTGACCGGAGCGCGCGCACCGCCGAAATCCGCCACGTGTGGCCCGTCTCGGTCAACCCGTAATCGCTGCGTGCCTACCGCTCGGCGAGTTCCAAGACGACCGCGCTAATCAGAGTCGCGCCACCGATGCCGATACCGGCCGACGTGACGGAGTTCCCGTATCCGACGGCGCTCGCGACCGCAGCAGGGACGAAGATCCAGAAGCCGGTCTGGACCGCGAGCGTCCGAGCCGAATGATCGACGATCTTGGAGGGCATGCGTCGTCATTCCGCTAGAACACACGAATTTCTTCCGGTCCTCAAACACCGAACGTCGCGCGCAGCATGTCCCGCGTGCCGGGCCCGAGCCCCACGGCCAACACCGTGATGAGCAGCAGCAGCGTGTAGCGCGGCGACTCCTCGTACATCTCGCCGTTGAACACCCAGACGACGAACGTCGCGGCCGCGAGCTTCACGAGCAGGAACGGCCACGCGTCGCCGGTGACGGAGACGATCGACTCCGGCAGCAGCCGCCCGGTCCAGTCGACGATCAGCGCGTTGACGACGTGCTTCGGGACGAGGTTCGCGGTGCCGGTCAGCGCGGGCATCCAGTTGAGCCCGATCACGTTCGCGACGCCGTCGATCGCGTGCCCCCAGATGATCACGATCCCCGCCGCGCCGGTGCCCTGACGGATCGTCGCGATCCGACGCGTCGCCAGCGCCCACGTCGCCGCGGTCGCGACCGTCGCGATGACGAGCGTGGGCACGAGCACCTGCGGATAGAAGGTGACGTAGCCGGTCGTGGCCGCCAGGTACACGAGGTAGCCGACCGCGAGCGCGAGCCCCGCGGTCCCCAGCGCGAACAGCGGCCGCGCGTAGTCGTCGACGACGCCCCGGCGTTCGAGGCCGTACGCCGTCAGCACGCACGCGAGCGTGAACAGGAACACCGTGAAGTAGATGAACGGGCTGATCAGCACCGCGCTCGCCGGGAACGCGATCAGCGGGTCGACGCCGGCGGCGGTCGCGGCGACGCCCGCGTCCTCGACCGTTCGCATCGCCCCGCCGAACAGCATGAACGGGAACAGCGCGTAGAAGAAGCGGAGCTCCGTCGCGATGTCGAGCCGGCGGAGGAGGAAGACGACGCCGATCAGCATCGCCAGCAGGATCACCACGTAGCTCACCGTCGAGAAGGTCGTGTACCCCGGCGCCGCGACGACTTCGCCGGCGCTCCGCGCCGCCTCGCACGCCGCAGTGCTGTCGAGCAGCTCCGTGCCGCCGGCGTCGCGGACCGCGCACTGCGCGCCCTCGCCGTCCGCGACCACCGGCCCCCAGAAGTAGCGCCAGAGGAACCGGTCGTAGACGACGCGGGGGAAGACGACGGATCCGACCGCCAACAGCGCCGTGACGCCGCCGACGACCGCCGCCCACGCGCGCTCCGGCGACGGGTCGAACCCGTCCGCGAGGCCTGTGCTCATGGTCACCGTTGGGGGAGGTCCCGAGTTGAGGGTTCCGGTCGCGGGCGACGCGGTCGAGCGGTCGCCCCGCGGTGCCCCCGCCGCGCCGGTCTACAGCGGCGGCCCGGCCCGCTCGTAGTCGGTGCCGAGGATGACCATCGTCTGCGAGCGCGAGAACCCCTCGGTCTCCGCGATCCGCTCGAACATCAGCTCCCGGAGCCGGTCGGTGTCGGCCGCGACGACGCGGAGGATGACGTCCCACTCGCCGGTGGTGAGGTGGATCTCGCGGACGCCGTCGATACCGCGGAGGCGTTCGAGCGCGTCCTCCTCGCGGCCCTGCTCGACGCGCAGGCCGACGAACGCGCCGACGCCGTACCCGACCGCCTTCGGGTCGATGTCGGCGTGGTACCCGCGGATGACGCCCGCCTCCTCGAGGCGGCTGACCCGGTCGTGGACGGTCGCGCTCGACATGTCGATCCGCCGCGCGACCTCCGAGAACGGGGTCCGCGCGTCCTCCTGGAGGATTCGCAGGATCGCCCGGTCCGTCTCGTCGAGTTCCATACGGGAACGTACGGGGGGCGGAGGCTTTTGCTTTCCGGCGGGAGGAACGCGCCGCCTACGAGCCGTCCGCGTCCGCGAACGACCCCTCGCGGATCGCCGCCTCCGCCGCGTCGAGCGCGGCGGCGGCGTCGAACTCGTCGACGATCCCGCGGAGCGCCTCGGGCGTCGCGTCCGCGAGGTCGCGCGCGTGTGCCGCGACGTTCGGCACGGCCCGAATCAGGTTGTCGATTATCGGCACGTCGGCCGTGCGCGGCGAGCGGCTTCCGGGGTTGAGGTCGATCACGATCTCCGTCTTCCCCATCGCGTCGAGCGCGGCGGCGCGGTCGCCGTCCTCCAAGGGCACCACGACGACGTCGGCCGCCTCGATCCCGTCGGCGTCGACGACGCCGCGCGCGTGGTCGAGCCCGGGGATCTCGCCGTCGCCGGCGAGTCCCTTCACCTCGTCGGCGCCGTGCTGGCGCAGGTGGTCGGCGATCCGCCGGACCCGCTCGTCGGTGTGGTTGAACAGGTTCACCTCGAGGTCGGCGGCGACCGCCGCGGCCAGGTCGACCGTCTCGCTCGGCGCGAGGGCGGCGACGTTGCCGTTCACCGAGATCACGGGGCGCTCGGCGAGCAGGAGCGTCGCGGCCGCGGCGCGCGCGGCGGCGTCGGCGCTCGGCAGCGTGCGCTCGCCGAGGAGGTAGTCGAACGCCTCGCCGCGCCCCTGCGCGATCAGCCCCTGCTTCGAGGTGATCCCCTTCTCGACGCCCGCCTCGATCCGGTGGCGCGTCACGAGCGACGCGTACCGCGGGTGGTCCTCGGGGACCGCCGTCTCCGTCATACCCGAGGGAGGCGACGGATCGATTAAAATGGACCGTTCGCGGTCGACGCCGCCGGGCCGCTGCTACTCGCCCGCTCGCCGGCCTCGCTCGCCCCCGCCGCGCCGAACGGATGGCACAACTAAGTTTCTGGAAACCGAAACGCCGCGCGTGATGAATCGGACTGGGAAGTACACGGTCGTCAGAGCGTGTAACGACCACGGGGCGATCACGCTCCGTGAATACCCGCGCAACGGGACGCTGTACGTCGTCGAGTACGACGACCCCGACGTGGAGGCCGAGCTGTCGTCGCTCGACGCCGGCTCGGTCGTCGAGCTCGACCTCCGACGGGCGGGGCGCCGAGGGAACGCGTGGTGCGCGGAGTCCGCGCGTCCGGTCGAGACGGCGTAGTTCGCAGTTCGCGGAGCCGCGCGGCCGACCGACCCGTCCGGTTTCGTTCTCCAGTTCCGCCGTCAGGCGACGCCGATCCGCTCGCGGTACGCGCCGTGTTCCGCCTCGAACACCTCCATGATCTCGCCCATCGTCGCGTACGCCTTGACGGCCGTGACGATCTCGGGCATGACGTTCTCGCCGGCCGCGACCGCGTCGCGGAGGTCGTCGAGCGAGGCCGCGACCGCGTCGTCGTCGCGCTCGGCCTTCACCGACTCCAGCCGGTCGAGCTGCCGCTCGCGGGTCGTCTCGTCGACCTTCAGCAGGTCCGGGCGAGTGTCCTCGTCGATCTCGTAGGCGTTGACGCCGACGACCGTCTCCTCGCCGTCGTCGACGCGCTCCTGGTACTCGTAGGCCGACTCCTGGATCTCGCGGTGGAAGTACCCCTGATCGATGCCGCGGAGGACGCCGTCGCGCACGGAGCCGTCGCCCATCTCCCGGATCTCCTCGATGTAAGCCATCGCCTCAGCCTCCGTCTCGTCGGTGAGGCTCTCGACCGCGAAGGAGCCGCCGAGCGGGTCGACGATGTCGGCCGCGCCCGACTCCTCGGCGATGATCTGCTGGGTCCGGAGCGCGACGCGGACCGCTTGCTCGGAGGGGAGCGCGAGCGCCTCGTCGAAGGAGTTGGTGTGGAGGCTCTGGGTGCCGCCCAGCACGCCCGCCAGCGCCTGAATCGTGACGCGCGCGACGTTGTTCAGCGGCTGCTGGGCCGTCAGCGACTGCCCCGCGGTCTGGGTGTGGAACTTCAGCTGCTTCGAGGCGTCCGCCTCCGCGCCGTACCACTCGTCCATCACGGTCGCGTAGATGCGGCGCGCGGCGCGGAACTTCGCGACCTCCTCGAACAGCGAGTTGTGCGAATTGAAGAAGAAGGAGAGCTGCGGGGCGAACTGGTCGACGTCGAGCCCGCGGTCGAGGCACGCCTCGACGTACGCGAACCCGTCGGCGAGCGTGAACGCCAGCTCCTGGACCGCCGTCGACCCCGCCTCGCGGATGTGGTAGCCCGACACGGAGATGGGCTTGAACTTGGGCGTCTCCGCGACCGCGAACTCGATGGTGTCGGTCACCAGGTCGAGGGAGGGCTCCGGCGGGATCACCCACTCCTTCTGCGCGATGAACTCCTTGAGCATGTCATTCTGGAGGGTCCCGCGGAGCTCCTCGCGCGGGACGCCGCGGCGGTCGGCGAGCGCGACGTACATCGCGTAGATCACCGGCGCGCTCGGGTTGATCGTGAACGAGGTCGACACCTCCGCGAGGTCGATGCCGTCGAACAGCACCTCCATGTCGCGGAGCGTGTCGACCGCGACGCCCTCCTTGCCGACCTCGCCGAGCGACATCTTGTCGTCCGAGTCGATCCCCATCAGCGAGGGCATGTCGAACGCGGTCGAGAGGCCGGTCTGCCCCTCGTCGATCAGGTAGCGGAACCGCTCGTTCGTCTCCTCGGCGGTGCCGAACCCCGCGAACTGGCGCATCGTCCACGTGCGGCCGCGGTACATCGTCGGGTAGACCCCGCGGGTGTACGGCTCCTCGCCCGGGAACCCGAGGTCCTCGTCGTAGTCGAGGTCGGCGACGTCCTCTGGGGTGTACAGGCGGTCGACCTCGCGGTTCGAGACGGTCGCGAACCGCGACTTCCGCTCCCCGTGGCGGTCGAGGGTGGGGTCGAGCGTTGCCGCCTCCCACGACTCCTTCGCCTCGCGGATCGCGGAGAGCTCCTCGTCGTCGTACATACCGCCCGTTACCCGCCGGTCGGGTATAAATATTCATTATATTTTGGAGGGCCGGCGGCGCGAGCGACCCCGGAGACGACTGCCTCACCGCGCTCAGCGACCCCCGAACAGCCGGTCGCGGAGCGACCGCGGCGTGGGACGCTCCGCGAGCAGCACCGGCACCTCGAGGGCCTCGACGGCCGCGAACGCGAGCGACCCGCGGACGATCCGGGAGAGGAGGCCGCGCTCCGTGGCGCCGACGATCACGAGGTCGTACCCCTCGCCGACGCGGCCGATCGCCGCCTCCACGTCGCCGGTCTCGACGCGCAGGTCGGCGTCCCCGAGGCCGTGCCCCTCGGCCCAGCCGGCGAGGAACTCGCGGCCCGCCGCCTCGTCGCCCTCCTCGACGACGTGTAACAGCGAGACCTCGGCGCCGACCGCCGCCCGGAGCGCGAGCGCGACCTCGGCGGAGAGGTCCGACGACGGGCCGCCGGCGGTCGGCACGAGCACGTCGGCGGGGTCGAGTCGCCGCCCGTCGAAGACGAGGAAGTCGCAGGGGAGGTCGCGGGCCAGCTCGTCCAGCGAGCCCTCGACGCGCCCGCCCGCGAACCGCGCCCCGCCGTAGCCCATCACTACGGCGTCGGCGCCGGTCGCCCGCGCGGCGTCGAACACCTCCTCGATCCCGCGGTGCGAGAGGATCGTCTTCGTCTCGACCGGCGCGTCGAACGGCGCCGCGTCGGCGACGGCCGCCGAGAGCAGCTCGGCGGAGGACCGGTCGAGCCGCTCCCGGTTCGCGGCCGCGTTCTCCAGCGAGGTCTGGTCGGGGACGGTGACGACGTGGACCGCGAGGAGGCGGGCGTCCCGGCGGTCGGCCACGGCGCCGGCGAGCGCGACGAGCGCCGCCTCGGTGCGCGGGTTCGAGAGGGCGACCATGACGACGGGGCGGTCGTCGCCGCTCCCCGTCGGCCGGTCGTCGCTGTGCGGCATCGGTCGATCCCCCGCGTCAGCGCGCCGACGACCCGCTCTCGCGGGCGCGACGGCGGCTCATTCGTCCGCGTCGGCGCGGGGGAGCGCGATCACGGGCACCGGCGCGTCGGTCGCGATCTCGGCCGACAGGTCCCCGGAGAGGAGCTGGACCAAGCGGTTCCCCCCGCGCGGCTGGTAGGCGATCGCGCTCGCGTCCACCTCGTCCGCGGCGTCGAAGATCGCCTCGACCACGTCCCGGGCGTAGGCCGTGTACTCGGCGGCGTCGGGGAACACCGTTCTGACCGCCGCGTACGACTCGGCCGCGAGCTCCTCCGACTGCTCGACGGGGGTCTTGTCCGGGACGCCGTCCCCCTTCTCGACGACGTGAAGCGCCGTCACCCGCGCGGGGTCGTAGGGGTCGAGCGCCCGCGCCGTTCGCAGCGCGTCCTCCTCGTTCGCGACCGGGAGGAGCACGTGCCCGAGCAGGTCCTGGCCGCCGGTGTCGTCGGGTCCGTCCATGCGAGGTAGTACGGCCGGCGGCGCTTAAGAAGGTGACCTCGCGTCCTCGGGCGTCGCGTCGTGCGGCTCGCCGGTGACGCACCGCGCACCCATGGAGGCGCGCCGGGGACCGCAGCGCGGTTCACGAGGTACGCCGGCTACACACCGCGCGGTCCACCCGGACGCCCCGAGAGTCTACTGCTCGTCGACGCCGGCGACGAACAGCGCGAGCACGGGGACGATCTCCAGCCGCCCGATCCACATCAGCCCGATCATCAGCAGCTTCGTCGTGTTCGGCAGGAACTCGTAGCTCCCGAACGGACCGAGCGGGCCGAGCCCCGGCCCGATGTTGCCGATCGTCGCGAGCGACGCCGCGAGCGCCTCCGTGCCGGTGAGCCGCTCGCCGATCCGCGCCGTGTCGAGCTCGATGAAGACGGCCGAGAGCGCGAACACGAGGAAGTACAGCAGGGTGAACACGAGGATCCCGCGGATCACGTCCTCGTCGACGACCTCGCCGCCGAGCCGGACCGGCCGGACCACGTCCGGGTTCGCCGTCGTGTACAGCTCGCGACGGAGCGTCTTCAGCAGGATGAGCCAGCGGATCACCTTGATCCCGCCGCCGGTCGACCCGGCGGAGCCGCCGATGAACATCGCGAACAGCAGGAGGAACTGGGTCTGGGTGTCCCACTCCGCGAAGTCCGCGGTCGCGAAGCCGGTCGAGTTCATCAGCGACGCGACCTGGAACACCCCCTGCCGGAGCGCGTTCTCCGGGACGCCCTCCGTGACGCCGCCGATGTCGGTGGCCGGCGCGCCGCCGTAGAACAGCCCGACCGCGAGCACGGCCGCGAACGCGGTCACCAGCCCGAGGTAGATCCGGAACTCCGTGTTCTCGAACATCTCCCGCGGGTCGTCCCTGAGCACGTACCAGAACAGCGCGAAGTTCACCCCGGCGATCACCATGAACGGGACGAACGCCCACTGCACCACCGGCGAGAACGCGCCGATGCTCTCCGCCTCCGGCGAGAACCCGCCGGTCGGGAGCGTGGAGAACCCGTGGGCGAATGCGTTGTACAGGTCCATCTCCGGCGCGTACCCGGTGCGACCGAGCAGCGCCAGTATCGCGATCAGCGCCACGGTGAACGCGAGGTAGATGAGCCAGAGCGCGCGGGCCGTCTCGACGATCCGGGGGGTGAGCTTCTGGAGCCCCGGCCCCGGCGCCTCCGACTCCATCAGCTGGGCGCCGTTGACCGCCAGCTGCGGCAGGATCGCGATCATCAGCACGATGATCCCCATCCCGCCGAGCCACTGTGTGAGCTGCCGCCACATCAGCACCGCGTGGGAGTGCCGCTCGAAGCTGATCTCCGCCGTCGCGGTCGCGCCCGTCGTCGTGAAGCCGCTCATCGACTCGAACAGCGCGTTCACGGGGTGCGCGAGCGCGGAGGGGGTCCCGTAGCCGGCGATCACGTACGGGATCGCGCCGACGACCGCGGCAGTGAGCCACGCGAGCGAGACGACCGCCAGCGCGTCCCGGGGGCCGAGCTCCGGCTCGTCGTCGAGCCGTTCGAGCCCGGCCCCGACCGCGACAGCGACCGTCATCGACGCCGCGAACGCGAGCGCGTCCTCGCCGTAGATCAGCGCGACGACGAGGGGGACGGCCATGGACGCCGAGAGGAGCTTCACGATGCTCCCGGTGTAGCTGAGCGTCGCCCGCGCGTCGATGGTCCGTGTCACGAGTGTTCCTCGGGGGTTCCGATACCCGTCGTAGCAGGCCGGCGCGACAAGAAGCCGTCGATGGGCGGACCCGCCGCGGGCGGCGAACGGCGGACCGCAGCGGGTCGGCGCCGGTCAGGAGGTCCAGAACGCCTTCGTGAACAGCACGAGGACGGGGATGATCTCGATCCGGCCGATCCACATCAGCACGACCATCACGGCCCGCGTGCTCAGCGGGAACGTCGCGAAGGTGCCGTACGGCCCCGCGTCGCCGAACGCCGGCCCGATGTTGAGGAACGTCGTCGCCGCGGCGCCGAGCGCCTCGAACTCGGTGACTCGGACGTTTCCTCGCTCGGCGTCGACGACGATGACCACGGCGAGCAGGAAGAACAGCACGATACTGAGGAGGAGGTACGCGTAGATGTCGCGGATCGCGGCCTCGTCGATCGACTTCCCCGAGATCCGGACCGGCCGGACGGACTCGGGATGGATCGCGGTGTAGAGGTTCCGCCGGAACGACTTCAGCGCCACCAGCCATCGCAGCGACTTGATCGAACACGTCGTCGATCCGACCATGCCGCCGATGAACATCCCCATGAACAGCATGTGCTTCGCCGCGGGCGCCCACTGCACGTAGTCGGTGCTGGCGTACCCCGTCGTCGTCACGATGGAGGCGACGTTGAAGACGGCGTGGCGTATCGTCGCCTCGGCGCCGAACGTGGTGCCAGGATCGAGGAACAGACCCACGGCGACGATCGACGCGAGCGTGCCCATCGCGCCGATGTAGAAGTGGAACTCCTCGTTGCGGAGGAGGCGCATCGGCTCGCCGTTGATTGCGAAGTAGATGAGGACGAAGCTCGTCGAGCCGATCACCATGAACGGGACCACCGCCCACTGGATCAGGGGGTGAAACGCCCCGACCGAGAGCGGCTCCGGCGAGAAGCCGGCCGTGGCGACCGAGGTGAACGCGTGCGCGACGGCGTTGTACAGGTCCATCTGCGGATCGACGGCGAGGCCGAGCAGGAAGTAGACGACGATCGCCAGCCCCGTGAGCCCGAAGTAGATCCCCCAGATCAGCTGCGCCGTCCGAGAGATCTTCGGCGTGAGCTTGTTGACGTCCTGGGTCTGTGACTCCGACTCCATCAGCTGGGCCCCGCCGACGCCGATCTCCGAGAGCACCGCGGTCGCGAGGATGAGGATGCCGAGCCCCCCGAGCCACTGGATCACCTGCCGCCACATCATGACGGACCGCGAGTGGAGTGAGAAGTCGCGCAGCACGGTCGCGCCCGTCGTCGTCAGCCCGCTCATCGACTCGAACATGGCGTTTACCGGGTGCGCGACCGTGCCGACCCCGGCCACGACGAATGGGATCGCGCCGACCGCGGCGACGAGGAACCAGATCAGCGCCACCGCGAGGAACGCCTCCCGCGGCCCGAGGTCCGCCGCCGGGTCCCGCGTCGACCGGAACGCCGCGCCGAGCGCGAGCGAGACCGCGATCGCCGCGAGGAACGGGACGGGCGACTCGCCGTAGTAGAACGCGATGAGGAGGGGGAACGCGAGCGGGACGGGGAGGGCGGCGAGGACGTCGCCGGTGAGTCCCACGCTGGCCCGCCACCCGACGCGGATGCTGGTGCTCACGGGACTCAGGCCATCGAGGCGATGTCGCTCACGGAGTCGGCCTCCACGAGGAGGATGACGTGGTCGCCGGCCTGAAGCACCGTGTCACCGCGGGGCGTGACCAGCCGGCGGTCCCGGGTGATCGCGCCGATGACGAACCGCGCGTCGCTGTCGGCGACGATCTCCGAGATCGGCCGGCCGACGAGCCCGCACCCCTCGGTGAGTTCGAGTTCGAGGACCTCCGCCTGGTCGTTCTCCAGCACGGCGATGTTCTCCGCGACGCTCTCGTAGGTGAACCGCGTGATCTCCTCGGCGGTCACCGTGCGGGGGTTGACGGCGATGTCGATGCCGATCTCCTCGAAGACGGTGACGTAATCGGGGCTGTCGACGACGGCGATCACGCGGTCGACGCCGAGGCGCTTGGCGAGCACGGAGATGAGCAGGTTCTTCTCGTCCGAGCGGAGCGCCGTGACGACGATGTCGGCCTCGTCGACGTGCTCGCGGGTGAGGAACTCCGTGTCCGTCGCGTCGTGCTCCATGACGACGGTTTCCGGGAGGTTCTCCGCGAGCCACCGCGCGCGGTCGGGGTCCTGCTCTATCAGCCGCGGGCTGAAGTCGCGCTCCTCCAAGAGCCGGGCGGTCTGGTAGCCGATCTCGCTGCCGCCGACGACCACGATCTCGTCGGCGCGGTCGGGCGTCGCCTCCGGCGCCACGTCGGTCGCGAACGACTGGACGCTCTCGGGGCTCCCGATCACCACCGCGCGGTCGCCGACGGCGATGTCGGTGTCCCCGCGGGGGATGACCATGTCGCCGTTCCGGAACAGGCCGACGAACGTGAGCGACTCGAAGCGGTCCGCCTCCGAGACGGTCTGTCCGGCGACGGGGCTCCCCTCGGCGATCTCGAACTCGGCCATCTGGACGAGGCCGCCGGCGAACGGGTCGACGTCGACGGCCGCCGGGAGCCCGATGACGCGGACGATGTTCTCCGCGGTCAGCAGGTCCGTACACACCATGAAGTCGACGCCGAACGCCCCCTCGCTGCCCTCCCACGTGCGGAGGAAGTCGGTGCTCTTGACGCGGGCGATCGTGAACCCGTCCCCGAGCGTCTTGGCGGTGCCGCAGGCGACGAGGTTCGTCTGGTCGTCGTCGGTACAGGCGATGACCATGTCCGCGCGGTGGACCTCGGCGGTCGACTGGATCTCCGAGGACGTGCCGTCGCCCGCGATGGTGAGGACGTCGAGTTCGTACTTGAGCTGTTCCGCGCGGTCCGGGTCGACGTCCACGACGACCACCTCGTGGTCCGACGCGAGACTCGCGGCGATGCTCGTCCCGACCTCGCCGGCCCCGATGACGACCACGTACATGGGCACACCCAGTTACCGGACCCTCAAGTTCGTTACTATCGGCCCCGCCGGGCGCGGCCGCTTCGTCAGTCGTCCCCGCCGAACGACGCGGGGTCCGTCCACTCGTTGCGCCCAGAGACGGTCCGCTGCGGGAAGGGGATCGAGATCCCCTCCTCGTCGGAGCGCGCCTTGACGACCTTCACGTAGTCGGCGCGCGCCTTGACGAAGTCCGCCCGCGAGGAGTCGTCGATCCAGATCCGCGACTGGAGCCCGACGTAGGAGTCGGCCAGCTCGGTGAGCCGGACCGACGGCGCCGGGTCTTCGAGGATGGCGCCGCTCTCCTCGGCCTCCTCGACGATGATGTCGGTCGCCTTCTCGACGTCGTCCTCGTGGGCGATCCCGAAGACGCACTTCAGGCGGAGCGCCTTCTTCGCGACCGGGTTCTTCACCACGTCGCTCGTCAGGGCGTGGTTCGGCACCGTGAGCAGCTCGTTGTCGAACGTGCGGACGCGGGCGACGCGGAAGGAGATGTCCTCGACGACGCCCGAGTTGCCGTTCCGCTCGGTCCGGTCGCCGATGCGGAACGGCTTGTCGGTGTAGCTGAACACGCCAGCGACGACGTTCTTGATCACGTCCCGGAGCGCGAAGCCGATCGCGAGCGTGACGCCGGCGAACAACACGAGGAACGCCAGGATCTTCTGGAGCGGGCGCTTGGCGTGCTCGTCGAGCCCCCGCCTGTCGAAGACCCGCTTCACGGGGGGTGACGGCCGCCTCCTAGAGCAGGTACGTCGCGACGGCGACGAGGAAGATGGCGGCGTCGACGACGAGTTCCGTCACCTGCCCGAGGTACGGTCGGAGCGTCCCCGCGACCGCGACGACGCCGGAGGGCCCCGCGGCGGCGCTCGTCAGTGGAGCACTGCCGTGTTCCCGCGCGTCTCGATCAGGTCGGCGCCGACCGCGTCGGCGAGCTCCTCGGCGAGCTCGTCGGTCGTGGTGCCCCCGCGGGCCGCGCGGAGGAACTTCACCTTCACCAGCTTCCGGTCGTCCAGCTGGTCGGCCAGCTCGTCGACGACCGAGTCGATGCCGTGCTTCCCGACCCAGACGGTGACGTCGAGGTCGTGCGCCTCCTTCCGCAGTTCCTGGTCGCTCATACGCGGTCGAGTCGGTCGCGCGCATTGAAGCTTGAGGTTCGGTCGCGCCGGGCTCGCCGCCGCGACGCCGCCCGCCGCGACGCCGTCGCCCCGATCACCGCTCGCGTTCGACGTCGCGCTCCCGGTCGGCGGCCCGGTTCCGCTCGGCCCACTCGGCGGCGTCTTCGGGGGTCTCGGTCTCCAACAGCCGGTCGAGCTTCCGCTCGAACTGCTCGTCGGTGAGGTCGCCGTTCGCGTAGCGGGTCCGCAGGCGCTCTAAGGCGTCAGCGGTGTCGGCGGGCTCGTCGTCGCTCTCCGCCGTCTCCCCGTGTCTGCCCCACAGGGGATCGGTCTCGTACTCCTCGAAGTCGGACTCTCCGCCCTCCTCGTCGAACAGCATCGAGACGACCGGAACGATCACGATGTAGCCGAACAGCATGAACCCGAGCCACCAGTCGAACCCGAGCAGGAGGGCGGCGAGCCACGTCCCGGTGACCGTCGTGGCGGCGATGCCGCTCGCGTTGCGGCGGAGCCGGTCGCGGAGGGTCTCGTCGTCGGCCATCGCCGTGACGGTCTCCGTCGCGGTACAAAGTCGTATCGCCGACCGGCGACGACCGGACCGCCTGGGGGACGGGACGCCTACGACTCGATTTCGACGGTTATCTCGTCGCGGTCGACCGCCAGCCGGAACGTCGGCACGGTGCGGTAGACGACCTCGACGACGTTCTTGCGTTCGAGGCTGCGGAGCGCGCGCCGCACCGCGTCGACCTCGGGGTCGGCGTCGTACGCCTCTCGGAGCGCGTTGAGCACGCTGACGACGGACTGCGAGCGCTCGTCGGGCCCGGCGAGCACGTCGACCACGCGCGACTCCAGCTCGGGGACGCGGATCGTCTCCGGCACGCCGCCGCGAGCGACCGCGTCGGGCTCGACGCCCGGCTCGACGTCGACGAGGTCGTTGGCCTCCGCCGTGGCGCGGATCAGGCTGTCGTCGTCGCGGTAGTAGTACTCCTTCAGGTGGGTCTCCAGGTAGCCGTGGACCTCGCTGCCGCTCTCCATCTCCCACGCGTCCTGGAGCTCGCCGTTCTTCGTCGGCTGGAGGCGGACCACGTCGGCGAGCCGGTCGCGTTCCTCGTCGGTGAGGCTCATCGCACCTCGACCGCGCTCGCGGCGCGGACGATGGCCTCCTCGCCGAACTTCGGGCCGACGAGCTGGAGCCCGACCGGGAGCCCGTCCGCCTCGCCCGCGGGCACGGAGATCGCGGGGAGGTTCGCGAGGTTGACCGGCGTCGTGTTCGCGTCCGCGAGGTACATCCGCAGCGGGTCGTCGAGGCTCTCGCCGAGCTCGAAGGGGAGGACCGGCATCGTCGGCGACGCGACCACGTCGACGTCGTCGAAGGCGTCCTCGAAGTCCCGACGGACCCACGCGCGGGCGTCCTGCGCCTTCTCGTAGTACTTGTCGTGGTAGCCGGCCGAGAGCGCGTACGTGCCGAGCAGGATCCGCCGCTTGACCTCCGCGCCGAACCCCTCCTCGCGGGTCTCCGCGAACGACTCGTTCCAGTTGCCGTCGGCGTCGCTCCGGTGGCCGTACCGGACGCCGTCGAAGCGCGCGAGGTTCGAGGAGGCCTCCGCCATCGCGATCACGTAGTAGGCCTGGACCGCGTGCTCGACGGAGGGGAGCGAGATCTCGGTCGTCTCCGCGCCCTGCGCCTCCAGGTCGTCGATCGCGGCCTCGACCGTCTCGACGACGCGCTCGTCGGCGCCCTCGAACAGCTCCGTGGGCACGCCGACCGTCAGGCCCGCGACGTCGCCGTCCGCGGCCGCGGCGTAGCTCGCGTCGGGGTCGACGCCCTCGACCTCGCGCAGGTCGCGGGTCGTGCCGTCGTTGGGGTCGTCGCCCGCGATAGCGTCGAGGACGGCCGCCGCCTCCTCGACGGTGTCCGCGATCGGGCCGATCTGTTCGAGGGAGTTCGCGTACGCGATCAGGCCGTGCCGGGAGACGAGCCCGTAGGTGGGCTTGATCCCGACGACGCCGCAGAAGGCGGCCGGACAGCGCACCGAGCCGCCGGTGTCGGAGCCGAGGGCCACGTCGGCCTCGCCCGCCGCGACCGCGGCCGCCGAGCCGCCGGAGGAGCCGCCCGGGACGCGGTCGGTGTCCACCGGGTTCCGAGTGGGGCCGAACGCGGAGGTCTCGGTCGTCGTCCCCATCCCGAACTCGTCCATGTTCGTCTTGCCGACGACCGTCGCGCCCGCCTCGGTCAGGCGGTCGACGACGGTCGCGGAGTAGGGCGGGACGTAGTCCGCCAGCATCTCCGAGCCGCAGGTCGTCCGGATCCCTTCGGTGGAGATGTTGTCCTTCACGGCGACGGTTTTGCCCGCCAGCGGGCCGTCGGCGTCCGCGTCGCCCTCGATCGTCGCCTCCGTGACGAAGGCGTTGATATCGGCCGCCATTACGACACCTTCGGGCCGACGAAGAAGCCGTCCTCCGTCTCCTCGGCGTTCGCGAGCGCCTCCTCCTGGGAGAGCCCCTCGCGGACCTCGTCCGGGCGCATCACGTTGACGAGCTCCTCCTCGCGCTCCGTCTCCGGGACCTCGTCGAGCGCGGCGAAGTACTCCAAGATGTCGCCGAACTGCGCCGCGAACTCGTCGACCTCCTCGTCGGCGAGCCGCACCCGCGCGAGATCGGCGACGTGTCTGACCTCCTCGGCGTCGACGGCGGCCTCGCCGTCGTCCGACGCTGCGGTGTCGCTCATACCCGAACGTACCACGCGGGCGGCGAGTAAGGGTTTCGGAAGGGGGCCGGCGACGCCGGGTCGTGGCGGGACCCGGAATCACCGGACCTGATCGACGAACGCGAGCCAGCGCTCGTGGCCCGCCAGCGTGTCGGCGTGGTGCTCGTCGGCGAACCCCGGCCGGTGGATGCCCTCCAAGGCGTTGAGCGCGCGGTCGATGCCGACGACCTCGTCGGCGAGCGCCTCGGCGGTCTCGCGGCCGAGGGGGTCGCTCTCCAGCCGCTCGACGCGCCGCGCCCGCTCGGCCCTGAGCGACTCGCGCGCCGCAGTCACCTTCCGGTCGAGCGCGGGCGGGACCGCGTCGACCTTCCGGGTCTCGACGATGAACGCCGACAGGTCGACGGCGCTCCCGTCTATCTCGACCTCGTCGGGCACGCTCGCGCCGACGGTCGCGCTGGGGCTGTTCACGCGGTCGAGGAGGGCCTCGCGAACGCCGTCGTCGATCGCCGTTCGCTCCGGGTCGCTCATGGGTTCGCGTGGGCGACGGAGCCGGGAAAAATCATCGGCCGCCGGTCGGATCGGCCCGCCGGCGTCCCGCGTCCGCTTCGGTCGTCCGGTCCGCCGCCTCACTCGTCCTCGTCCGCCCGCACCGTCATCACCGGCACGTCCGAGAGCCGGACGACCTTCTCCGCGACGCTGCCGAGCAGGTACCGCTCGACGCCGGTCCGGCCGTGCGTCCCCATCACCACGAGGTCGGCGTCGGCCTCGTCGGCGTAGCGCAGTATCACCGAGTGGGGCGTCCCCGACTCGACCGCGGTCGTCAGGTCGACCTCGCCGGTCGAGGCCTGGATGAGCGCCTCGGCGTGGTCGGTGAGCCCGGCCTCGACCTCCTCGGGGTCGGGCCCGCGCCCGTGCCGTCCGATGTAGCCCTCGTCGGGCGACCGCCCGCTCATCGCCTGCGGGTCGTCGTCGAGGAACGCCCCGCTCAGGCCAAGCCCGCCCTCGCGGGTGTCGATCACGTGTAACACGTCCACGCTCGCGCCGAACTGCGACGCGAGCGCCCCCACGTGCGCCGCCGCCGCCTCCGATCCGGCGCTCCCGTCGGTCGGGTACAGTATCCTGTCGTACATCGTACCACCAAGTTGAAACTTCGAGGAGCGGGGTGAAAAACGCATCGCAGCCCCCGTTCGCGGCCGATCCGCGAGTTCGTCCGGTCGGCGAGCGGGTGAGACCGCGGCGTCCGCGGGCGGGCTGGCGGGGTTACAGCAGGTCGTTCGAGACGAGGCGGTCGACCGCCTCGCGCAGTCGCTCCTCGCTCGCGGCGTAAGAGATGCGGGCGTAGCCGGGGGCGTTGAACGCGCTGCCGGGGACGCAGGCGACGGCCGCCTGCTCGATCGCCGCCTCGCACCACGCCTGGTCGTCGTCCGCGACGGGGATCATCATGTAGAACGCGCCGTCGCCGACGTCGACGTCGACGCCGTGCTCGTCGAACAGGTCCACGAGGAGGTCCCGGCGGTCGGCGAAGGCGTCGCGCATCTCCTCGACCGACGCCTCGGTGTTCTCCAAGGCCTCGATCCCCGCGCGCTGGACGAAGTTCGTGGCACAGGAGACGGAGTGGGAGTGGAGCTTCCCCGCCTCGCCGACGAACTCGTCGGTGGCGTGGAGGTAGCCGAGCCGCCAGCCGGTCATCGAGTACGCCTTCGAGAAGCCGTTGATCGTCACCGTGCGGTCGGCCATCCCGTCGAGGCTCGCGAGCGAGACGTGGTCGGCGTCGTAGACGATGCGCTCGTAGATCTCGTCCGAGATGACGGCCACGTCGTGCTCCACGGCGAGGTCGCGGACGCCCTCCAGGGCCGCCTTCGAGAACACCGCGCCCGTGGGGTTCGACGGGGTGTTGACGACGAGCAGCTCGGTGTCGTCCGAGACGGTCTCGGCGAGCTCGTCGAGGGCGGGCTCCAGCTGGAAGCCGTGCGGCGCGAGGTCGACGCGCGAGAGGTCGGCGCCGGCGAGCTTCGCCATCGCCTCGTAGGAGACCCACGCCGGGTCGAGCAGGACGACCTCGTCGCCCTCGTCGATCAGCGTCTGGAACGTCTCGTACAGCGCCTGCTTGCCGCCGGGGGTGACGATCACCTCGTCGGCGTCGGCCTCGATCCCGTTGCCGCGGAGCTTCTCCGCGATCGCCGCCTTCAGCTCGGGCACGCCGTTCGAGGAGGTGTACCCCGTGTGGCCCGCGTCGAGGGCCGCCTTCCCGGCCGCGACGACGTTCGCCGGGGTGTCGAAGTCGGGCTCGCCGACCGAGAGGTCGACGATGTCCGCGCCCTCGGCCTCCTTCTCCGCCGCCAGGTTCGATATCGCCAGCGTCGCGCTGGGCTCTACGCGTCCGATCCGCTCCGAGAAGTCGTATGCGTCGCTCATGTGTCGTGTGTGATCGTCGTGTCCGTCAGTCGAGTTCCGTCGCGAGGTCGATCGCGGCCGCGGCCGCGTCCGCCCCCTTGTCGATCCGCTCGCGCGCCTCCGCGCCGGACATCCCCGGGCCGCTCACGCCGAAGGTGACCGGCGTGTCCCGGTCGAGGCTCACGTCGGTGAGCTTCTCGGCGGTCGCGTTCGCGATGACGCGGTCGTGGTCCGTGTCGCCGGTGACGATGGCGCCGACGACCGCGACGGCGTCGACGTCGTCTCGGCGCGCCAGCCGGTCGGCGGCCAGCGGGCTGTCGTACGCGCCCGGCACGCTCAGTTCGTCGACGACGACGGCGTCGCGGTCGGCGGCCGCCTCGCGGGCGGCCTCGGCCATCGGCTCCGTGACGGAGTCGTTGAACCGCGCCACCACCAGTCCCAGCGAGACCATACGCGACGTGGAGCGGGCGACGGCAAAGGTCTACCGTTCGACCGCAGGGTTGCCGGGCGAACGCGTTCGGGACGGACTGGGGCGGTCGACTGATCGGTCATGAATCGACCTGCGGTGGCGCGTGCCTGCGAGGTCGCACCGCGGCCGAGCAGCACGCGCGAGGGAGTCGGCCGACCGCAGGGAGGCCGACGAGGCTGGGGAGGTGTGAGGTGCGGTTGCGGTGCGGTCGGGTGGGGCTCGAAGGGGCAGTCGGGAGGCGGGCGCAGGCGACGCAAGCACCACAGGGAGCGAACAGAGTGAGCGACCGAGGAGCGCAGCGAGCGTGCGTCCGCCTCCCGACTGGGGCTTCGAGGTGTTCCCCGACGAGTTAGCAGCGATCGGTTATGAATAAACGAACGAGTCGAGTCTCGGCTTTCCGGCCACGCGCCATTAATACGTCTCCGACGCCAACACGAGTCCATGACCGACACCGAGACCGCGACGGTCGGCGGCGGCTGCTTCTGGTGCGTCGAGGCGGCGTTCAAGGAACTCGACGGCGTCGAGCGCGTCACCTCCGGCTACGCCGGCGGCCACGTCGAGGACCCGAGCTATCGGGAGGTGTGTACCGGCAACACCGGCCACGCCGAGGTCGTTCAGGTCGAGTACGACCCCGAGGCGCTCTCTTACGAGGAGATCCTCGAGATCTTCTTCACCGTCCACGACCCGACCCAGCTGAACCGACAGGGGCCGGACGTGGGGAGCCAGTACCGGTCGATCGTGTTGTATCACGACGACGAGCAGCGCCGGCTCGCCGAGGAGTACATCGCGGCGCTCGACGAGGAGGGCGGCTACGACGACGACGTCGTCACCGAACTCGAGCGGCTGGAGACGTTCTACCGCGCCGAGGAGAAACACCAGGACTACTTCGAGAAGAACCCGGCCGACGCCTACTGTACGATGCACGCGCAGCCGAAGGTAGAGAAGGTCCGCGAGCGCTTCCGCGAGAAGGTGAAGGCGTAAGTGACGGGACGGAACACCGCCGAAGATCCAGTCGCTCACTTATAAATAGCTGAACGCGGACCGCCGGTGAACACCGCCGAAGCCCCAGTCGCGAGGACTCGCGCGGCTCGTTGCGCGCTTCACTCGGTCGCTCACTGCGTTCGCTCCCTCGTTCAGTGCTTACGTCGCCGTGCTTCGCCCTCGCGACTGCCCCTTCGAGTCCCACCCCGCACCGCGACCGCACCTCACGCCTCCCCAGCCTCGTCGGCCTCCCTGCGGTCGGCCGACTCCCTCGCGCGTGCTCCTCGCGGCCGCCTTCGGCGGCCACTCGCAGGCACGCGCCGGGATCCCAGTACAAGTCCTCGCGTCGCGCCACAACCTATTCCCTCTCGCCGGCCGAACCCATCTCCGATGAAGGTCGGCCTCATCTCGGACGTTCACGCGAACCTCCCGGCGCTGGAGACGGTCCTCGACGACATGCCCGCCGTCGACCGGATCTACTGCGCGGGCGACGTGGTCGGCTACAACCCGTGGCCGGCCGAGTGCGTCGAGCGCGTGCGCGAGGTCGCGGCCGCGACGGTCCGGGGGAACCACGACCGCACCGTCGAGAGCCCGCACCGGTACAGCGCCAACCGGATGGCCGAGGCCGGCCTCGAGCACGCGAAGGCGTCGCTGTCGGCCGACCAGCGCGAGTGGATCGACGCCCTCCCGCGGACGGAGACGTTCGCCGGCGACCGGTACCTGCTCGTCCACTCGCACCCCGCCGCCGAGCGCGAGGACGCCTACGTCTACCCGGAGGAGTTCCCGAACCTCGACCGGCACATGGGCGAGTACGACGGGATCGTCCTCGGCCACACCCACGTTCAGGGGTGCCGCGACGTGGCCGGCGGCTTCGTGTGCAATCCGGGCAGCGTCGGCCAGCCGCGCGACGGCGACCCGCGGGCGGGCTACGCCGTCCTCGACACGACGGCCGACGGAACCGACGCGGTCGAGACGTATCGCGTGGAGTACGACGTTGACCGCGTCGCGGAGGCGGTGCGCGAGGCCGACCTTCCCGAGACGACGGCGGAGCGCCTCTACGAGGGCGAGTAGATCAGGCGTCGTCGTCGCGGTCGCTGATCTCCACGCCCAACCGCTCGTACAGGAACGCCCACGAGTCGGTCTGCTCGTCGACCACCATTGAGGTCGGCTTCCCCACGCCGTGCCCGGTCGCCGACTTCGTCCGGAGGAGGAAGGGCCCGCCCGCGGCCTCGTTCTGGAGCCGCGCGGTCATCTTCCGCGCGTGCGAGGGGTGGACGCGCGTGTCGCTCGCGGCCGTGGTGAAGTAGACGGGCGGATACGACTCGTCGGCGTCGACGTTGTGGTACGGCGAGTACGCGCGGAGGTACTCGAACGCCTCCGGGTCCTCCGGGTGGCCGTACTCCGTCGTCCACGACTCCCCGAGCAGGAAGCGGTGGAACCGCAGCATGTCGAGCAGCGGGACCGCGCACTGGGCGGCCGCCCACAGGTCCGGGCGCTGGGTGACGACCGCGCCCACCGAGAGCCCGCCGTTCGACCCGCCGGCGACCGCCAGGTGGTCAGTGTCGGTCAGCCCGGACGCGCAGAGCGCCTCCCCGGCCGCGACGAAGTCGTCGAAGGTGTGCTGTTTCTCCGCGAGCATCCCGGCCTCGTGCCACGGCTCGCCGTACTCGTACCCGCCGCGGGCGCACACCGCCGCAAACGCGCCGCCGTCCGCGAGGAACGGCAGCCGGAACCGGCCGAACGACGGGGTGATACTGTTCCGGAAGCCGCCGTAGCCGTACAGCAGCGTCGGGCGCGGGCCGTCGACGGCGGCGTCCTCGCGGTAGCAGACGAACACCGGCACCTCGGCGCCGTCCGTCGAGTCGACGAACCGCTGTTCGACGACGAGGTCGTCAGGGACGGGGAGGTCGACGGAGTCGACCTCCGTCGACGCCAGTTCGTCTTTCGCGTCCGCCCCGCCGTCGAGGTCGAGCGCCCGGACCGCCGGCGGCCGGTCGAAGCCGGTGAGCCCGAAGAACGCCTCGGGCGCGTCGCGGTTCCCGGAGACCCACGTGACGGAGCAGTACGACGGCAGCGACACGTCGCGCAGGTGCGTCCCGTCGCGGTCGTGGACGGAGAGCCGCGAGTGGGCGTCGCGCTGGCGGTGGACGAGGAGGCGCTCCGGGGTCGGCGCCACCGACTGGATGATCCCCTCGCCGCCGGGGAGCAGCTCGCGGCACTCCTCGAAGGAGAGGTCGCCCTCGCGGAAGCGGTCGACCGAGCAGGCGAGCACCCGCCGCCGGGGCGCGCCGTGGTCGGTCGAGACGAACGCCGTCCCGTCGTGGAACTGGACCGACGTCTCGGCGTCGGTGTCGGTCAGGACGGGGCGCAGGTCGCCGTCGACGTGGACGTACCACTCGGTTCCCCCCACCATCTCGGAGAAGGCGACCGCGAGCAGCCCCGAGTCGGGGTCGACCGTGACCCGCGGCCAGACGTGCTGGTCGTCGTGTTCGAGCAGGAGTTCCTCCGCCTCGGGACCGTCCGCGAGCCGGAACCGGCGGATCTCCTTGTCCATCTGCGCGCCGTCGGCCGCGCCGCCGGTCGCGACGTAGACGAACCCCTCGCCGTCGGCGGTCCACGCGAGGCTCCCCGCGTTGACACGGCCGCGCTCGGGGAGGACCGCGACCTCCTCGACGCCCGGGCCGTAGCCTCCCGAACCCTCGGACTCCGGCGATTCAGTCGGGTCGGGCACCGACAGCACCCGCACGTCGTAGTTCTCGTCGCCGCCCTCGGTGACGCCGACCGCGACGCGCTCGCCGTCGTGCGACGGGACGTACCAGGCCATCGACCGCGGCGGGCGCTCCGCGTCGCGGTTCGCGGCCCAGGCGTTCGGGTCGACGAGGACGCGGCCGTCGCCGTCGGGCACGTCGCGGACGACGAGGCGGGCGTGGTCGGCCCCGGGCTCGCGGGCCGTCGCGAAGTAGCGCCCCTCGCGGACTGATACCGAGCCGTAGTCGGCCACCTCGACGAGGTCCTCGAACCGGGGGCGGAGCCGGTCCCGGAGCGCGTCGTCGAGCGCCTCGTCGACGTGGGCGTTCTGGGCGTCGACCCACTCGTCGACCGCCTCGCCGTCGCCTTCGAGCCATCGGTACGGGTCGTCGACGTCGACGCCGTGGAGCGTCTCCGTGACGACCTCGCGGCGCGTCTCCGGCGGAGAGCGGGCCGGAGCGGATTCGCGTGGCATACGGATCGGTGTCGCCGGCGACGCAAAACCGCTGGGGTCGCGGCGGCCGAGGCCGCCGATCCGCTCGCGTCGCGGGGTCCGAGGCAGACGCGTTACGGCCGAGCCACGGCCGGGTCCCTCACGGCCACAGGCCCGCGACGAACAGCAGGTTCCGCGCGGCGACGGCCAGCGAGAGCGCGCCGACGCCGCCGCACATCAGGGTGGCGACGAACCGTCGCGTGCCGCCGGCGACCGCGACCGGGAGCCCGATGACGGCCATGCCGACGGCCTTCGTGAGGAGCATCCCGCCGAGGAGGCCGAACCGGGAGATGAACAGGCGGCCGACGGGCGACCCCTCGACGTACTCGCTGCCCGAGAGCGCGACGTAGGTCGTGCCCACGTCGGCGGCGATCCCGACGAGGAGGAGGCACACGGCGAGGGCGAGACGAGTGACCACTGACCGAGCGAACGCGGTACGCACCAATAAACCTCCGGACGGGGGGCGGAAGCCGTCGCAGTCGGGCGTCGATCCACCTTCCGGCGCGGAGCGAACGGGGTTGGCCGCGGGACGCGCACAACAAGACGGTATTTAACCCGGTGGGTCGCCTACGAGCGGTAATGAGTTCGTCCGACGACGAGTACGAGATCGCGGTGGTCGGCGGCGGGCCGGCCGGGCTGACGACGGCGCTGTACGGGGCCCGACTGGGCCACGAGACGGTGCTGATCGACCGCGGCGGCGGCCGCGCGGCGATGATGGCCGACACGCACAACGTGATCGGCGTCACCGAGGACGTCTCCGGCAACGAGTTCCTCGCCACCGGGCGCGAGCAGGTGGAGTCGTACGGCGGCACCTTCGAGCGCGGCTTCGTCACCGAGGTCGAGCGCACCGACGACGACCGGTTCCGACTGGAGACGAACGACGCCGAACTGGTGGCGGACCGCGTCGTCCTCGCGACCGGGTTCTCCGACGAGCGCCCGGACCCGCCGCTCCCGCGGACGGGCAAGGGGCTCCACTACTGCCTCCACTGCGACGCCTACATGTTCGCCGACGAACCGGTGTACGTGATGGGCCACGGCGAGGCCGCCGCCCACGTCGCGATGATCATGCTCAACGTCACCGACGACGTGGACGTGCTGACCCGCGGCGAGGAGCCGACGTGGAGCGAGGAGACCGCCGCGCAGCTGGAGGCGCACCCCGTCGACGTCGTCACCGAGGAGGTTGAGGGCGTCGAGAACGACCCCGACACCGGCTGGCTGGAGGCGCTGGAGTTCGCGGACGGCACGCGCCGCGAGTACCGCGGCGGCTTCGCGATGTACGGCTCCGACTACAACACCGTCCTCGCCGAGGGGCTGGGCTGCGACCTCAACGACGACGGCACCATCGCCGTCGACGACCACGGCCGCACCAGCGAGGACGGCGTGTTCGCGGTCGGCGACATCACGCCGGGCCACAACCAGGTGCCGGTCGCGATGGGCCAGGGGGCGAAGGCCGGCCTCGCGATCCACAAGGAGATCCGGGAGTTCCCGCGCTCGACCGAGGAGATCGCGCGCGACGGCCCCGTCGGCGAGGACGAGGTGCCCGCCATCCCGCCCCACCTCATGGCGACCGCCGTCGCCCACGAGGGGCACGCGGGCGGGCCGCGCGAGTCCGCCGAGGCCGAGGGGGCCGAGGCGCCGGCCACCGACGACTGATCGCCGCCGACTTTTCAGCGGAACTCGTCGAGAGAGACTCCGGACCTCTCGCAGAGCGCACTGCGCGCGGCCGATGGGATCCAATTCCCACGGAGGCGTCTCTCGGTTTGTCCGAGAGCTGCGCCGGCCGGGGCTCTCGCGGGCGGTGCGAGGTGCGAGGGACGCGAGCACCCCGATTGCGAGCGAGAGGTCGGGGCGCGCACTCACTCCTTCGTACGCCAGTCGGGATTTGAACCGGAACCAGACGTGCTCGCTCGCTGCGCGCGACTGATACGGTTCAAATCCCGCGGCAGTTTCTCTCACTACGTTCGAGAGATGCGCCGGCCGGGACTCCCGCGAGCGAGTGGGAGTACGGGCGGCGCACGAACGAAGTGAGTGCGCCGGCCGGGATTTGAACCACGGTCGCTCGCTCCGCTCGCTCTCTGATTCAAATCCCTCTGCGCATCCTGACGCACGGACTCACTCGTCGCAGTCGTTTCCGGTTCGTTGTGTCCGAGAACTGCGCCGGCCGGGACTCCCGCGAGCGAGCGAAGCGAGCGAGTGGGAGTACGGGCGGCGCACGAACGAAGTGAGTGCGCCGGCCGGGATTTGAACCCGGGCCATGAGCTTGGAAGGCTCAGGTCCTACCACTAGACCACCGGCGCTCGCGTCGGTCGATGACGCACCTACACGTAGGCGGAACGGCTTTCATAAGCGTTCCGTGTTCTGACGGGACGAGCCGCGACCGTGACTGGCAGTAGTACTTAAAGGCCCCTGATACTGTGGACCCCTCCCAGCGCGTTAGAACGCTTTTCAGCGGCTTAGAAATCTGTTCGGCACCTATGTGGGTAGCCACCCAACGTACACCCGTGAGGTGACACCGATGTCATACCAATCGAGCAATCCGCTGGTCGGCGAGGTCGAGTTCGCGCTGGAGGGACCCTGGGCGACGTACTGGATCGCGTTCCTCCGCGTCGTCACCGGCTGGTGGTTCTTCCACGCCGGCGTGACGAAGATCATCACGGACGGGTTCGCGTACAGCTACGGCCCGGCGTACATGCAACAGATGAGCGGGACGGTCCTCGGCGGCATCCCGGTCTGGATGGGGAACAACCTCGCGTGGCTCATCGAGCCCGGTGTGCCCCTCTTCGAGACGCTCATCGGCCTCGCGCTGATGGCCGGGGCGCTCACCCGCTTCGCCGCCTTCGGCGGGGTCATCTTCATGATCCTGTTCTGGGTCGGCAACGCCGGGTTCGGCCACGGCGTCGTCAACAGCGACCTGATGGGCCTGCTGCTGTTCATGACGGTGATCGTGCTCGCGGCCGGTCGGTACTACGGCCTCGACGCGATCATCGAGGACACGGAGCTCGTCAAACAGAACCCCAAGCTGCGGTACCTGCTCGGTTAACGAGGTGACCGAAAATGACAGACATCATCGACAAGGCGGCACGGGCGTTGAGCGCGGGACTGATGCTGTTCGGCATCGCGGTCCTCGGACTGGTCGAGACGCTGGCCGGGCAGCCGTTCGCCCCGGTCCCGATGAAGAACGAGGCGGGCGACGTGGTCGCGACGCCGCTGATCGCGCCGGAGATCCGCACCGGCTTCGTGCTGGCCGGCATCGCGGTGCTCGGCCTCTACGCGGCGTACCGGCTCGTGGCGCCGCTCCCGGACGACCGGGGCGTCAGCCACGAGTCGATGGCGGACTGAATCGCGCGGGAACCGCCGACCGCGACGACACCGGCGGAACGCGCCGTCGCGGACGACGACGGTCACTCTTCTGTTGAACGCGCGCGCTCGTCGAGCGACTGCTCCGATCCGGCTCCAGTCTCTGTCTCCGAGCCGCTCGCGTCGGTGTCGGTGCCGCCGTCCGTGCTCGCGGCCGCGGCGTCCGACGCCTCCTCGTCGGCGCCGAACGAGAACGCGGTGTCGGCGTCGAGCGCCACGGCCCCGGCGTCGGCTGACGCCGCCGCGTCGCCGGCGGCGGCCTCGTCGGCGTCGACTTCGAAGTCCTCGGTCATCTCCCGCAGGTCGCGGGCGCGCTCGTGGAGGTCGTGCGCCTGCTCTGAGACCTCGCCGAGCGTGGCCGCCTGCTCCTCGGCGGCGGACGCGACCGTGGTCGCCTCGGCGGTGGTCTGCTCGCTCACGCCCGCGAGCTCGTCGACCGCGCCGGTCACCTCGTTGACCGACTCCGCCTGCGCGTCCATCGCCCCGGAGATCTCCTGGACGCCGTCGTCGGCCTCGCTCACCCGTTCGGAGACCTCTTCGAGCGCGTCCTCGGCGTCCTCGACGACGTCGACCCCGTCGTCGACCCCGTCGCGGATCGCGGCCATCTCGTCGACGCTCTCGTCGGTGCGCTCGCGGAGGCTCTCGATCAGGGCCTCGACCTCGGCGGCGGACTCCTGGGTCTCCTCGGCGAGCGACTTCACCTCCTCGGCGACGACCGCGAAGCCGGAGCCGGCCTCGCCCGCGCGGGCCGCCTCGATCGAGGCGTTGAGCGCGAGCAGGTTCGTCTGGTCGGCGATCTCCGAGATCGTCTCGACGATCTCGTCGACCTCCGCCATCTCGGACTCGAGCCGCTCGATCGTCTCCGCGGCCGACTCCGAGCGCGCCTCGATGCCGTGGAGTTCCTCGACCGCGTCGGCCGCCGCCTCGCGGCCCTCCTCGGTGAGCGCGTCGGCCTGCCGGGAGGTGGTCGCCACCTCGTCGGCGGAGGCCGCGACCTCCTCGACGGTCGCCGACATGTCCTCCATCTCGCCGGCCACCTCGGCCAGCCGCCGACTCTGCCGCTCCGCGCCGGCGGATATCTCGTCGACCGCGTCGCTCGTCTCCCGGCCGGCGGCCGCGGCCTCGTCGGTGCCGTCGGTCACCGCCTCGCTGCGGTCGGCCACCTCGACGGCGAAGGCGTCGACCTCCGCGATCGCGGCCTCCAGTTCGTCCATCGCGTCGTTGAACTCCGCGGCGATGTCGCGGAGGGCCTCGGGGTCCTCGGGGTCGGCCTCCAGCCGCGCGGTGAGGTCGCCGTCGGCGCAGGCCGCCATGGTCGCGCCGAAGTCGCTCGCCCGCGACTCCAGACGCTCCGCGAACGCCTCGCTCTCCGCCTTCGCCGCCTCGGCGCGCTCCCGCTGCGTCTCCGCCGACTGGATCTGGTCGCGCAGCGAGTCGCGCATGGTGGCGAACGCCGCGGAGAGGTCGCCGAACTCGTCGCGCCGCTCCGTGTGGAAGTCGACGTCGAGGTCGCCGTCGGCCAGCGCCGTCGCTCGCGCCCGGAGCTGGTTCAGCTCTGCGACGGTGCCGCGGCCGAGCGTCAGGCCGAGCAGCCCGAGCCCGACGATCGCGACGCCGACGATGAGGAGCAGGTTCCGACCGATCATCCCCGAGAGGGCGTACGCCTCGGAGAGCGGGACGTGGACCGCGACGTACCATTCCTCGGTCTCCAAGGGCGCGTACGCGACGAGGTACTCGCCGCCGTCGGCGAAGCTGAACGTGGCCGACGGGAGGAACCCGACGGCCCGCGTGTCGTCGAGCATCGCCGAGCGAACGTCGGTGTCGTAGCGGATCCCGGAGACGTAGTCGGCGTTGCTCGCCGCGATCCGGCCGTCGGGCTGGACGATGGTCGTGAACGCGCTCTCGGTGGGCTGACGGAAGTCCTCGGTGACGGGGGCGAGCGAGATCTCCATCACGAGGTACTCCCGCAGCGGGGTCGACGCGACGTACGCGATCCGGCGCTCGCCGTCGACCATGTAGGTGGGGCTCGTGAACACGTCGTCCGCGAACAGGAGGTCGTCGTCGAACCACGCCTGCGAGGTGACCGACTCGCCGGCCTCTCGGTCGGTGCTGGCGAGGACGGCGCTCTCGTCGCGGTCGACGAAGTGGAGGGCGGTGACCGACTCGGCGGTCCGCAAGAGGTGCGTGGAGAGGTAGCTGTCGACCTTGGCGGGGTCCTGGGAGAACGCGTGGTTGTCGGCGAGCTCCGTGACCGCCGAGCGGCGGTCGCTCGCCCAGCCGTCGAGCTCCGTGGCGCTCAGCTCCGCGACGGCCGTGTAGTCCCCCTGCGCGTTCGATTCGAGCTGGTCCGTCGTCTCGGCGTACGTGACGGCCCCGACGGCCCCGATGGCGAGGACGACGACGACGAGGGCGACGAGGAACTTCGCGAGGTAACTCCGGGCGACCGCGTCGGGCGCGACCCGACGCAGGACCCGTTCGAGGAAAGTGTCAGCCATTACCATCAGGCGGTCGACAGGGACTCTTTAATCCACCCCCTGCGGTATCTCTCGTGATAATCAGCGGTCCGGCGGCGACGCCTCCGCGTAGCAGTTCCCGCTCGAAACCGTCACGTGGTGCGGTTCGAGGTCGCTTTCCGCGAGGTCGGACTCGAACTCGGACGGCGAGTAGATGTGATAGTACCGGGGGACCGTCTCGCCGCCCGGCAGCGTCCAGTCGACGGTCGTGTCGAACCCCTCCTCGCGGTCGAAGCGGTCGTGCGCCGTGCTCCACGCGCTGACGAGCGCGACCCCGTCCGGCGCGAGGACCCGGGCCAGTTCGTTCAGGCTCTCGACGCGGGCGTCGCGGGGCGAGAGGTGGTGGAGCGTGGCGACGTAGACCGCGAGGTCGACCGCGCCGTCGCGGACCGGCAGCGCGGCCGCGTCCCCGTGGACGAACGCGGTCGCGTCCGCGTACCCCCGCTCTCGGGCGCGGGCAACCGCCTCGTCGAGCAGCCCGCCGCTGAGGTCGACGCCGACGGCGGTCTCGGCGCGCGCCGCGAGCGCCTCCGTGTGCCGCCCGTTCCCGCAGCCGACGTCGAGCGCGACCGCCCCCGACCGGCCGTCGAGGAACGACTCGACCTCCGGCCAGGCGTACTCCCGCGTCTTCGAGAAGTGCGCCGCGATGCGGTCGTACGTCGCCCGCGGGTCGCCGGTCGACCCCGCGTCGCTCCCCGGATCCGAGTCCATACGCCCCCGTCGACCGCGACCGGTTTAGCTCGTGCGGCCGCGGCGGAGTCCGTCCCGAGCGACGGCGCGTCGGCGCGACCGGCCCGACCGGGACCGCGGCGTCACGCCACGCCTATCGCGGCGAACGCGACGAGCGTGAGCGCGAGCAGCACCACGACGTGTTTCACGCCGTCGCGGACCGACCCCTCCCCGAGCTGGCCGGCGACCAGCCCGGAGCAGACCGCCTGAATCGACGCGGCGTGGAAGAACAGCTGTTCGTAGACCGCCACGTCGATGTCGCCGATCCCGTCCGCGATCCCGCCCGGGCCGCTCGGCACCCCGGTCCCGGCGTCCGGGAGCCCGCCGGTCCCCGGGACGCCCGCCGCCTCGATGGCGGGGATGAACGACACCGACAGCGCCGCGATGATGCCGAGGAACACGAGGAAGGAGATGTAGATGACGATGAGGTAGGTGAGCATCACCTGCCGGCGCTCGCGGCGGAGGGACCAGGTCGCGCGCGACTCGTCGGCCGCGATCCGGAGGACGGGCCCGACGTCGCCGCTCGCCCGGATCGCGTTGGTGACGAGCGCGACCGCCCGGGAGGTCATCGGGGACCGGACCCGGCGCTCCAGCCGGCGCAGCGCGGTCGAGACGTCCGCCCCCCAGTCGATGTCGCGGCGGGTCCGGCGCAGGTCCTCGGTCAGCGCCTCCAGGTTCGAGTCGGCGACGCGGCGGACGCTGCCGACCACGGCGGTCCCCGCCTCGTTGACGCTGGCGAGGCGGTCGAGGAAGTCCGGCACCGCGGACTCGACGCGCCGGACCCGGCGCTTGCCGGACTCGTAGGCCACCGCGTACGCCGCGAGGACGAGCGCCGTCGCGACGACGATCGGTCCGTCGATCTGGTCGACCATCTCCACGGGGGTGCCGAGCGTGACCGGGAACGCGAAGACGAGCAGGCCGACCACCGCGACCGGGACCGCGGCGAGCGGCACCGTCCGCGGCGAGTCCAGCACCGTCTCGACCGGCGAGGCGGCCAGCCGCCGCACCCAGCGGAGTCGGTCGTAGACCCGGAGCCGCTCGCGGTTCTCGGCCCGGCGGCCGGCGCCCGCGCCGGTCGCGCTCGGCCCGTCGCCCGGGGCGCTCGCCTCCCGGCCGGCCGCCGCGCCGCCGTCGAACCGCGGGGAGCCGCCGCGGTCGCCCGGTTCGTCCGTCGCGTGGCGCACCCCGGTGACCGACGGGGTGTCGGGGTCGTCGAGCGACGACGCCGCGACGGTCTCGGTGCCGCCGACGCCCTGCGTCACGCTGTCGACGTAGACGACGAAGCCGAAGGTGGCGAGCGGCACGCCGAAGTAGACGACGACGCGGAGGAGCGGGAGCGTGTCCTGCAAGACCAGCCCGATGACGACGAGGATGGTGATGAAAAAGAGCGGGCCGGCGACGAGCGCGGTCACGTACGCCTCGGCGAACGTCGAGAGCAGCTCCAGGTACTGTTCCTGTTTGGCCTCCGCCTCCGCCTGGTAGCGCTCGTACTGGTCGTCGAGGAACGACGACACCGACTGCCCGGTGCCGAGGACGGAGGCGAGGTTCTCCGAGAAGTCCGCCAGGTCGTCGCTGGGCGTCCGCCGCGAGATGCGCTGGAGCGCGGTGAGCGCGTCGGTCCCGAAGGCGTTCATGTCGCGCACCGCGACCGACAGCTCCGTGGCGGCCTCGCCGTACACCGCCTCGTTCTGCGCGAGCGTGTCCATCACCCGCGGGAACGCCATCCCCGAGCGCGAGAGCGCGTACATGAACGCGACCGTCCGCGGCAGGGTGGCGTCTATCTCGGCGGCGCGCGCCGCGGCCCGCTGGTCGAGCAGCTGCCACCGGGCGACGTACGCGCCGAGCGCGAGCCCGGACCCCACCGTCGCGGAGACGACCGCGAGCAGGACGAACAGCCGCCCGAGCCCGAGGTCGGCGAGGCGCGCGACGACGGCGACGAACTCGACCGCGGCCGGGAGCGCCTCGCGGAGCGCCGCCTCGCCGACGTCGAGCGCGGCGAGCAGCCCCGCGGCCGCGTACACCCCGATCACGCTGCCGGCGACCCCGAGGACGGCGGCGTACAACAGGGTCCGCGAGGCGTAGACGCGGTGGGTCGTGCCGGCGACGTGGGCCGCGCGCATCCGGTCGCGTTGGGCCCGCCGCCGCGCCTCGTTCTCGCCGACGTAGTCGCCGAACGCCGTCAGCGCGACGCGGGTGACGAACAGGTCCGCCCGGTCGTCGACGAGCGGGAGCGCGAGCGCGAAACAGGCCGCGACCGCGGCGGCCAGGGGGAGGTACGCGATCATCCGTCCGCGGGGTCCGCCGTCGGGTCGCCGGCGGCGCGGCCCTCCTCGGCCGCGAGGTCGTCGGCGTCGACGCCGTCGGCCGCGGCGGCGCGATCGTCGAGCCGCTCCATCACGCGGTCGGGGTCGGCGTAGTACTCGTTGACGAGGGCGGTGAACGTCCGGTAGTCGTCGATGCCGAGCGCGGAGAGCAGTTCGAGGAAGCGCTCGCGCCGCCGGACCTCGCGCAGCAGCTCCGAGCGCGACCAGCCGCGCTCGTCGGCGATCTCCTCTAACAGCGAGGAGTCGTTCCGGCGGAACGTGTCGGCGTCGGGCACCCACTCGAACGCCGAGGAGTAGTCCAGCTCGCCCGTCCGCTGGTCGATGCCGCCGATCTCGCCGATCGTCTTCGCGCGGCGCACGCGCTCGTCGTCGGAGCGCGTGAGCGTCTGGACCGAGAGCATGTCGAGCGACTGGACCATCGCCCGCGGGACGTTGATCGGCTCGTTCTCCAGCCGGTTGATCACCGTCTCGATCGAGTCGGCGTGCATCGTCGAGAACGTGGTGTGGCCGGTGTTCATCGCCTGGAACAGCGTGATCGCCTCCTCGCCGCGGACCTCGCCGACGACGATGTACTCGGGGCGGTGACGCAGCGCCGAGCGCAGCAGGTCGTACATGTCGATGTCGGTCCCCTCGTACCGGCGCTCGCGGGTGACCGCCGAGAGCCAGTTGTCGTGGTACAGGGAGAGCTCTCGGGTGTCCTCGATGGTGAGCACCTTCGCGCGCGGGGGGACGAACATCGACACCGCGTTCATCGAGGTGGTCTTCCCGGATGCCGTGCCGCCCGCGAAGATGAGGCTCTTGTTGTGCTCGATACAGAGCCAGAAGTACGCCATCTGCTCGATCGAGAAGGTCCCGTACTCCACGAGGTCGACGGGCGTGAACGGGTCCTCCGCGTACTGGCGGATGGTGAACGCCGACCCCCGCGGCGTCACCTCCTCGCCGAGCGCGAGCTCCGCCCGCGACCCGTCGGGCAGCGTCGTCTCGACGATGGGGTCGCCGACGGAGACGTGGCGCCCCGACTGCTGGGCGAGCCGGATCACGTAGCTGTCGAGCGCCTCCTGGCCGAACGAGACGTTCGTCTCGACGTCCGTGTACTCGTCGTGGTAGACGAAGATGGGGAGGTCGTACCCGTCACAGGAGACGTCCTCGATGTGGCGGTCGTTGAGGAGGGGGTCGACCTTCCCGTAGCCGCGGAAGTCGCGGTAGAGGTAGTACGCGAGCGCGTGGAAGGAGTCCATCCCCACCTCGACCCCGTACCCCTCAAGGAGCGCCTCCAGCTCGGATTTAAGCGTCTCCTCGTCGGTCTTGCCGGTCCCCTCGCGGTAGAGGAGCGGGTCGCGGATGTCGTCGACGACGCGGTCGAGCAGGTCGCGCTCGAAGGCGTCGAGTTCGGGCTCGACCGCGTAGTAGCGATGTTCGCTCTCCGCCTCGTCGTAGGTGATCACGACGTACGCGTAGGGGGCGTTCACCCAGTACCGGTCGACCTCGCGCTCGTCCTCGGGGACGACGAACGAGGCGAGCGGGCCGTCCTCGCCCGGGCGGAACGGGCGGACGTCGAGCGTCGACCCCTGGAGCAGTTCCCACGCGTGCGAGAGGCGCCGCTGGAGGTCCTCGATCCGGTCGCCGAGGTCGCTCCCGCCGGCGTCACTCGCCATGGATACGGGGCCATAGAGTCGGGGGGAAGTTAAACTACCCCCGACAATTATCACGACCGACATCGGGGGCGCGGCCCCGGGTCGGCTCCGGATTCCGGCGGCGCCGGGGCTCGGGGCCGCCCGGCCGCCCGTTACGTTGATACGGCCGGACCGCAAAGCAACCAATAGGAAATGCGGCGTGACTACTTCGATCTGACCGTCGAGGGCGTCGACGGCGGCGCCGGCTCTCGGTCGCCCCCGCTGGTGCGGATCGACTTCCACGGGCCGGAGGAACTGCTCCGCGAGCGGCTCTCCGGCGGCGAGAGCGGGGACGCCGCCGACGGCGACCTGCTCACGGCCGACCAGATCGACGTCGCCTTCCGGCTCCGCGAGCCGCTGGGCGAGGCGGACGACCCGGAGGGCGTCGTCGGCGTCACCAACCGGTACACCGGCGACTTCATCCTCGAACTCAACGAGACGGCGACGGACGTCCTCCCGTTCATCCACGCCGCGCGCGACGCGACGGACGACGGCGACGCCCGGTACCGCGTCGAGATCGACGTGGACGGCGATCGGCTCGTCGCCTACGACAAGGACACCTTCCTCGTGTACGACCCTGACGGGAACCTGCTCCGCAGCGAGAGCCTGATCCCCTCGGGCGTCGAACTGTAGCGGCCGCGACCGGCCGACGCCGGGCGAGTCGCCCGGCGCTCACAGGCTGACGCTGTCCGGGACGAACCGCACCGAGTCCCCCGGCCGGAGGTCGAACGCGCCGTCGCCGCGGCCGTCGTTGACGTCGCACTCCGCGTAGCCGTGGCTCCCGACCGTGACGAGGCGCTCGCCGGGCTCGACGGCGCCGAACGTCTCCGCGACCGGCGTGAGGTCGCCGTCGACGCGGATCCAGTCGCGGCCGCGGACCAGGTCGCCGGGGACGTTGGTGATCACGTTGCCGAACCGGTCGATCGCGAGCACCTCGCCGTCGACGGCGGTCACGTCGCCTCCCTCGTCGCGCTCGACCGTCGGCTCCGGGAAGCGGATGTCCGCGGGGTCGCTCGCGGGCGACAGGTCGTCCATGCCCGCCAGCGTCTCCCCGACCGCGTCGGCGTCGGTCGACTCGCCGTCCGCCGCCTGGTCGAGCGCCGCCCGGATCCGCGCCGCGGTCGGGGCGAACACGTCGCGGCCGTGGAACGTCTCGCTCGCGGGGTCGTCGACCGCGACCGTCCACGCCTCGACGTCGGACTCGTCGGCCGCCAGCGCCCGGGCCGGCGGCATCGCCAGCCCGTTGTCCGGGGCCACGAGGACGTGCGCGCCGGCGCGGACGACGAGGGCGTCGCGGTCGGTGCCGACCCCGGGGTCGACCACGGCGCAGTGGACCGCCGGCGGGAACTCCGGGAGGACGAACCGGAGCCAGAAGGCCGCGGCGCGCGGGTCCCCGCGCGGCAGGTCGTGGGCCACGTCGATCAGTTCCGCGGCCGTGTGCCGGCGGATCACTCCCTTCATCGCGGCGGGGTACGGCGAGCCGAAGTCCGAGGTGAGCGTGATCATACCGGAGACCGCGTGCGGCGGGCGGTTAAAAGGAACGGGCGCCGGTCTCGACGGGCGCACGTCGCGGCCGGTCGAACGCCGGCGAGCCGGAGCCGCCGTCTCCCCGGCTACTGGTCCGAGGGCTCGTCGCCGTTGGAGTCGGTCTCGGCGATCCGCCGGATGCGGTCGACGCCGTCCACCTCGCGGATCACGTCGACGACGGCGTCGGGGACCAGGTCTTCCCAGTCGCGGCCGCGGATCATGCGTTCGCGGAGCTCGGTCCCCTCCAGGACGTCGCGCCGGAACATGGGGGACTGGCGCACCTCGACGCCGGCCTCCTCGAACAGGCGGACCACGAGCGGGTTGTTCGAGTACGCGACGTCGAACCGGGGTGTCATGCTCTGGACGTGGCTCACCCACACGGAGTTCCGGTCGAGGTCCTCGATGGGGACGACGTAGGTGGTGGCGTCCAGTTCCTCGACCGCCTTCGTCACCATCATCACGCGCTCGCCGGCGGTGAAGGGGTTCCGAGTGGTGTGGGAGTCGCCGGCGGAGCCGATACCCAAGACGAGTTCGTCGACCTCCTCCGCGATCTCTTCCACCATGTGCTGGTGGCCGTCGTGGAACGGCTGATACCGGCCGATGTAGAACCCCCGCATGAATCTACGTACCGTCGGCGTCATTTATAAACCCCGTGGGAACGGTCGAGCCCCCAGATCGGGAGATATACGGCTTCAAAGCGGGGTTTATTGCCCCCGGGGCGACACGGCCGGGGGGAGAAAGTATATCAGTAGCCGCCCCTTCGTTTTCGGTAGCGTTACCCGATTCTATGAGCAACGAGAAGGACACGAACGACCCGACGGCCGACGACCCCGACGAACCGCCTCGCGGCGGCGTCGACGACTCGAGTCCGGCGGGGAACGGCGAGGACGCCACGCGCGGCGACCCCGAGCCCGACGACGGTCCGGCGAACGAGCCCGGCGTCGACGAGGCCGCGGACTCCGACGGCGAGTCGGCCGCGGGCCCCGACGGCGAGGACCCCTGGGACGACGGGGTCGTCGTCGACGACGACGGGTTCGAGGGGACCGACGTCGTCGGGGAGGGTCCCGACGGCGGCCGGAACGGCGACGCCGCGGAGCCGGCCGACGACGGCGACATCGACGAGCTCGGTAGCACCGTCGAGGTCGAGGGCGCCGAGATCGAGGACGACCCGGACGAGGACGACCTCCTCGGCGGGCTCAAGATCGACACGACGGCCGAGATCGAGATCCCCGACCGGCTCGTCGACCAGGTCATCGGGCAGGAGCACGCCCGCGACGTGATCATCAAGGCGGCGAAGCAGCGCCGCCACGTGATGATGATCGGCTCGCCCGGGACCGGGAAGTCGATGCTCGCGAAGGCGATGTCCGAACTCCTCCCGAAGGAGGAGCTTCAGGACGTTTTGGTGTATCACAACCCCGACGACGGCAACAAGCCGAAGGTCCGGACGGTGCCGGCCGGCAAGGGCGACCAGATCGTCGAGGCGCACCGCGAGGAGGCGCGCAAGCGCAACCAGATGCGGTCGCTGCTGATGTGGATCATCATCGCCGTCGTGCTGGGCTACGCGCTCATCATCGTCGGCCAGATCCTCGTCGGCATCATCGCGGCCGGCGTGGTGTACCTCGTCTTCCGCTACCTCAACCGCGGGTCGGACGCGATGATCCCGAACCTGCTGGTGAACAACGGCGACACGAAGACCGCGCCGTTCCGCGACGCGACCGGCGCGCACGCCGGTGCGCTGCTCGGCGACGTGCGGCACGACCCGTTCCAGTCCGGCGGGATGGAGACGCCCAGCCACGACCGCGTCGAGGCGGGGGCCATCCACAAGGCGAACAAGGGCGTGCTGTTCATCGACGAGATCAACACGCTCGACATCCGCAGCCAGCAGCACCTCATGACGGCGATCCAGGAGGGCGAGTTCTCGATCACGGGCCAGTCCGAGCGCTCCTCGGGCGCGATGGTCCAGACCGAGCCCGTCCCGACGGACTTCGTCATGATCGCGGCCGGGAACCTCGACGCGATGGAGAACATGCACCCGGCGCTGCGCAGCCGTATCAAGGGGTACGGCTACGAGGTGTACATGGAGGACACCATCGAGGACACCCCGGAGATGCGCCGCAAGTACGTGCGGTTCATCGCCCAGGAGGTCGCGAAGGACGGCCGCCTGCCTGAGTTCTCCGCGGAGGCCGTCGAGGAGATCATCCTCGAGGCCAAGCGCCGCTCCGGCCGGAAGGGCCACCTCACGCTGAAGATGCGGAACCTCGGCGGGATGGTCCGCGTCGCGGGCGACATCGCCCGGGGCGAGGACGCCGACTACACGACCCGCGACCACGTGCTCCAGGCGAAGGGGCGCTCGCGGTCCATCGAACAGCAGCTCGCCGACGACTACATCGAGCGCCGGAAGGACTACGAGCTCCAGGTCTCCGACGGCTACGTCACCGGGCGCGTCAACGGCCTCGCCGTGATGGGCGAGGACTCCGGGATCATGCTCCCGGTGATGGCCGAGGTGACCCCGACCCAGAGCGGCGGGCAGGTGATCGCCACCGGCCAGCTCAAGGAGATGGCCGAGGAGTCGGTCCAGAACGTCTCGGCGATCATCAAGAAGTTCTCCGACGAGAACATCTCCGAGAAGGACATCCACATCCAGTTCATCCAGACGGGCCAGCAGGGCGTCGACGGCGACTCCGCGTCCATCACGGTCGCGACCGCCGTCATCTCCGCGCTGGAGGACGTCGGCGTCGACCAGTCGCTCGCGATGACCGGCTCGCTGTCGGTCCGCGGCGACGTGCTCCCCGTCGGCGGGGTCACACACAAGATCGAGGCGGCCGCGAAGGCCGGCTGCGACCGAGTGATCATCCCCGCGGCCAACGAGCAGGACGTGATGATCGAAGACGAGTACGAGGAGATGATCGAGGTCATCCCGGTCTCGCACATCAGCGAGGTCCTCGACATCGCGCTGGAGGGCGAGGCCGAGAAGGACTCCCTCGTCTCCCGGCTGAAGTCGATCACGGGCTCCGCGCTGAAGGACGGCAACGTCTCCGGGCCCTCGAACCCGAGCCCGCAGTAGACGGACTCGGGCCTCGCGGTCCGACCGCTTTCGTTCTCGTTCCGTCGAGCTGCCGCACCGCGGGCGTCGCCCGCAGTTCCCCGAGCGTCGTCTCCTCGGGTCCGGTCTCGATCGCTCGCCGAGCGACGCCGTACGCGCGAGAGTATTTCGCTATTAACGCATAACTAATGTGCCCGATACAACTGAGGCCTCGCAAGCGCGCGGAAACGAGCGTGCGCCAGTAACTGCGTATTCTCGCTCCAGAGGCCCGAAAGAACTCATCTTTGTCAGCGTCGCGGATGAGAACGAACCGCTCGACCGACGCCAAGTGCGGAACTCATAAGTTAGTATAGTGCGTACTAAACAATACAGATGTCAGGGGTAGCGATCATCGGCGGCGGACCGACCGGACTGAACGCCGCCATCTACACGGCCCGGGCGGACAGGCGAACGCTCGTGTTCGACGACGGGGGCGGGACGACCCGGGACGTGGACACGATGGAGAACGTCTACGGGTTCCCGGACGGGGTCACGGGGCCGGAGCTCGTCGACCTGGGACGGGAACACGCGCGGAAGTACGGGGCCGAAATCGTCGAGGAGGAGGTCGTTCGGATCGAGCCTGACGGCGACCGGTACCGCGTCGAGACGACGGTCGACGAGTACGTCGTCGACGGGGTCATCATCGCGACGGGCGCGGACTACGAGCGGCCGGCCGTCGCGGACGTCGAGGCGTACGAGGGCCACGGCGTCTCCTACTGCGTCGAGTGCGACGCCTACTTCTACCGCGACAGCCCCGTCGCGGTCGTCGGCACCGACAACTACGCCGCGACCGAGGCGCTCATGCTGCTCGACTACACCGACGACGTCCGGATCCTCACCAACGGGTCGGCGTTCGAGGCCGACGAGGAGCTGAGAGAGCGGGTCGACGACGCCGGGATCCGGGTGGTCACCGACGATCTCGATCGGCTCGCCGGCGAGGAGGTCCTCGAAGCCGTCGTCACCCGAGAGGGCGACGAGATACCGGTCGACGGGTTGTTCGTCGCGCTCGGTACCGCCGGCGGAACCGACCTCGCGGAGATGCTCGGCGTGCCCGTCGAGGGCGACGACATCGTCACCGACCCCGACCAGTCGACGCCGGTCGACCGGGTGTACGCCGCGGGCGACGTCACCGGCGGCCACCAGCAGATCGCGACCTCCGTCGGCGAGGGCGCCCGCGCGGCCATCAACCTACTCGAAGAGCTCCGCGGGGCGGACTACATCGATTACAAGAAGCTGGACTCGCAGCCGGCCTGACCGGTCCGCCCGTCGACTCGGCTCGCGGCGGACGCGGAGGGTATTATATAAGACTACATAATGAGCAGTGCCGCCCAACACGCCCGTTGTTTTAGGTAAGCCTAAATGGTAGTCGCGCTGGCCGACGTTCCATCGGGGGAGTGGGTCGAACTGGTCGACGTGCCGGACGGCGAGCGCCGCGCTCGTTTGCTGCGGCTCGGCCTCCTAGACGGTCGCGTCGAGTGTCGCCGCCGGATCCGCAACGGCCCCGTCGTCGTTCGACGTCGCGGGACGGAGGTGGCGCTCGGGCGGTCACTGGCCCGGGAGATCACCGTAGAGCGGGCGGAGCCCGACGACGCACCGCGATGACGGCGAGCGGGGACGCGGCCCGCGGGCCCACGGCGGGCGACGTCGAGACGTCCACGGCGCTGGTCGGTGCACCCAACACGGGCAAGAGCGTGCTGTTCGGGCGTCTCACACCCGAGTACGTCGAGGTCTCGAACTATCCCGGCACCACGGTCGAGACGACCGCGGCGCCCCTCGGCTCGACCCGCCTGATCGACACGCCCGGGGTCCACGGAATCTCGTCGTTCTCAGAGGAGGAGCGGGTCACGAGGCGGATCGTCCTCCGTGCCGACGCGGTCGTGAACGTCGTCGACGCCACGCAGCTCGACCGAGACCTGTTCGTGACACTACAGCTGTTGGACATGGGGGTCCCGACCGTCGTCGCGCTGAACATGATGGACGAGGTCGAGGCCGAGGGCCTCGAGATCGACGCCGACGCGCTGGAGCGGTCCCTCGGCGTGCCCGTCGTCCCGACCGTCGCCGTCACGGGCGCGGGCGTCGACGAACTGCGCGATCGACTCCCCGAGGCGTCCGCCCCGGAGTCGACGCCGGTCGCCTCGTACTACGGCGCGCTCCCCGACGGGATCGACGCCAGTCGGGCGGAGAAGACCCTCCTCGTCGAGGGCGACGAACCGACGGCTCGCCGCGTCGGGGCTCGCGACCTCGCGGCCGACGGCGGCGCCGCACCGCTCGCCGCCGTCGGAGAACGGGAGGCGGTGTACCGCGAGCGCCGGACGCGCGTCAGGTCCATCGTCGAGACGGTCGAACGGGGTTCTCGGCGTCGTCTCGGGGAACGGCTCGGAGGCCTGTTGATGCGGCCGGTGACGGGGGTCCCGATCGCGCTCGCGCTCCTTTTCGCTGTGTTCTACGTCATGGGGGTGCTCGTCGCGCAGCGGGTCGTGGACTACGCGGAGACTGTGTTATTCGGGCGGTACTACGCCCCGGCGGTCGAGGCGGCCGTCGCGGACCTGCTCCCGGCGAGCGGGTGGGCCCGACCCGTCGAGTTCCTGCTGGTCAACGACAGCCTCGGGCTGTTGACGGTCACCGTCCGGTACACGCTCGGCGTCCTGCTCCCGCTCGTGGTCGCGTTCTACCTCGTGATCGGAACGCTCGAAGACGCCGGCGTCCTCCCGCGACTTGCCGTGGTGACGGACAGGGGACTCGACCGGATCGGGCTCAACGGCCGCGCGGTCGTCCCGCTGATCGTCGGCGTGGGGTGCGTGACCATGGCGGTCGTCTCCACCCGAGTGGTCGGGTCGCGCCGAGAGCGGCTCATCACGACGGCGCTTCTGGGGCTCGCGATTCCCTGTTCGGCACAGATCGGCGTCGTCGCGGGGTTGCTCGCCGAACTCGGGCCCGTCTGGTGGATCGGTTACCTGACGCTGCTGCTCGGGGTCCTCGGGACCGTCGGCGTCGTTCTCGACCGAACGCTGCCCGGTCGACAGGACGCGCTGATCGAGCAGCTACCGCGGCTGCGCGTCCCCCGCCCGACGAACGTCGCCCGGAAGACGGCGAACCGGGCCGGCGCGTTCCTCCGGGAGGCGGCCCCGCTGTTTGGGGTCACCGCGGCGGCGGTATCGACGCTCGATTACCTCGGCGCGCTCGACGCGATAGTCGGTGCGCTCCGGCCGCTGACTGCGGCTCTGGGCCTTCCCGCGTCGTTCGGAGAGGTGCTCGTGTTGGGGCTGATCCGCCGCGACTTCGCCGCCGCCGGGATGACGGATCTACAGCTGACGGCGTCACAGACCTTCGTCGGGCTGGTGGTCGTCACGCTGTTCGTCCCGTGTATCCTCACGATGGCGATGGTCCTCAGAGAGCGCGACGCGCGGAGCGCGATCCTCGTATGGGTCGGCTCCTGGGTCACCGCGTTCGTCGTCGGAGGCGCTGTCTCGGCCGCCTTGGGGGTGATCACGTGATCTGCCCGCGCTGCGGGTACGAGTTCGAACCGGCGAACGGGCTCTCGTGTCCGCGCTGTGGCGCCCCCGCCTCCTGCGCGGGTGTCTCGTGTGCCGAGTGCGGCGCGTGTTCGTCGCCCTTCGAGCGCCTCCGGCGACAGGTCGCGGAGCGGCTGGCCGACGCGCGGCGATCCGACGACGGTTCCGCCGGCGACGAGCCCGCGAACGAGTCCTGACGGGGGTCGGTGCGAGACGGCGCGGGTGGCGGCCGGGCGCTCCGGGGGCCGCCGTCGACCGCGCCGGACGCTCTGCCGCCCCCGTCGCGGAGCGGGCCGCCGAGTCAGCCGACCGACTCCCAGCTCCGGTACAGCGCCACGCCGAACGCGAAGACGATCCCGCCGACCCCGACCTGTCTGCCGACCGTCCCGAAGTCGCCGTCCAGGCCGGCGACGACCGCTCTGACGGTCATCACCAGCGTGACGAGGGCGACGAGTGCCAGCACCGCGTGCCGTGTCTTCATGCCTAAGCGCAGTCGCCTCGCCACCCAAAGCGATGGCTTGGCGCAGGACAACTTTCGGACCCGCGGGCGGGCCCCGCGTCACAGCCGAGGGCGCGGCGGCGGCCGCTCCGCGGTCGGTTGTCCTGTGCCAACTCCGGGGTTATGGAGGCGGAGCGATCAGTGTCACACGGAGAGGCCGACCGCGGCGCGCGTCGGAGCGACCCTCCAATCCGCATCCACTACGACATGATCGACCCAGTACTCGCAAGCCGATTCCAGTTCGCCCTGACGACGATCGTCCACATCATCTTCCCGGTGATGAGCATGGGACTGGCGCCGTTCCTGATATACTTCACCTGGAAGGACGTTCGGGGCGGCGACCCGGTGTACGAGCAGTTGCGTCGCTTCTGGACGAAGATATTCGCCATCTCGTTCGTCGTCGGGACGGTCACTGGGATCGTCTTGGAGTTCGAGTTCGGGACCAACTTCGCGGCGTTCTCGACGACAGCGGGCGAGCTGTTCGGCGGCCCGCTCGCCGTCGAGGGGATGATGGCGTTCATGCTGGAGGCGACGTTCCTCGGCATCTTCGTGTTCGGTCGCGAGCGGGTCTCCGACCGGTTGTACTTGGTGTCCAGCCTCGCCGTCGGCGTCGGCACGTGGCTGTCCGCGGTCTGGATCCTCATCGCGAACTCGTGGATGCAGATGCCGCGCGGCTACGAGCTCGTGACCGAGAACGGGCGGGAGGTCGTCCACCTCGTCGACCCGCTCGCGGCGTACCTGACTCCGCGGTTCGGCTACATGTACGTCCACATGCAAAACGCCGCCGTCGAGTCGGTCGCGCTGTTCATGGCCGGCGTCTCCGCGTACTACGTCTATCGACACCACGTCTGGGGAACGAAGTCGGAACACATCGAATTCTGGCACAAGACGCTCAAGATCGCGCTGGTCGCGCTACTAATCACAGCCCCGCTACAGGTGCTTCAGGGCGACCTGTACGCGAGGCACGTCTATGAGACGCAGCCGCAGAAGTTCGCTGCCATGGAGGCGGTCTGGGACACCGAGGCGTACGTCCCGGAGTATATCTTCGCGATCCCGACTGACCTGAGCCAGTTCACGGATCCGCGCGCGAAGGAGCTGTTCGGCCTCGGCATTCCGGGCGGGGCGTCGTGGCTCGCCAGCGGAGGCGACGCGACTGCGGAGATACGCGGGCTGAACACGTTCGAGACGGAGGCGCCCCCCGTCGCGATCGTGTTCTGGTCGTTCCGCGCGATGGTCGGGATGGGCTTCTGGTTCATCCTGCTGGCGTTCTGGGGCGGCTACCGGTGGTTCACCGGCGAACTGTTCGAAGACGGACTGCTCCACAAGGCGCTGATGGCGTCCAGCCTGCTCGGCATCGTCGCGGTCGAACTCGGGTGGGTCGTCACGGAGGTCGGCCGCCAGCCGTGGGTGATCCAGGGCGTGTTGAAGACGAGCGAGGGGGTGTCGCCCGGTCTTACCGGCGGGGAGGCGCTGCTCACGCTCGTGGGGTTCGTCGGGGTCTACACCGGCATCCTCGCGCTGTACACGTACGTCGTCGCGGGGGTTATCCGCGACGGACCACCGAGCGCGCGCGAACTGCGGTCCACCGCGGAGCGCGACGCGGGGACCGCGGAGGTGCCCGGTGATGACTAGCGCCGTCGACGCGCTCGCGGGGGGGCCGGTGTTCGGCCTGCCGCTCCCGGAGCTGTGGTTCTCGCTCGTGTTCGCCCTGCTCGGGACGTTCCTGTTCCTCGACGGCTTCGACTTCGGCGCCGGCGCGATCTTCGCGACGCTCTCCGACGACGAGGCACGCGAGGCGGTGCTGTCGGCGATCGGGCCGTTCTGGGACGGTAACGAGGTGTGGCTCGTCGTGTTCGGCGGCGCGCTGTTCGCCGCCTTTCCGTCGGTGTACGCGGGGCTTTTCAGCCGCCACTACCTGCTGATGTTCGGCATCCTCGGCGCTCTCATCTTTCGGGGACTGGCGCCGGAGATGTACGAGCAACGCCACGACGCGCGGTGGCGGCGGTGGTGGGGGCGGTCGTTCGTCGCCGGCAGCGTCCTCGCGCCGTTCCTCCTCGGCGCGTTCGCGGGGAACTGGCTCGTCGGAACCCCCCGGTCGCTCACGCTCATCGGCGTCGTCACCGGGGTCGCCGTCACGGCGCTGACCGTCGTCTCCGGCGCCGCGTTCCTCCGGCTGAAAGCGCGAAACGCGCTGCCCGAGAGGGTTACAGATATCGGCGTCGGGGCCGTCGCGACGTACCTCCTCGCGGCCGTCGCGACCCTCGGCGTCTTGGCGACTCGGCTCCCGACCGGCGTCGACGCGGTGCTGTCGCCGCCGGTGGTCGCGCTGGTCGTCGCCTCCGTCGCACTCGGCGTCGGCTACGGCGTCGCCCTTCGGCGCGGGGCGAACCTCGCCGCGCTCGCGGCGGCCGCGGGACTGACGTACGGACTGATCGCGGTGGTCGCGGTCCTCATGTATCCGCGCATCGACCCGGCGACCGGGGCGACGGTCGGGGACGCCGTCGTCTCGACGTTACCGCTGAACCTCATGTCGATCGGCGCGGCCCTGCTGTTGCCGCTGGTCGCCGCGTACTTCGTCGTCCTGTACTCGGCGTTCAGCGGCCCGATCACGGCCGAGGAGGCGTACTGAAATGAGCGACGGATCGGAGGCGCCCGCGACGACACGTCGCTCGCCTGTCGGAACGCTACTGCTCTCGCGCGTGCTCATCACGTGGGCGGAGCTCCTCGTCGTCGGGTTCGGCGGGGCCGTCGCGGGCGGCGCCGCGTCCGGCCCGCCGCAGCTCGTCGTCTACTTCGCGACGGTCCTCGCCGCAGTCGCCGTGGTCATGTTCAACGTCGACAGGCTCGTTGCGGCGCGCGTCCGGGAGGCGACGTGATCGGACCGCCGCGTCCGACGTCAGTCCGACCGACGGTTCGACCGCCTGAGCGGTCCGACGCCGTGACGCTTGGCGACGATGCCGAACAGCAGCGCGGCGCTGGGGAGGAAGAGCAGTGCGCCCAGCGCAGTGACGGTGTCGTCGTGGGTCAGTCCGAGGCCGAACCCGCCGATCCCGGCGACGAGCGCGACGAGGGCCGGGATCAGGAGACGGTTCCGGAGCGCGGTCGGCGTCTCGCGACCCGAGGGTGACTGCGCCATACGAGACAACGTAAGTACGTCGAGCCCATATCACACGCGTTGTCGAGGGACAACTCCCCGCCGAGGCGCGGGCGCTCGCTGACCGGCGACCGCGATACCGCCGGCCGTGAGACCCTCGACGACCGCAAGACCGTCGCCGCGAACCGCGCCCGCACGACCGGACCAGTTCACCGACAGATGCACGACTTCAGCTTCGAAATAACGTACGAGCCCGGCGCCGACGAGTACGTCGACCTGTTCATCGACCGCGGCTCCCTCCAGTCGAAGGCGACCTACTCGTGTCTCGACCCCGCGGAGCTGTGGAAGCTCGAATCGGTGACCGGCGAAGCGGCCGACCTCGCCGCCGTCGACGAACTGCTCTTGGACGAGTCCGTCGACCGCGAGTCGATCAGCGGTCGGGCGTGTCGCTCGACCCGTGCGACGAGCCTGCTGACCGAAGAGCAGCGGCGGCGTGTGGCGTACACGTACGTCTCCGACGTGGACTACTGCGAGTCCGTTCCCCTCATCACGGCGAAGTACGTCGACGGGGGCGTCCTCTTCGAGCAGACGCGGTCCGGCGACACGGTCCGTTGGCGCGTGCTGGTCCAGGACGACTCGAATATCGGGCTGTTGTACGACACGCTGTCCGCGAAGCTCGGCGACGGGCTGTCGTTCTCGTTCGAACACCTGACCGAGGTCGACCACTGGGAGAGCGAACTGCTCTCTCGGCCCGATATCGCGGCCGAACAGCGCGAGACCCTGCTGCTCGCCGTCGAACGCGGGTACTTCGAGACGCCGCGAGACGTGACGCTCGACGAGCTCGCGGCGGAGCTCGACGAGCCGCGTTCGACGGTGTCGTACCGGCTTCGACGCGCGACCGCGGAGCTGGCAAAGCGGTTCGCCGACCAACAGTCATGACCGCAGAAACCCCACCCGACGACGATCAGCGGAGACCGGCAGCCGCGTCGCTAGAGGGCCGGTACCCGACGGACGTGCTCGTCAGCCCCGACTGGGTCGACGCCCGGATCGACCGGTTCGCCGCGGCCGACCCCGACCTGCGGCTGCTCGAAGTCGACGTCAACGCCTCGTTCTACGGGGAGGGACACGCGCCCGGCGCCGTCGGCGTCGACTGGCGCACCGAACTCCGGTCGGCGACGGCGCACGACATCCTCTCCCCGGCAGAGATGACCGCCTTCCTCGAATCGAACGGGATCGACGAGGAGACGACCGTCGTCATTTACGGCGACAACCGGAACTGGTTCGCGGCCCACCTGTACTGGCAGCTCACCTACTACGGCCACCCGGATGTCCGGATCATGGACGGCGGCCGCGAGTACTGGACGGAACACGGCTACCCGACCACGACGGAGCCGGCCGACCCGCCCGCCGTGACGTACGGCGACGCCCCCGAAGCGCCGGCCAGACCGGGGGTGCGTGCCACGCGAACGGACGTGCGGGCAGCGCTCGACGCCGACACGGAGTTCGTCGACGTGCGACTACCCGAGGAGTTTCGGGGGGAAATCACGAAGCCGCCCGGCAGCAACGAGGGGGCGATGCGGGGCGGCCACATCCCCGGGGCGACGAACGTGTTCTGGGCCGAGAACGTCCGCCCAGACGGCCTGTTCAAGTCTCGCGAGCGGCTTTCGGACGTGTACGAATCCCGGGGGATCTTCCCCGACGACGACATCATCGTCTACTGTCGGATCGGGGAGCGATCGTCGGTGACGTGGTTCGTGCTCGAGGAACTGCTCGGCTACGAACGCGTGCGGCACTACGACGGGTCGTGGACCGAGTGGGGAAACATGATCGGCGTCCCGATAGACGTCGGCGAACCGGACGACGGTTAGCCGGCTCCCGTCCTCGGCGGCCGTCAGCCGCCGCCACCGGGGCGCGGCAAGTCACCGCCCCCGGCCGAGGAGAGAGGTCGTTGTCCTACGACAAACGGACACATTAGCTCCTGTACACACAATCTTCGGCGATGACTGGTTCTCACGCCGAACCGATGGCGAGGCGCACAGGAAGCCGGTGGGGCGGCCGGCGAAGCGAACTCGTACCGCCGGTCGGTCACGATGAGTGACGCCGGCTCGAAGCGCGACGAGTCGGGGACCGTCCGGCGGCTCTTGGACGCACTGAGCGAGGAGACGAACCGGACGATCCTGTCGGAACTCGACGAGCCGACCTCGGTCGCCGAACTCGTCGACGCGTGCGACATCCCGATGTCGACGGTGTACCGGCGCTTGGATACGCTCGAGGAGATGGACCTAGTGACCGAGCACGTCGCGATCGACGCCGAGAAGGGGCGATATCGACTGTACGAGCGCAACGTACGCCGCGTCACGATCACCGTCGACGACGACGGACGGCTCGGGACGCGGGTCGAGCGCCCGGCGGGGAACCCCGACGAGACGGTGACGTGGCGGCCGGACGGAGAGTGACGGACGTACGGCGACGGCCGGGGGACCGTCGCCCCGCCCTCTTTTATTCCGGGAGCGCCTACGGCGGACGATGAGCGGGAAACCGACGGTCGGGGAGTACATGACCCGCGAGGTGGAGACGGTGAGCCCGGACGAGACGGTGGCGACCGTCGCGCGTCGCATGGCCGACAGCGACGGCCACAACGGGTTCCCGGTCACCCAGGGCCGCACCGTGGAGGGGTTCGTCTCGGCCGGGGACCTGCTGCTCGCCGACGACGACGCCCCCGTGTTCACGGTGATGACGGAGAACCTGATCGTCGCGCACCCGGACATGAAGGTGACCGACGCCGCGCGGGTGATCCTTCGCTCGGGGATCCAGCGGCTCCCCGTCGTCGACGATGCCGACAACCTCGTCGGAATCATCTCGAACACCGACGTGGTCCGCTCGCAGATCGAGCGCGCCACGCCCGGCAAGGTCGGGAAGCTGATGCGGACCCTCTCGCAGATCCACGGCGTCGAGCTCGACGAGGAGCGCCGCGAGGTTGCGATCGCCGACCTGACGCCGACGCAGGCGCGCGTGTACGCCGACGAGTTAGAGGGCCGACAGTACGAGCTCGAACACGGGCTCGCGGAGCCGCTCGTCGTCATCGACAACGGCGGCACGCTCTACCTCGCCGACGGCCACCACCGGGCCATGGCCGCCCGCGAGGGCGGCATCGAGGCGATGGACGCGTACGTGATCGTCCCGCGGACGACGATCGACCTCGGAATGGCGAAGACGGCGGAGAAGGAGGGGCTCCGGGTCGTCGACGACATCGAGGTCGTCGACTACGCGCGCCACCCCCTCGTGGAGACGACGAAGCGGCTCCAGTGAGGCGTCGCGCGGAACCCCGTCCGTAGGCTTTTGTAAGTTGACGTAGACGTTCCGCGCATGGGATCACGCATTCGACGCGCACTCTCTCGGGCGGCGTTCGCCGCGGTCGGCGCGGCCGCCGGCGCCGCGGTCGGCGGACTGATCAGCAGACAGGCGGCCTCCAGCGGCGGCGCCCTCGGCGCGCTCGCGGGCGCGACGATCGCGGACGTGCGCTCGGACCCGGGCGGCTTCCTCGACGCGCTCCGCTCCGACGAGGACGAGGCGCTCGACGACGCAGACGGCGCGGCGACCGCCGGCTGAGTCGCTCTCCGCCGCGCCGCCGCGCGTCGGCGTTCGGGAACGCCTATACGACGGGAACGAGTAGCGACGGCCGATGACCGACACCGACGCCGACGCGGGGTGGTTCTCGCGGTCCGACGCGGGCGACGCGGCCGACGCCGCCCGCGACCGGCTCGCGAACGGCGAGGCCGACCGGCCCCGGGACTGGCCGGCCCTCGCCGTCGAGTCCGGGTTCGCCGACTCGACCGACGACTATTACGACCGGCTCCACGAGGCGAGCGTCGCGGCGGCCCGCGAGGCGGTCCGCGAGCGGGAGCGCGCCGACGACGCGCAGCTGATCCACGCGGTCCGGGCGATGGACGACGCGGAGCGCGTGGCCAACGAGCTCGCCGAACGCGCCGTCGAGTGGGCCGGGAGCCTCTTCGACGACGTGGGGTCCGGCGTCGAGGGCGCCCGAGCGATCGCGGCCCGCGAGCCGGAGAGCGAGGTCGAGCGGCGGGCGGTGTCGCTCGCGGCGCGCGCCGCCGACCTGGACGACGAGCGGGCCGAACTCGCGGCGACGATCGGCCGGATCGCGCCCGCGGTCGCGCCGAACCTCACCGAGATGGCCGGGCCGGAGCTCGCCGCGCGGCTGATCGCGCTCGCGGGCGGGCTGGAGTCGCTCGCGAAGAAGCCGTCGGGGACGGTCCAGGTGCTCGGCGCCGAGGACGCGCTGTTCGCGCACCTCTCCGGGCGGGCCCCCTCGCCGAAACACGGGATCATCTACACGCACGAGTTCGTCCGCGGCACGCGCCCGGCGGACCGCGGCTCGGCGGCGCGCGCGCTCGCCGGGAAGCTGTCGCTCGCGGCGCGGGCCGACCACTACGCCGGCGAGCGACGGGCGCAGCTTCACGAGGACCTCCGAGAGCGCATGGCGACGATCCGAGCCCGGGCAGACGAGGGCGCCGAGAGCGACGGCAACGGTGCGGCGAGCGACGGAGGGGCCGACCATGAGTGAGCCGTCTCTTCCCGACGGCGTCGAGCGCCGCGAGATAGCCGGCGAGGAGCGGCTCGCGACCCGCGGCGAGCCGGTGTACGGCGAGCCGACGGCGGACGGCTGGCGCGCGTGGGAGCCCGAGCGGTCGAAGCTCGGCGGGATGCTGGAGTTGGGACTGGAGACCGGGCTCGCGGGCGGGGAGACGGTCCTCTACCTCGGCGCCGCGAGCGGGACGACCGTCAGCCACGTCGCCGACTTCGCCGGGCCGACGTACGCGGTCGAGTTCGCACCGCGGCCGGCGCGGGACCTGCTCGACGCCGCCGAACCGCGCGACCGACTCTTCCCGCTGCTCAAGGACGCCCGGCGGCCCGGGACGTACGCGCACGTGGTCGAGGCCGACGTCGACGCGGTCGTCCAGGACGTTGCCACGCGCGGGCAGGCCGACGTGGCCGTCCGCAACGCGCGGTTCCTCGCCGACGACGGCCGGCTGCTGCTCGCGGTCAAGGCGCGCAGCGAGGACGTGACCGCGGCGCCGGAGGAGGTGTTCGAGGGCGCGCTCGACCGCCTTCGGGACGCGTACGAGGTCCTGGAGACGCGGCGGCTCGACCGGTTCCACGAGGACCACCTCGGCGTGGTGGCGACGCCGAAGTAGCCGCGCCGCGGCGGTCGGTCACTCCGCCGGTTCGAAGATGTCCTCGATCCGACAGCCGAAGTGGTCGGCGAGCTCGAAGGCGAGCTCCAGCGACGGGTCGTAGCGCTCGCGTTCGATGGCGTTGATCGTCTGGCGAGTGACGTCGACGGCGGCGGCTAGGTCGGCCTGGCTCTCGCCGGTCTCCTCGCGCCGCTCGGGGATGTCGTTTCTCATGCGGTCCGCTTGTAGTAGAAGATAGACACGCCGAACACGACGTACACTCCAAAGAGCGTCAGCATCGCGCCGTAGAACTCGCCCGGGAGCGTGACGACGCCGCTCTCGTGTAAGGCGAGTCCGCCCGGCGCGCCGAGGACGAAGAGGTACGCGAAGACGTTCAGCGTGTTCTGGCTGGCTTTGCGCTCGATAGCGTTGTCGCGCTCGTCGTACAGTTCGACCGGGCTGAACCGCTGGACCAGCCCCATACCGAGGCCGCCGGCCCAGTACAGAGCGACGCCGAGGACGAAGCGGTCGGCCGCGATGCCGATCCACAGGGCGAGAATACCGGCGCCGAGCAGTCCGTAGGCGATGCGCTTGTACCGTTTTCTGGTGGAGGGCCGAGTGGTCGCGGAGGCGGTGTGTTCGCTCATGGTGGGAGTAAAGCGAGCGAGAACTGCATGTAAAACTCGCTTTACAGTAAAAGACACTTTACGTTTGCTAATAAAACTGTCGCCGGCGAAGGTTCTGATAGGAAACGCGTCGAGGGGGTTCTAAACCGCAATTCACCGCTGTTTCACCACGACGGAGGCGAGAAGCCGGCGTCTTCGAGGATGGGCTTCCAGCGCTTCTGGACCGAGAGCCGGGAGACGTCCATCGCGTCGGCGACCGCCGACTGCGAGCGCTCCTCGCCGCGGATCAGTCCGGCGGCGTAGAGGCTGGCGGCGGCCGCGACGCGCTTCCCGCGGTCGTCGTCGGGGGCGCGCGAGAGGAACAGGTCGACCGCGGTCGAGCGCGTCTCGTCGTCGAGGTCGAGCGAGGCGCACGCCTCGTCGAGCAGTTCGATCCACGCCTCGTTGTCGACTCGGTCGCTCGCCCGGTACACGCGGCGAGGTAGTCGAGGGAGGGATATAAACGCCCGCGTCGACGCCCCGGAGTCGCCCGCGGTCGCCGCCGTTGAGTTCCCCGCGGTCGCCGGTCTCAAGTCGCACGCGCACGTAGCGCGCGTATGTCGACGCAGACGTGGGACGAGACGCGGGTCCGCGCGCTTCACGACGACCTCGTCGAGCTGTACGACCCGGTCGACCGAGTCGCCGAACACGGCGCGGACCCGACCGCGGAGCCGGGCGAGGGCGTCCGGCAACTGGTGACGACGATCCTCTCGCAGAACGTCGCCGACGAGAACACGCGACGGGCCGCCGAGGCGCTGTTCGAGCGGTACGACGACTTCGCGGCGATCGAGGCCGCCGACCACGAGGAGCTGCGCGAGACGATCCGAGTGGCCGGGCTGCCGGACCAGAAGGCCGCGCGCATCCAGCGCGCGCTGACCGCGATCCGCGAGGAGACCGGCGGCGCGTACTCGCTCGCGTTCCTCGACGCGATGGCGACCGACGACGCGAAGGCGTGGCTGACGGAGATCAAAGGCGTCGGGCCGAAGACCGCCAGCGTCGTGTTGAACTTCCACTTCGGGAAGCCGACGATGGCGGTCGACACCCACGTCGAGCGCGTCTCGAAGCGGTTCGGGCTCGTCTCGGAGTCGGCGTCGAACGAGCGCGCCCACGAGGAACTGGACGCGCAGGTGCCCGACGAGCTGATCTACCCGCTTCACGTGTTGTTGATTCGGCACGGTCGCGAGCACTGTTCGGCTCGGGGCGCGGACTGCGACAACCCGGTGTGTGAAGTCTACTGCGACTGCGAGTACTGCTGATACGTCGAGTAGGGAGCGATTCGTGACCGGTTCGAAGTGAATTCTGCTGGTCGCTCGGCGGCGACCGCTTCCCGAAGCACCGCACAGCGGCCCCACGCCTTCCCAGCCTCGTCGCTGGCTCCGGCGGCGCCAGCGACTCCCCCGCGCGTGCTCCTCGCGGCCTCCGCTTCGCTCCGGCCGCTCGCGGACACGCGCCGCCGCACGATATTGACGAATCGTATCGCCGCTGTCGGTTCGTCAGGTTCTTTACTCGGTTCCGCGTACGCTGGTTTGCGCGCGGGTTGCCGAGCCAGGCCAAAGGCGTAGCGCTTAGGACGCTATCCCGTAGGGGTCCGCCGGTTCAAATCCGGTCCCGCGCACTGAGCGAAGGAGCAAGAGCGGATTTGTAACCCAGAGGACGAGCGAAGGGAGTCCTCGCGGTTCGAATCCGGTCCCGCGCATACTGCCTCGAACGAACGTGAGAGGCATTTCGGCGCAGGTTCGGACTCCTTCGCTGTCTGAATCCGTGTTAGTAAGGTCGGTACGTCTACTTGACCGCGGCGCTCGAAGCGCGCTATCGGGAGTAGCTCGCCGCTCGGAGGCTATGCCGGCCACGTCCTCCAACCGCACCTCCTGTTGCCCGTAGTACTCGCCGTCGACCGTACAGGACCCGCCGCCGTCGGCGAAGCAGACCTCGCCGCGCTCGTCGTGACCGAGCGACGCGGGCGCGGCGACGAGTGCGGCGCTGGCGTGACGCATCGTTACTGGACCTCCGAACCGGAGACACATAACCGTCGTTTCAGCCGGCGACCAGATGAGCGGTCGGACGGGCTCGCCTCGCCGCGGCGCACCCCGACGTGGATTCCGCGTGCGGGCCGCTCGTCGCCGAAACGACACCGCCTTGTCGATCGGTCGCGAACCGGATCCGTGACGCTCCGACGCGACGTGCTCGCGGCGGTCGACGCCGACCGCGGCTCGTTCCGGCCCGCGCTCGCGGCGCTTCTCGACGAGTACGAACTCGCGCTCGGGAGGGCCCCGACGCCGGTCGATCACCCCGACGACCGGACGGAGCGCGAGGCGCGCTTCGTCGACCGACTCCGGGCGCTCGACGACGCGCCGATCGGACTCACGCTCACCGGTCCGGCGTACCGCGACACCCCGATCGTCTACGTCAACCGCTGGTTTCGCGAGTGGACCGGGTACCCGCTCAACGAGCTCCGCGGCCGGAACCCACGACTGTTTCAGGGCCCCGACGCCGACGAGGGCGCCCGCGCGGACTTCCGCGAGGCGCTGTCGACGTGGTCGGCGGTCACCGTCGAGCTCCGCAACCGCCGCCGGGACGGCGCCCCGTTCGCGAACCGGGTCGCGCTGCGGCCGCTGTTCGGCGACGCGGGAACCGTCACGCACTGGGTCGCCGCGCAGGAGCCGCGGCCGATCGAGGGGTCGGACGCGGGCGTCGAGTGAGCGAGCGCTCGTCCTCGCCGCTCACCGCAGCGTCGACGTGGGGACGACCGACGGGAACGCGCCGCTCCCGGTCGCGTCCTCGACGACCGCCTCGGCGACGTGTTCGCCGCTGAGGAGGCACATCGGCATCCCGATGCCGGGGTTCGTGTACGCGCCGACGTAGTAGAGGCCGCCGACGCCGGGCGCGCGGTGCGCCGGCCGGAGCGGGCCGGTCTGGCCGAGCGTGTGCGACAGCGCCAGCGCGGTGCCGCGGGGCGCGTTGAACCGCCGCCGGAAGTCGGAGACGCAGGCCGTCTCCTCGAAGACGATCCGGTCGCGGAAGTCGACGCCGGCGTGCTCGGCGAGGTCGTCGAACACCAGGTCGCGGAACCGCTCGCGCGTCTCCGGGCCGTCCTCCAGCCCGGCGGCCAGCGGCACGAGCAGGAAGACGGCCTCGTGGCCCTCGGGCGCCGCCTCCGGGTCCGTCTTCGAGGGGACGTGGACGTAGTACGCCGGGTCGTCCGGCCACCCCGGCTCGTCGAAGATGGCGTCGAAGTGCGGCCGCCAGTCGGTCGGGAACACGAGCGTGTGGTGGTCTAAGTCCACCTCGCCCTCGACGCCGATGTACGAGAGGTACGCCGAGGGCGCGTACGTCCGCGACTCCCAGTACGACTCGCGGTCGACGGTCCCGGCGGGGAGGAGCTCGCGCTCGACGTGGGGCGGGGCGGCGTTCGCCACGACGCGGTCGAAGCGGGCCGAGCGGGGCGACGCGCCCGATTCGCGGGGCGCCGACTCCACGGTGAACTTCGGGATCGACGCCGGGACCGACGGCTCGATCGCGGTCACCGGCTCGCTCGTCCGGATCGAGACGCCGAGCTCCCCGGCGAGGTCGGCCATCGCGTCCACGACGCTCGCGATCCCCCCGACCGGGTGGTAGACGCCGAGGTTCATGTCGACGTGGCTCATCAGCGTGTAGATCGCCGGCGTGTTGTACGGCGAGCCGCCGAGGAAGACGAGCTTGTACTCCGCGATCTGGCGGAGCTTCTCGCTGTCGAAGTAGTCGCCGACGTAGTCGTCCATCCCCCGGAGCTTCGGGAGCGCGCGGCCGGACCGGAGCACGTCGGCGTCGACCATGTCGCGGAGCCGCGAGCGGCTCGGGTAGACGAACCGGTCCATGCCCAGCTCGTACGCCTCCGCCGCGTCCGCGAGGTAGTCGTCCAGGACCTCCCCCGCGCCCGACTCGTAGGACTCGAACAGCGCCTTCTGCCCCTCGCGGTCGGCGGGCATCGACGCGCGGTCGCCGTCCTTCCAGATCACCTCGTACAGCGGATCGAGTTCGATCAGTTCGTAGTAGTCGTCGGTCGAGCGCCCGAAGTGCTCGAAGAAGCGGTCGAACACCTCCGGCATGAGGTACCACGAGGGCCCGGTGTCGATCCGGAACCCGTCGCGCTCGATCCGCCCGGCGTACCCGCCGGGGTGGTCGTTCCGCTCGAAGAGCGTCACGTCCGCACCCGCGTCGGCGAGGTGGCTGGCCGCGGCGAGCCCGCCGAAGCCGGCGCCGACGACCGCGATCGACTCCCCGGCGAGCGGCTCGCCCGCGTCCGACCGCCCCGCGTCCGGTTGGGGTGACATTACGTCGTGATAGGCGGCCGACCACGTTTACCCTGCGGTCATACCATGTTAGGGGCGTCGCCGTCGGTCGGATTTCGCGCGTCCGTCAGGGGTCGTCGCCGACGCCGTCGCCTTGGAGGCGCCGGGCGCCGAGCGCGAACAGGCCCAGCCCGATCAGGTAGAGCCGCCACCCGCTGTTCGCGACCGGGAACCGGCGGTCGACCGGCTCCGCGACGTCGAGGTCGGGGTCGCGCGGCTGGACCGGGTTGTCGACGTGGACCGACTCGCTGGTGCCGCCCGCGCCCGCGTCGACGGTCCGGCTCCCCGTCTCCGGGTCGATCCGCACGTCGACGAACGTCTGGACGACCCCGTCGGCCGTCGAGTAGAGGATCTGGCCGTCCAGCTGGAAGAAGCGGTCGCGGAGCGGCCAGAGGGCGTTGACCCCGTCGAGGTGGGTCCAGTCGATCGCGACGTGCGCGAAGACGTGGACGAAGAGGGCGACCCACGCGACGGCGACCCACCGCGGCGAGAGCCGCTCGCGAACCAGCGACCGCTCTCGGACGCGCGTGTCGTAGTACAGCGCCAGTGCGCCGACGCCGGGGAGGACGAAGTTGTGCCCGACGGTGCGGTGCGCGCCCTCCATGACGACGCCGAGGAAGCTGTCCGCCTCCGGGAGGACGAGGACGACCAGCAGGACCGCGAGCGCCCGCCGGTCGTAGTACGCGCCGAGCAGCCCGGCCGCGAGCAGCAGCGCGAACCCGGCGTGGACGACCGTCGAGGGCATTCAGCGGGGCACCTCCGGGGCGTCCGTCGCCTCGCCGCCACGCCGGAAGCGGACCGCGAGCGTCGCGGCCGCCGCGGCGGCGACGACCAGCTGCCACCCGCCGTCGACGAACCGGAACTCGCGGTCCGCGGCCGGGTCGAGGCCGGGGCGCCCGTCGGGGTTGACCCACGAGGCGACCGGGTCCGCGACCGCGCCGCCGGCGGTCCGGAGCGGCAGGACGCCGGACCCGTCGCCGCCGAGCGCGAGGAACGTCTGGACGACCCCCTCCTGCGTCGAGAACACGAGCCGCCCGCGGACGACGTATCGCGCGTCCTCCAGCGGGTACAGGAGCGCCGCCCCCTCGCCGGCGAACAGCGCGGACCCGATGCCGGCGACGACGAGCGACGCGAGCGCGACCCACGCGACCCGCACGCCGTGGCGACCGAACCGGTCGCGGAGCGCCGACGCCGGGCGCAGCGACGCGTCCCAGTAGACCGCCGCGCCGACGAGCAGCGGCGCCCAGACGGCGTGGAGGAGGGCGTTCGTCGCGCCCGGGACGACGAGGCTCGCGGCCGCGTCGAGGGAGGGGACGAGCGCGGCCGCGACGACGACCGCGACCGTCCGCCGGTCGAACGCGCCGCCCAGCAGCGCGGCCGCGAGCAGCGCCCCGACGGCCGCGCTCACGAGCGTCGGAGCCATACCCGTCCTGACGCTCGGAGGCGAATAAGCGCTCCGGGCGGGTCAGCCGCGGTCGTCCGGGTCCGGGTCGGGGTCGGCCGGGTCGGCGTCGAACTGGAAGCCGTCGGCGTCCGGCTCGCCGTCGCTGTCGGCGCCGCGGTCGTCGCTCCCGTCGGGGTCGTCAGCCACCTCGCGGTCGCCGTCGCGCTCGACCGTGACCCGGTCGCCGTCGTCCCCGCCGTCCGACTCGTCGCTCTCCCCGAGCAGCGCGACGGCCATCAGCCGGGCGCCGCCCGCGATCAGGTTCGTCAGGTGGAGGCCGACGAGCAGGCCGACGACCCCGACGCCCGTCGCGAGGGCGGCCTCCGGGGCCGTGTCGATCGCCCACACCGCCGGCTCGCCGTTCACCTCGCCGAACTGCGGCGCGTAGGGGTATCGAACCGGGGCGCCGACGAGCGCGAGCGACCGCGCGAGGACGGCGAGCGGCGCGAGCGCCAGCACCGTGACCCAGAACTTCAGCGAGACGAACCCGAGCCCCCGCCAGGTCGACGGCGCCGACAGGTACGCCCCGACGGTCGCGACCGCACCGGCGGAGCCGTCGGTCGCCGGGGCCTGGAGGTCGTCCGGCGCGACCAGGTCGGTTCCGAGCAGGCGGTTCGCCAGCCACCGTTCGAGCCCGGCGGCGATCCGCGAGGCGACGACGGCCCCGATCAGGACGCCGACCCCGACGAGGGCGACAGAGAAGACGAGCCCGAACGCGAGCGCGAACGTGACGAACCCCGAGTAGACGACCCAGAGCGGGACCGCGATCAGCAGGTACAGCAGGCGGCGATACGTGCGGCCGTCGGCGACGACGCCGACGACCGGAAGGGCTGCCAGCGGTCGGAGGGAGACCATATCCCGACTGGTTCGCCGCCCGACAAAAATCGATCGCTCGACGGCGGTCGGCCCGCCGCGGGGAGCCGGCTCAGCCGAGGAAGAAGTCGATCGCGTTGCCGGACGACTGGCCCTTGTACAGCTCGGAGTAGCCGCACTCCGCGCAGGAGACGACCACGAACCGTCGGTTCTGGACGTCGAACATCTTGGTGAGTCCCGTGCCGCTGGTGGCTATCTCGTCCGTCTCGGTCTCGGTGCCGCCGCACTTCGGGCAGCCGTCCTCGCCGCCGCCGAGTGACTGCGGCCGGTCGTCGGTCGCCGCCTCGCCGCGGCCGGCGGGCGACCCGCCGTCATCGCGCTCGCTCTCGTCCGTCGATTCGTCGCCGCCGAAGACGGAGTACTCCGTGTCGTCGGTTTCGGAGGGCATCGATCCCTCCTGCTCGGCCGAGGAGTAAACGTCTTGTGCCGTCGCTAAGCGGACCCGTCGTCATCGTCCTCTCCGTCGCCGAGTTCGTCCGCGAGCGCGTCGGCGACGCCCGTGTAGCCGGCCGGCGTGAGCGCGTTCAGCTCCGCGCGGACCGACTCGTCGACGTCGAGGTCGTCGAACAGCTCGCGGAAGTCGTCGAGCGTCACCGACCGGCCGCGCGAGAGCGCCTTCACGCGCTCGTAGGCCTCGGTGTCGCCCTCGCGGCGGAGGATCGTCTGGACTGCCTCGCCGATCACTTCGGGGGTCGCGTCCAGTTCCTCGCGCATGACAGCCTCGTTCGGGACGACCTTCCCGAGCCCGTCGGCCGCCTTCGAGTAGCCGATCAGGCAGTGCGCGAGCGCGGCGCCGACGTTGCGCTTGACGGTGGAGTCGGAGAGGTCGCGCTGGAGCCGGGAGGCGGTCACGTAGTCGGCGAGGAAGGTGAGGTCCGAGTTCGCCTTCGAGAGGTTCCCCTCGCTGTTCTCGAAGTCGATCGGGTTCACCTTGTGCGGCATCGTCGACGAGCCCGTCTCGCCCTCGACGGCCTCCTGGCCGAGGTAGCGGTCGGAGACGTACAGCCAGGCGTCGAGGTCTAAATCGAGGAGGACGTTGTTGACGCCGCGGAGCGCGTCGAACAGCGCCGCGAGGTCGTCGCAGGGGTTCACCTGCGTCGCGAGCGCGGTGTGCTCCAAGCCGAGCCCGCGCACGAACGACGCGGAGAACGCCCGCCAGTCGACGTCGGGGTAGGCGGCGTCGTGGGCCGCGAAGGTGCCCGAGGCGCCGGCGAGCTTCCCCGAGAGGTCGCCGTTCGCGACGACGACCCGCCCGAGCGCGCGGCCCAGCCGCGCCGCGTACACGGCCATCTCCTTGCCGAAGGTGGTCGGCGTCGCGGGCTGGCCGTGGGTGCGCGCCAGCATCGGGGTGTCGCGGTGCTCGCGGGCCAGTTCGGCGAGGGCGTCGCGCACCTCGCGGACGGCGGGGACGATCACCTCGCTCACCGCGTCCTTGACGAGGAGCCGGTGCGCGAGGTTGTTCACGTCCTCGCTGGTGAGCCCGAAGTGGATCCACGGGTACAGCGGCTCGGCGTCGTCGAGGGGCGCGTCGGGGGCCTCCGCGACCTCGGCCAGCCGGACGCGGAGGAAGTACTCGACCGCCTTCACGTCGTGGTTGGTCGCGTCGTACCCCTCGGCGCCCTCGGTCTCTAGGGCCTTGGTCAGGCGCGCGTCCTCCGCCGAAAACCCCTCGTACAGCTCCCGGAGCGCCGCTTCGGTCGCCTCGTCGAAGCCGATCGGCGTCGCCGAGAGCGCGCCCAGCGCGACCAGGTACTCGACCTCGACGCGGGTCCGGGCGCGCATCAGCGCGGCCTCGCTCGCGTACGGAGACAGCGGCGCCGTTCGGCCGGCGTAGCGGCCGTCGAGCGGCGAGACGGCCGCGAGCGGGTCCGACCGTGACAGCCCCGAGATGGCATCGTCGGTCATGCCCGCGACTGCCCCCGGAGCCAGCAAAAGCGTGTCGATAGGGTGTCGCACGGACGTGGATCCGAATCCGCCTCGAACCGCCCCAAAACCACTCTCCGATCCCCGATCGTGTACACACACGCGGCGCGGACCGCAATCGATATACCCGATCGGTCGGACGTTCGCGTATGAAGATCGCGGGACTCGCGAGCAACCGGGGACGGAACCTCAGACACATCGCCGACGCCGCGCCCGGCGGGGCGGAGCTGTCGGTCGTCCTGACGAACCGCGAGCAGGCGCCCGTGTTGGGCGCCGCGACCGAGCGCCGGATCCCGACCGAGGTCGTCGAGCGCGAGGAGGGGGAGTCGCGCGCATCACACGAGCGCCGGATCGTCGAGCGGCTCTCGGACTACGACGTGGACCTCGTCTGCCTGGACGGCTACATGCGCGTGCTCACCGACGAGTTCCTCGACGCCCTCCCGACGACGCTGAACGTTCACCCGTCGCTGCTCCCGTCGTTCCCCGGCGCGGACGCGCACGAGCAGGTCCTCGACGCCGGTGTCCGGACGACCGGCTGTACGGTCCACGTCGTCACCGAGGAGGTCGACGCCGGCCCCGTCGTCACTCAGGAGCCGATCCCGGTGTACGAGGACGACGACGCCGACTCGCTGAAGGCGCGCGTCCTCCGCGAGGCCGAGTTCACGGCGTACCCGCGGGCGGTCCGCTGGTTCGCCGAGGACCGCGTGACCGTCGAGCGGGACGCCGACGGGGAGCCGGTCGGCGTCGCGGTCGACGGCGACGTGGGCGGCGACTTCCCGGAGCGGCGGTTCGTCTCCGAGGAGCGGTCCGCGTCGCTGCGCTACGGCGAGAACCCGCACCAGGACGCCGCCCTCTACGTCGACGACGGCTGCGAGGAGGCGAGCGTCGTCGAGGCCGACCAGCTGAACCCCGGCGCGAAGGGGATGGGGTACAACAACTACAACGACGCCGACGCCGCGCTCGACCTCGTCAAGGAGTTCGACGACCCCGCGGCCGCGGTGATCAAGCACACGAACCCCGCGGGCTGTGCGGTCGGCTCGGACCTCGCCGACGCCTACGACCGCGCGCTGCGCACCGACGCGAAGTCGGCGTTCGGCGGCATCGTCGCGCTGAACCGCGAGTGCGACGCCGACACCGCGACCGCCGTCGCCGACTCGTTCAAGGAGGTCGTCGTCGCGCCCGGCTACACCGACAGCGCGCTCGACGTGCTCCGCGACAAGAAGAACCTCCGCGTGCTCGACGTGGGGCCCCTCGGCGAGGGCGACGAGCGCTTCTCCGAGCGGTTCACGGAGAAGCCCATCGTCGGCGGGCGCCTCGTCCAGGAGCGCGACCGACAGTCGCCGACCGCCGACGACCTGGAGGTCGTCACCGAGCGCGAGCCGACCGACGAGCAGGTCGAGACGATGCTGTTCGCGTGGAAGACGCTGAAGCACGTGAAGTCGAACGGCATCCTCTTCGCGACCGGCACGGAGACGGTCGGCGTCGGCATGGGGCAGGTCTCCCGCGTCGACGCCGTGACGCTCGCGGCGATGAAGGCCGAGAAGGACGCCGAGGGCAAGTCCGCCGAGGGGGCGGTGATGGCCTCGGACGCCTTCTTCCCGTTCCCGGACGCTATCGAGGAGGCGGCCGACGCGGGCGTCGAGGCCGTCATCCAGCCCGGCGGCTCGGTCAACGACGAGGACGTGATCGCCGCGGCCGACGAGCGCGACATGGCGATGGCGTTCACCGGCTCGCGCTGCTTCCGGCACGATTAGCCTTCGCCGACGCCGAGCCGGCTTAGCTCCGTGGACCGCCGTCGGGGTACCAAACGGCCTGCCCCGGCGTGTGGTGGTGCCAGTAGTCGTCCTCGCGAACCAGTCGCGCGTCGCGCCACCGGAACCGAGCGTTTGCGACGTACGAGAACGGGTCGGGCGTCTCGACCGGAGTCAGAATCGAGCGCTGACAGGCGGTGAAGCCGCGGCGCGTGCGGTCGCTGGTGGACTCGAACCCGTGGTCGACCGCGTCGTCGCCCCGGTCCTCCTCGCGTCGAACGGTCAGTCCGTCGGTCTCGCCCGTCGGCGGCGCGGTCGCGTGGAGCGGGTCGTCGAACGACGCGACGAGCCGGATCCGGTCGGCGTCGTAGCGGTCACCGCCGTCGTCGACGCCCCCGCGGTCCCGGATCGTTCCCCGCATCGAGAGCACCACCCGCGTGCGGTCCGGGCCGGGCGCGATCCGAAGGGCGTCCCGGCGGGTGAAGCGTCCCGCCTCGTTGCGGCCGTGGACGTACGCGGTGCCGAGCGCCCGCCCCCGGTCGTCGAACCCGTTCGGGTACCCCGGAAGCTCCGGATCTACCTCGCAGGCTGCGTGGGGCGGGTTCAAGATGCGGTCGAGCGCGTCCGGGAGACCGCCCGGCACGCCGACGCCCTCGAAGACATGCGTGGCGAGGACCTCACCGTACGGGACTACGGCAGCGACGCGCGTCGTCGGCTCCCAACTCTCGCCGGCGAGGCCGTACGCTCGTCCGTCTTCCGCGCAGAGCGCCGCCAGCGTCGCCTGCGCGTCGCGGCCGACGACCGCGACCGGCGTGACCCCTCGCAACGCGGCAAGCGCCTCGTCTCGGTCCGGGTCCGTCGCCGGAAACAGGGCGAGCCGGCCGCCCGTCGGGTCCCCGACGGTGAGTGGCTCCGCGCCGTCGGGCAGCGACACGCCGTCGGCGACGTAGAGCGGGTCGAGGTCGGCGAGTCGGACCGGCGGGGGCGACGCCGACAATCCGTCGAGACGGGCGTTACAACCGGCGACGCCGCCGGCGAGTCCGGTCGCGACCGACGCGAGGAGGGAGCGACGCGAGCGGGGAGGCATGCGCGCTTGGGTACTCCGCCGCGACACGTCAATCCTTGGGCGTCGCGCTACCCGTCCCGGTCGCTCGGGACGTACTGGTCGAACTCGGGGTCGGCCGAGCGGGCGAGCGGGCGGAACGCCCGCTCGCCGTCGACCCGGAACTCCGCGATCCGCGACTGTCCGGGGCCGGTGAGGTAGCCGACGTAGGACATGGCGAGCGCGTACGTCGCGTCGTGTCGCGCGGGGTTGACCGGGATGACGGCGTACTCGTTCCGGAGGAGCGGCGGCGGGTCGTCGATGCCGCGGTCGACGTGCCGCGCCAGGGCGCCGTCGCCGCCCACGGCGAGGAAGGTGCCGCGGTCGACGAGCGTGTACGCGCCCGACTGCCGGGCGGCGATCAGCGTGTCGCCCATCCCCTGACCGGTTTCGAGGTACCACTCGCCGCCGGGGTCGACGCCCGCCTCGTCCCAGATCCGTCGCTCGCGGATGTGGGTCCCCGAGCGGTCGCCGCGCGAGAGGAACGTCGCGCCAGCGTCGGCGACGGCCTCGAACGCCGCCACCGGATCGCCTCCCGCGGCGCCCGCGAGGTCGTCGGGCGGCCCGACGACCAGGAAGTCGTTGACCATCACCCGCCGTCGGTTGATCCCGTGTCCCCCCCGGAGGAACTCGTCTTCCAGCGGGCGGGCGTGGACGAGCACGGCGTCGCAGTCGCCGTCCCGGGCGGTCCGCAGCGATGCGCCCGTCCCGCGCACGACCGACTCCACCCGCGCCCCGAACCGGTCGGCGTACCCCCGGTTCAGGACGGGGAGCAGCCCGCTGTCGTACGCCGTCGTGGCGGCCGCGAGCGTCACCGTGCCGCGGTCGGCGGGGCGCTCCTCGGCCCGGGTCGTACAGCCGGCCAGCGAGGCGGCACCGCCGAGGCCGAGCGCCCGCAGGTACTGTCGACGGCGCATGCGTAATGTAGTTGGAATCGTACACACTTCGGTAAGAAGTAATCGGTCGTTGTTTCTATTCGGGAACGCGGTTCGCCCAGATGCGGTCGACCTCCGTCGTCCCGTCGAACCGACAACCCCACGCGGACCGCCGGATCGACGGCGCTTTTTTCTCGGGATCCCCTTGGCTCGGATCGGAGACGACCGTGGCGAAGTTCGGCAACTCGGTACGGCTGCTCGGGGACCGCGAGTTCGCGGCGCTCGCCGGGACCGCGTTCGCGCGCAGTCAGGCGTACTCGACGATCCTCATCGCCCTCGCGCTGTACGCCGACCTCTTCGGGACCACCGGGTTCATCGAGGGGCTGTTCGGGACCGCGTTCGCGATCGTTCAGCTGGTCATCGTCCTCCCGCTGGGGCGGAAGGTCGACACCGGGAACGCGAAGCGGTGGCTGCTCGGGGGCTTCCTGATCAACGTCGCCGTCTTCGTCGGCTTCGCGCTGGTCGACAGCTCCGTCCACATCGTCCTCGTGCGGATGGTCCAGGGCCTCGGCGCGAGCGTCCTCTGGATCACGGGCGCGACGGTGATCGGCGAGATCAGCCCGGACGACGAGCAGGGGCGGTGGCTGGGCTCGTACAACCAGTTCGCCTCCTTCTCGTCGCTCGCGGGCGACCTCGTCGGCGGCTACCTCCTGTACGCCTACGGGTTCTCCGAGACGTACCTCGTCTTGACGCTCGTCACGCTCGCGGCGTTCGCCCTGGTGTTCGCGTTCCTGCGCGACAACCCCGGCGGGCGGAAGGATCCCGAGGACGCGGGCGGGATCGAGACGTTCCGGTCGCTGCTCGGGCTCCCGATGCTGCGCGCCTTGGTCTTCTTCCGGTTCACGTTCAGCGTCGGGAAGATGGCGGTGATCATCTTCCTCCCAATCTACGCGCGGACGACGTTCGGCATCTCGGCGTTCGCCATCGGCTGGATCATGGCGGGCGGGAAGCTGACGAAGGCGCTCACGCAGGGGTTCGTCGGCGACCTCACCGACCGCTACGAGCGCACGTACCTGTTCGTCGCCGTCGGCGCGCTCCTGTACGGCGTCGGCACCGCGACCATCCCGCTCGCGGCGTACTTCGAGGGGACCCTCTCGCCCGTCACCGTCTCGTACCTCGGCGACTCGCAGACGCTCGGCGGGGCCTTCTTCGCGCTGTTCGGCGCCTACTCGCTCCTCGGGATCGCCGACTCGATACGCCTCCCGGCCAGCATGTCGCTGTTCGTCAGCGAGGGCGAGGCGTACGACTCCGTCGCCAGCGCGATGAGCCTCCGGTCCGTCTCGTGGAAGGTCGGCCAGGTCGTCGGGCCGGTGCTGGTCGGCGTCACGATGGACGGGACGAGCACGGAAGCCGGGTTCCTCCTCGCGGCCGGGTTCATCGCGTTCGCGACGGTCGGCTTCGCGTGGCAGGCGCGGGGCGCCCACCGCGCGGCCAGCGACCCGGGCCCGGCCGTCCCGAGCGACGACTGACCCGCGCCGGCGCGGCGCACGACGCGCTTACAGCGTGTAGTCGTGTTCGCCGGTCTCGGTCTCTAAGAAAGCCGTCAGCAGGTCTATCGTCGCCTCGACGTCGCCGCCGTCCGCGGTCTCGGTGACGGTGTGGAGGTACCGCGTCGGGATCGAGAGGGCCCCGACGGGCTTCGCGCCCGCCGTGTTCTGGAACCCCGCGGTGTCGGTGCCGCCCGCGGGCAGCACCTCGTGCTGGTGGTCGATCCCCTCGCCTTCGGCCACCTCGGTGAGCCGGGCGTGGACCTTCGGGCTGGTGATCACCGAGGAGTCCTTCAGCTTCACCGCCGTCCCCTCGCCGAGTTCCGTGACGGCGTCAGCGGGGTCGCCGACCTGCGGCACGTCGTTGGCGACGGTCACGTCCAGGGCGACCGCGAGGTCCGGGTCGATGTCGACGCCGAGCGCCCGCGCCCCCCGGAGGCCGACCTCCTCCTGGACCGTCGCCGCGAAGTGGATCGTCACGTCGGGGTCCTCGATGCGCCGGGCGGCCTCCAGCATCGCGAACACACAGATCCGGTCGTCGAGCGCCTTCCCCGTGACCCGGTCGCCCATCCGCGTCGTGGTCTGGTCGAGGGTGACGAGGTCGCCGACGCTCACCGCTTCCTCCACCGCCTCGGCCTCGCGCCCGAGGTCGATGAACACGTCCTTCACTTCGTCGTCCTTCCCCTTCTGCTCCTCCGTGAGCGTGTGCGGCGGGACCGAGCCGATGACGCCCGTCAGGTCCTCGTCGCCGTGGACGGTGACGCGCTGCGCGCGCAGGACGCGGGCGTCGAACCCGCCGAGCGGGTCCACCTGGACGAACCCCTCGTCGGTGACGTGGCGGACCATGAACCCGATCTCGTCCATGTGGGCGGCGACGGCGACCGAGTAGTCCGAGTCGCCCTCGATCGTCCCGACGACGTTGCCCATCGCGTCCGTCCGGACGCGGTCGACGCTCTCGGCGAACTCGCGGCGGACGACCTCGCGGACGTCGTCCTCGTAGCCGGGGACGCCGCGGGCCTCTGTCAGCTCTCGGAGCAGGTCGAAGTCGAAGTCGAACTCGCGTGGCATGTCGGCACGTGGCCGCGCCAGCGACAAAGGTCCGCAGGATCCGGCACGACCGTCGCCCTTCGGGGGAGAGTATTCAACCGTAAATATGTTTATCGTTGTTCCGCAACCCTTTTGCGGGCGCTCGCGGGATTGGACGTGTATGAGCGACGTGAAAGCGGAACTCCGCGAACAGTTCTTAGAGGCCTTCGGCGGCGCCGACTTCCCCGTCCAGAACCAGATGGACCTCGTCCCCGCGCTGCCGGACGGCCCGGCGACGAAGTTCGAGGCCGGCGACGTGAGCTTCACCGCGATGGAGATGGCCGCGAAGCTCGGCAGCGAACAGGAGTTCCCCTACGACACCGCCGAGGAGCTCGTCGACGACATCCTCGACGGGCTCGAGTCGAAGGGGATGATCTGAGTCGGCCGGTCCCGCGAAACGCCTCTTCTCGCCGCACCGCTCCCGTCCCGTAGCCCCCGCTCCGGCGGGAGGTTGATTACCGCGGAGCCGCTACGGCGGGTGTGTTCGCCGATCTCACGACGCTGGTGCCGCGGTGGGTCCTCTGGGGGGTCGGCCTCGGGGCCGTCGCCACCGCGCTCGTCGCGCTCGCGTTCTACCTCGGGGACCGGTTCGTGCCGGCCCCGGCCGCGGCGACGGGTCGCCGCGGCGCCGCGGGCGACGAGCGCCGCCGCCGCGAGATCCGGACGTACCTGGAGGCGGCGGGCGAGCGCTTCGCCGAGGATCACGCGATCGACGAGGTGACGGTCCCCTTCTACCTGCCCGAGCGCGGCGTCGCCATCACCTTCGACGCGCACGACTACTTCCGGCTGGAGGGCGAGGGCGTCTACACAGTCCTCTGCGAGCACGAGATGCCGGGCCGCGGGCTCGGTCGCCGGCTCCCGTTCGACGTCGACGAGCCCGACTGGGCGACCGGCGAGTCCGCCGGGTCGAGCGCGGGGCACGCCGGGCGCTTCGGCGGCGACCGGTTCGGTCCCGCGACCGGGACCGCCGGCCGGCCCGACCCCGTCGGAGACGCCTTCGACGAGCTGGGCCTCGACCGCGACGCCGACCTCGACGCGGTGAAGGGCGCCTACCGCGAGCGCGTCAAGGAGACCCATCCCGACCAGGGCGGCGACGAGGAGTCGTTCCGCCGCGTCCGCGAGGCGTACGCGACCGCCCGCAACCACGCCGACGGCGGGCCGGCGGACCGCGGCGGCGCGCGCCGCGAGCCCTCGGCCGGGTACGGCCGGTGACCGACCGCCGCCCCGACGCCGCGGGCCCGACCGCGTTCGCCGACGCCGCGTTCGCGGAGCGAGCGGTCTACCTCCGCGCCCACGACGCGCTCGTCCTCGCCGACCTCCACGTCGGCCGCGGCGAGGCCTCGGCCGTCTCGCTCCCGCTGGGCGAGCGAGCGGACCTCGCCGACCGCCTCGACGCGCTCCTCGACCGGTTCGACCCCGAGACGGTCGTCGTCGCGGGCGACGCGGTCCACACCTTCGACCGGGTGACAGACAGGGCCCGCGGGACCCTGAACGCGCTCCGCGACCGCTGCGAGGCGAGCGGTGCGCCCCTCGAACTCGTCGCCGGCAACCACGACGCCGCGCTCGCCGACGCCTGGGACGGGCCGGTCAGCGAGGAGCTAGTCCTGAACGGCGACGACTCCGACAGCGGGGCCGCCGGGGCGCCGCGGACCGTCGTCCGGCACGGCCACGAGGCGCCCGCGGCCGGGCGCGCGTCAGCGCCCGCCGACCGCTACGTGATCGGCCACGTCCACCCGACGATCGAGATCGAGGGCGACCGGCGCCCCTGTTTCCTCAGCGGCGCCGGGACCTACCGCGGCGCCGACCTCCTCGTGTTGCCCGCGTTCACGCGCTTGGCGGCGGGTGTTCCGGTCAACGACGCGGTCCGGACCGGGCTCGACTCCCCGCTCGTCACCGACGCGGCCGCGCTCGCGCCGGTCGTGTACGACCCCGACGCCGGCGCCGCCGACGGCGCAGAGAGCGCGCTTCGGTTCCCGCCGCTGGGCGAGTTCGACCGGTTGTTGTGACCGCCCTGCCGGGTGGGTCGACGCGCGGCACCGCCGCGCCCGCGAGGTCTGCGACGAACGTTTATGTGAATTCCGCGTGAGTTTCTCACGCATGGAAGCCGCGAGACTCCACGAGTACACGGACGACATGAGCGAGGGACTGACGATCGACGAGGTCGACCGCCCGACTGCGAGCGGTCCGGACGACGTGATCGTCGAGGTCGAGGGGGCGGGGTGGTGTCAGACTGACAACCACATCATCGAGGGGATGTGGGCCGAGTACGTCCCGCAGGAACTGCCCATGACCCTCGGACACGAGAACGCCGGCACCGTGGTCGAGACGGGGGACAACGTCGACCTCGTCTCGCCGGGCGACCCGGTGATCTGCCACCCGGTCCAGACCTGCGGCACGTGTCGGCCCTGCCGGCTCGGCGAGACGATGTACTGCGAGAACGACGCGTTCAACGGGCTCACGACCGACGGCGGCTTCGCCGAGTACCTCCACACCAGCGAGCGCTCGGTGATCCCGCTGCCGTCGGGCGTCGAACCGATCGACATCGCCCCGCACGCCGACGCGGGGATCACCGCGTACCACGCCGCGAAGAAGGCCGTCGCGGCCCTCAATCCCGGCGACCACGCCGTCGTCATCGGCGTCGGCGGGCTCGGCCACATCGGCCTCCAGTGCCTCGACGCGATGAGCGCGGCCCGGATCACCGCGGTCGACCTCAAGGAGTCGGCGCTGAACCTCGCGGACGGCTACGGCGCCGACCACCTGATCAACCCGAGCGAGGAGGACGTGGCGGTCGAAATCGAGGGTATCACGGACGGAACCGGTGCGGCGCAGGTGCTCGACTTCGTCGGCGAGGACGTGACGACCGCCTACGCCCCCGAGATCACCGCCGCCGGCGGCGACCACCACATCATCGGGTACGGCGGCCACGTCCACGAGCCGGCGCAGGCGCTGGTGAACGGCGAGTTCTCCTTCGTCGGCAACATCGTCGGCCGGTACGCCGAGCTCCAGGAGCTCGTCGCGCTCGTCGAGCAGGGCGACGTCGACCTCCACACCAGCCGGTACGACCTCGGCGAGATCAACGCGGTCGCCGAGAAGCTCGAACACCGGGAGATCGACGGGCGCGCCGTCATCACGCCCTGAGCCGGTCGGCGGTCCCACGCCGCTCATCGTCGCCCTCGTGTTCGCGCTGCCGACGCTCGCCGGAACGCTGATCGGTCCGCCGGTGATCTTCGTCCGTCGGCGGCACGCGGGCGGGTAATGCGCCGCCGCGACCGCTAACTCCTTGTGACCACGGGCCACACCGATCGCGCATGGACGAGAACGGCGCCGGCGCGTCGGACGGGGGCGACGCGACCGACCCCCTCGCAGGCGAGGACCTCTACCGCGTGCTCGGGCCGGACGGGAGTCCACTCCCCGACGCGTCGGTCCCGGACCTGTCGGACGAGCGGTTCCGCGAGATCTACCGCGACCTGGTGGTCACGCGCCGCTTCGACGAGCGCGCGGTGAGCCTCCAGCGTCAGGGCCGCATCGGGACGTACGCGCCCTGCGCGGGCCAGGAGGGATCGGCGGTCGGCTCGACGCACGCGCTCGCGGCCGACGACCTGATCAGCTACCAGTACCGCGAGCACGGCGCGGTCGTCGTCCGCGACCTCCTCGCCGAGTACCTCCCCTACTGGATGGGCCACGAGTCCGGGACGGAAGCGATCGCGGCGGGCAACGTCTTCCCGCTGAACATCGGCATCGCGGCGCACCTCCCGCACGCGGTCGGCGCCGCGTGGGCGTTTGACCACCGCGGCGAGGACCGCGTCGTCGCCTGCCACTTCGGCGACGGCGCGACCAGCGAGGGCGACTTCCACGAGGCGCTGAACTTCGCGGGCGTGTTCGACACGCCGACGCTGTTCTGCTGTCACAACAACGGCTGGGCCATCTCGATCCCCGAGTCGCGACAGACCGCGAGCGACACGTTCGCGGCGAAGGCGACCGCCTACGGCTTCGACGGCGTCCGCGTCGACGGGATGGACCCGCTCGCGAGCTACGCGGTCACGCGGGAGGCCGCCGAGCGCGCGCGAGGCGAGACGGACGGCGCCGGCGGGGACGAGCCGCGCCCCGTCCTCATCGAATTCGTCGAGTACCGCTTCGGCGCGCACACGACCGCCGACGACCCGGGCGCATACCGCGACCCCGACGACGTGGACCCGTGGCGTGCGCTCGACCCGCTCGACCGCACGGAGGCGTTCCTGCGCGAGACCGGGCGGATCGGCGACGAGGGGGTCGCGGCGATACGCGACGAGGCCGACGAGGTCGTCGCCGACGCCATCGACTTCGCGGAGTCGATCGAGGCCGACCCGCGCGACATGTTCGACCACGCGTCCGCCGAGCTCCCGCCCGAGATCCGCCGCCAGCGCGACGAGCTGCTCGCCGCCGTCGAGGAGCACGGCGAGGGGACGTTCTCGCGCGAGGAGTGACGCCGGCGGCGACCCGGTCGCTTCGACGAGGGGCGCACGGTCGGTCGGCTGGGTCCCGCGATCGCCACCGCTATCGGGGCCTCGCCCCCTACGAGTTGGCATGGACGACTCGACCCTCCGGCGGCGGCTGAACGCCGTCCTCCTCCTGTTGGCGGCGAACGCGCTGCTGCTGTTCGGGATCGGACTCCGGATCAACACCCGGTGGACGATCGGCGTGGCCGTGCTCGCGGCGATCGTCGGCCTCGGGCGTCGCGCGGGCGACGACGCCGGCGACGGCTCGTAACCTCTCGACGGGGTTCGCCGGCCTACAGGTACTCGGTCGCCGCGCTCGCCGCCTTCCGACCGCTTTCGAGCGCGCCCTGGATCGACGACCACTCTGTGTAGTCGCCGGCGAGCGTCACCGGCCCCTCGGGGTCGTCGACGCCGGGGAGGTCGGCGTGGACGCCCGGCGGCTGCGCGAACTGCGCGAACCGGATCCGGTGGACGTCGAGCGTCTCTACCCCCTCGAACTCGCGGTCCGGGAACCACGCCGCCAGCGCGTCGCGGACGTCCGCGCGGAGGGCCCGGTCGTCGCGCTCCAAGGACTCCTCGCCGAGGAACGTCGCGGCGACCAGCGCGCGGTCGCCCGGGGCGTACTCGGGCGCGACCTCCGACATCGGGACCACGGCGTTCGGCGACTCGCCCGCGGCGTTGAGCAGGATCCGTTTCCCCGTCTCGAACGACTCGCCCGCGGGGAGCGCGTACCAGCCGGTCGTGTTCGGCACGCCCTCTGTCGGGACCGACTCGACGTCGGTGAGCCGCCGCGCCTCGGGCGGCGAGGTCGCGACGACGACCGCGTCCGCCTCGCGGGTCGATCCGTCCGCGAGCTCGACGGTGGCGCCCTCGGCGTCGGCCGCACCGCTCCGGAACGGGATCCGGCCCTGTCCGGCGGTCCGGACCGCCTCCACGTCCTCGCCGGTCCGGATCTCGACGCCCGCCTCGCGGGCGCGGTCGGCGAGCGCGGCGGGGAGCGCGGCCATCCCCTCTGCGGGGACGCCGATCGACCCGCGGCCCATCGCGCGGAACGTGTACTCGAAGACGTGCTTCGAGGTCGACAGCGTGCGGTCGAGGGTGATCCCGCCGTAGAACGGCTCGACGAAGTTCTCGACGTAGTCGTCGGCGAACCCCCAGTCGCGGAGGTACTCGCGGATCGGCGCGTCCGGGCCGGCGAAGAACTCGGCCTCGTCGCGGTTCGCGAGGTCGTACCGGAGCGCGAGCGTCCGGAGCTTGTCGGAGAACGAGACCTCGTCGTTCAACAGGGAGGGGACCGCGGACCGCGGGTCGCGGAGCGGGTCGCCGAGGACCGAGCGCGAGCCGGGCCGACAGATCGTCGCGCCGGGCGCGAAGGTGCGTAAGTCGAGGGCGTCGAGCCCGTCCACGCCGAGTTCGCGGTCGACGCCGGGATAGCTGGAGAAGAGCACCTGAAAGCCGCAGTCGAGCGTGAACCCGTCGACCGTCTCGGTTCGGACTCGGCCGCCGACCCCGGGCCGTCGCTCGTACAGCGTCACGTCCGCGCCCGCCTCGGCGAGCCGCCTCGCCGCGACCAGCCCCGCCAGTCCGCCGCCGACGACCGTGGCGTCTCCGTTCATGCTTCGAGTATCGGGTCGCGGGTTTATAAGCGGCGGCGGGATCGGATCGCGGACGTCGCGGTGAGCACGCTTGTTGTCGGGGGCGCGCGAGTCCCACGCGTGGACCGCGTCGCGGTCGGTCGGTGGCTGTCCCTCGCCCTCGTCCCGCTCGGCGTCTGGCTGTCGGTCGGCGGTCCGGGCGCGAGCGGCGCGCTCGGCGCGCCGGTCGCCCTGTTCGGGCTGGTCGGGTTCGGGCTGTCGGGCTGGCTGTTCGACCCGGACGCCGCTCCGTCGAGGAGTGCCATCGACGGGCGGGCCGCGGACCTCTTCCAGGTCGGCGCCGCGCTCCTGGCGTTTGCGTTTCTCACCGTCGTCTTGGGACGATTCGAATCTCCCTCGGCCGTTATCGCTTCGCTCCGGTCTCCGGGGCCGCTCGCGCTCGTCGCCATCGTCGCCGGGACATTTCTCGGCGGCGGGCTGGCGGCTCTGACGCACCGGTGGGGCCGGCTTCGAGCCGTGAGTCAGACGGGTCGGTTCCGAGCGATCGGCGGTGCCGCCACGTTCGGGACCTACCTCGCGCTCCTCGTCGCGGCGCCCTCGGCTGCGTTCCTGTACGCCGCGGTGTACGCGCTCAGTCGGTTGATCGCGCTCTTCCGACTGCCGCCCTCCTCGCAGTGGTGACATTCTGGAGCCGGTGAGCGGTCCGGATTCGACCGTGTCGCGGCGTCGGACTCAGGAGATCATAACCCGACGGCCGACGCGAGCGCCCACGAAGCCCCAGCCGGGAGGCGGGCGCACGCTCGCTGCGCGCTTCAGTCGCTCACTTCGTTCGCTCCTTCCAGTGCTTGCGTCGCCTGCGCCCGCCTCCCGGCTGCCCCTTCGAGTCCCACCCCGCACGGCACCGCACCTCACGCCTCCCCAGCCTCGCGGCTCGGTCGGGGCTCCCTGCGGTCGCCCCTCACTCACCGCGTCCCTCGCGCGTGCGACTCGTGCCCTACGGCCGCTCGTCGGCACGCACCACCGCGTTGTCGTGGTGTCAGTCTGCCGGCAGCCCGTCTCGGAGTGCGAAGCGATTAGTCGCCGCCGCCGCAAGGTTCGCTATGGCTGACTTCGAGACCACGCCGGCGTTTCGCGGGCTGGAGAGTCGGGCGTCGGGACGCGTCCACGAGACCGCCGACGCGGCCGCGATCGACGACGACGAGCGGGCGCGCGGCCTCGACCCTGTCTACGACTACGACGCGGTCGACCCGGACGACCTGTTCGACCCCGCGGCGCGGGGCGGCAGCGGCGACGCCCGGGCCGCGCCCGCGACCGCGAGGGGCCACTGGCGCTTCGACGCGCTGCTCCCGTTCCCGGCCGCGGACGCGCTCACCGCGGGCGAGGGCGCCACGCCGCTCGTGGCGACCGACCGGCTCGCCGGCGAGCTCGACGTCGACGCGGTGTACGTCAAAGACGAGGGGCGAAACCCGACGGGGACCGTCCTCGACCGCGGGCTCTCGCTCGCGATGACGGCGGTCGCGAGGCGGGCGGCCGACGGCGCCGACGTGGAGCCGCTCGTCTGCGCGAGTCCCGGCAACGCCGGGCAGTCGATGGCGGCGTACGCGGGCCGGGCGGACCTGCGCTCGTACGCGTTCGTCCCCTCGCGCTGCGCGTTCTCGAACAAGTCGATGACGAACGTCCACGGCGGCGAGATGCGCGTGGTCGGCGGGCGCTTCCCGGACGCCGCCGAGGCGGTCGACGAGCAGCTGGAGACCGAGTACACCGACCTCGGCGAGTTCGTCACCCCCTACCGCCACGAGGGCGCCAAGACGGTCGCGTTCGAGCTCGTCGCCGACCTCGGCGACGCCCCCGACGTCGTCGTCGTCCCGACCGGCTCCGGCGAGGTCGTCACCGGCGTGTACAAGGGGTTCGACGAGCTCGACCGGATCGGCGCGATCGACGGGACGCCGAAGGTCGTCGCGGCGCAGGCGGCGGGCTGCGCCCCGATCGCGGCCGCCGTCGAGCGGGGCCTCGACGAGCCCGAGCCGTGGGGGACGCCCGACACCATCTGCGGTGAACTGGAGATCGCGGACCCTGCCGGCGGCGCCGCGGCCGTCGCGGCGGTCACCGAGAGCGGCGGGACCGCGGTCGGCGTCGACGACGACGACATCCTCGCGAGCGCGGTCGCCGTGGCGCAGAACGAGGTCGTCGAGATGGGCGCCACGGGCGGCGCGGCCCCCGCCGGCGCGTGGGCGCTCGCCGAGGAGGGCTTCTTCGACGGCGACGAGACCGTCGTGCTGCTCAACAGCGACGCCGGGCTGAAGACGCCCGACGTGCTCCGCAGCCACCTGATGGGACAGGGGATCTAGACGGACCCGTCGGTCAGCGCTCGGTGCGGCTCGCGCGCTCCTCGCCCGTCACTCGCCCCGCGCGAGCAGGCCGGTCGCGAGCAGCGCGAGCGCGGCCGCGACGGCGCCGAACCCGGGCGACTCCGCGCCCGTGTCGCCGGCGCTCTCCCCGTCGCCGCCGTCGGTCCCGTCCGAATCTCCGGTCGTCGAACCGTCCGACGCGTCGCCGTCCCCGGAGCCGTCGCCCGAGGAATCGCCGCCGTCGGAGCCGTCCCCGTCAGACGAGCCGCCCTCGGCGCCGTCCGTCGACTCGCTGCCGTCGCTCCGTAGCTCGACCACGGCGTTCGACAGCGTCGTCGTCGACTCGATCACGCTGCGCGGCGCCGGCTGGTTGAGGTGGTTCACGTTCATCACCACGTAGCTGTCCTCGGCGCCCGCGGTCGTGCTGGCGTACGGCTCCTGGTCGAGGATCGCGGCCTCGGAGTCGGTGACGATGATCAGCTCGGGGTCCGTCTCTAGGATTACCTCGTCGGAGAGCTGCGGGTACGCCTCGTACTCCGCGGCGGCGTTGTCGGTCCCGCCCGCGGTCATGATCGCGTCGATGAAGGTGTTGTTCGCCGCCACGTAGCCGCCGCCGAGGGGGTAGAGGGCGGTCGGCCGGTCGACGCCGCTGGTCCGCTCCTCGGCCGCCTCCACCGCGTCGTACATCTCCGCGTTGGTCTCGCTCGCGGCCTCGCACGCGCCCACGAGTCGACCGATCGTCTCCGTCTTCTCGGCGATGTCGCCGATGCTCGTCGCCGCCGGGAAGTGGTAGACGGTCAGCCCCTGCTCGCGGAGCGGCTCCACGTCGGCCGCCGAGGAGTTCGGCGCCAACACGAGGTCGGGCTCGGTGTCGACGACGCGCTCGACGCTCGCGCCGAACGAGGCGGAAACGTTCGCCCGCTCCTCGGCGCCGTCGAGGTAGAAGGCGAACTGGCTCACGCCGACGACGCGGTCCTGCGCGCCGAGCTCCCACAGCGTCTGCGCCGCAGACGGGGAGATCGTCGTGATCCGGTCGGGGCGCTCCTCTAAGGTTATCGTCTCGCCGGTGGCGTCGGTCGCGTTGTACGGGAAGCCGCAGGCGCCGTCGGTCTGCGCGGCCCCCGCGCCCGTCGCCGCCGCGCCGACCGCCGGCTGCGCGCCCGCGGTGGGCCCGTCGGTCGATATCGTCGACTGTGCGCCCGCCGCCGTCCCGGCGACGCCGCCGATCAGGGCGGTCGTCACCAGCACGGCTATCGCGATCGCGAAGCTGTCTCGCATCGCGTCCATGACCGGACTCGTCCAATAAGTATTTACCTACTACAAGTTGTGTTGGAGTACGCATGCGACCATGGGTTCGGTCGGCGTACTGGTCGGCGGCGGTAGCCGCGCTCCTCGCGGTCGCCGTCGTGGTCAGCGCCGCGATCGGTCCCGTCTCCGTCCCGCCCGAGACCGTCGTGAAGTCGGTGCTGAACGCGCTCGCGGTGCCAGCGGGGATCGAGACGAGCGCCAGCGGCGTCGGTCCGCTGCCGGTCCCCGGCGTCGGACCGCTGACGCTCCCGGGCGTCGACCTGACGTTCGCGTCCCCGTTCGCGTTCCCCGTCGACTCGGTCCACCAGCAGATCGTCGTGGGCGTGCGGCTGCCGCGGATCCTGCTGGCCGCGCTCGTCGGGTTCGCGCTCGCGGCCGCCGGCACGGTGATGCAGGGCTTCTTCCGCAACCCGATGGCCGACCCCTCGATAATCGGCGTCTCCTCGGGCGCGGCGGTCGGCGCGGTCGCGTACATCGTCTTCCCCGCCGCGCTCTCGGCGACGGTCGCCGTCCCCCTCTTCGGGCCGGTCGAGGTCGCGCTCTCGCGCGGCGCCGGGACGAGCCTCTTCGCGTTCGTCGGCGCGCTCGCCGCCGCCTTCGGCGTGTACGCCATCGCGACCCGGGGCGGCCGGACGCCCGTCGCCACCCTCCTCCTGGCCGGCGTCGCGGTCCAGACGTTCCTCGGCGCGGTCGTCTCGTACCTCCAGCTCCAGGCCGGCGAGTCGCTCCGCCAGATCGTCGCGTGGCTGATGGGCCACCTCTCCGGCGCGGCGTGGAGCGAGGTCGCCGTCACCGCCGTCGTCGTGCCGCCGCTGTTCGCCGTGCTGCTCGCGTACGCCCGCGACCTCAACGTCCTCCTGCTCGGCGAGGAGGAGGCCCGAGGGCTCGGCATCGCCGTCGAGCGGACCAAGCGCGTGCTGCTCGCCGCCTCGGCGCTGGTCACGGCCGCGGGCGTCGCGTTCGCCGGCGTGATCGGGTTCGTCGGCCTCATCGTCCCGCACATGCTCCGGCTCGTCGTCGGCCCCGACCACCGGGTGCTGCTCCCGACCGCGGCGCTTTCCGGCGGCACCTTCCTCGTCGCGGCCGACACGCTCGCGCGCTCCGCCCCCGCCGAGTACCCGGTCGGGATCATCACCGCCGCGGTCGGCGCGCCCTTCTTCGTCTACCTGCTCGTGACCCGGGAGGTGACGGAGCTGTGAGCGCGGACCGCCACGCGGACGCCGAGGCGGCGGACGGCGAGGAATCCGTCGCCGAGGCGGCCGAGGCCCGACCCGCCGCCGCGCGCGACGGGTCGGCGTCGCTCCCGGGACCGGGGTCGCTCCCGGACACCGCTCGGTCGTTCGGCGACGACCCGCTGCTGTCGGTCGCGGACGTTGCCGTCTCGTTCGGCGACCTCGACGTCGTCTCCGGGGTCGACCTCCGCGTCGAGCCGGGGTCGCTCGTCGGCCTCGTCGGCCCCAACGGCGCCGGCAAGACGACGGTGTTGCGCGCGGTGACCGGGGCCGTCGAGCCGGACGCCGGGACCGTCGAGATCGGGGGGGACCCGGCGGCGTCGCTGTCGGCCAAGGCGGTCGGGCGCCGGGTCGCGAGCGTCCCGCAGGCGACGAACCTCGCGTTCGACTTCCGCGTGCGCCACGTCGTCGAGATGGGGCGGACCCCGCACCTCGGGCGCTTCGACGCGCACGGCGTCGCGGACGACGAGGCGGTCGACGCCGCGATGGCCGCGGCCGACGTCGAGCGGTTCGCGGACCGCTCGATCACCGAGGTCTCCGGCGGCGAGCGCCAGCGCGTCCTGCTCGCCCGGGCCCTGGCGCAGGCGGCCCCGCTCCTCCTCCTGGACGAGCCGACCGCCAGCCTCGACGTGAACCACGCGGTCGAGACGCTGGAACTGGTCCGCGCGTTCGTCGACGACGGCGACCGGGGGGCGATCGCCGCGATCCACGACCTCGACGCCGCGGCCCGGTACTGCGACGAGGTCGTCGTCCTCGCGAACGGCGGCGTCCGGGCCGCCGGCCCGCCTGAGGACGTGCTCTCGGCGTCGACCGTCGGCGCCGCCTTCGACGCCGAGGCGTTCGTCGGCCGCGACCCGGCGACCGGCGCGCCCGCGGTGACGGCGTTCCCCCACAGCGACGTCGGGCCCCGGCGCGTCCACGTGATCGGCACGGGGCGCCCGGCGGCGCGCGCCGTCGCCCGGCTGGCGGCCGCGGGCCACGAAGCCTCCGTCGGCGTCGTTCCGGCGGGGGACGCCGCCGCCGGCGCCGCCGCGGACGCGGGCGCGACCGCCGTGACGGCGCCGCCGTTCGAGGCCCCGTCCGCGGCGGCGGTCGCGGCGGCGCGGAGTCTCGCGGCCGACGCGGACGCGACGCTCGTCGTCGGGTCGGAGGGCCTGGGCCCCCCCGACGCGCCGCGCGGCCCGAACGCCGAGGTGGCCGCGGCCGCCGACCGGGTCGTCTCGGTCGCCGCCGACGCGAGCGGCGCGGAACTGCTCGACGCGGTCGCGGCCGCGACCGCGGACGAGGAGTGAGCCGTCCGCGAAGCGTCACCGTTTATTCGCTCGCCCGCGTCTCGCCGACGATGAGCGTCCCCTGCGTCGCCGTCGACCGCGAGCGCGGCGAGACCGTCCGGAGCCGGCTCGCCGACGCCGACGCCCTCGACGGCGACCACCAGATCGCCGTCGACGGCGACACGATCTACATCCCCGTCGCGGACCGCGATCGGGTCCCGGCCGACCTCGCGGCCCACGTCGTGGAGCGCGACGCGGCGGCCCGGGACCGCCCCACGACGCCCGCGGAGATCCTCGGCTACGAGCCCTCGATCGAGCGGCTGGGCGACATCGTCATCGTCGACGAGGACGACGACGACCGCGCCCGCGAGATCGCGGACGCGGTCATGGCCGCCGACCTCCCCTGCGACACGGTCCTCAACCGCGCGTCGCCGATCGAGGGCGAACTGCGGGTCCGTCAGTGGGACGTGCTGGCCGGGAACGGCACCGAGACGGTCCACCGCGAGTACGGCCACGAGTTCGCGCTCGACGTCGCGGAAGTGTACTTCTCGCCGCGGCTCGCGACCGAGCGGCACCGCGTGGTCGAGCAGGTGGAGTCCGGCGAGTCGGCGGTCGACATGTTCGCCGGCGTGGGACCGTACGCCGTCCCCATGGCCGCCCGCGGCGCCGACGTGGTCGCGTGCGACCTCAACGAGCGCGCCGTCGAGTACCTCCGGGAGAACGCCGAACGCAACGGCGTCGCCGACCGGGTGACGGCCGTCGCGGGCGACGTCCGCGAGATCGCCGAGTCGTGCGCCGACACCGCCGACCGGCTCGTGATGAACCTCCCGCACTCCGCGGACGAGTTCCTCGACACCGCCGTCGCGCTCGCGGGCGACGACTGCGTGATCCACTACTACGACATCCAACACGAGGACGACCCGTTCGGCCCGGGCCGGCGCGCGATCGAGGCGGCCGCCGGCGACGCCTACGCCGTCGACGTCGAGACCGAACGGGTCGTCCGGTCGTACGCGCCACACGAACACAACGTCTGTCTCGACGTCCGGCTGACCCGCGTCGACGGCTGACCGCGCCGGTCGGTCCCGCCCCGGTACCGACGGCACAGACACGTCAGGCCGCTCACTTATGCGTGCCACTCACTACCGTGAACGTGTATGAGCGACGCCGAAGACCCCGCGGAGCGCATCGACGAGACGACCACCTGGCCGGACTTAGCGATCGGGCTGTACGACCGCCTCACGGGCCGAAACGCCGAAATACACTATCAGTTCGAGGATATGACCGTCGAGGTGCCGAGCGGGACCGGCGACGACGCCGAGCACGCCGAGTGGCGCGTCGACGGCGGCGTCCGGGTCACCACGCGTGAGCGGGAGTGAGTCCGGGCGGCGCCTCTCGGTCGAGACCGAGGACCTGACGCTCTCGGTCGACGGGGTCGACGCCGCGGTCCGCGCGACCGGCCGCCGCCTGTTCGTCGAGGTCGACAGCGTCGGCGACGCCCTCCGCATCGCCCGGCGGCTCCCGGCGGAGTCCGTCTCGACCCTCGCGACCGCGGAGCTGGTCCGGGGCGGTCTCACCGCCGAGGTCAGGGTCCGCGGGCGGACGGTCGCGGTCGCGGGCGCCGACGCGCGGCCGGGGCCGCTCTCGCACCGCCTCGGCGTCGCGCCCGCGGAACTGCGGCTCGCTGGCGTCGTCGGCGCCGGGTACGCCGGGCTCTCCGGGGAGGTCCGTCGCGCGCGGCGGCTGTTCGCGTAACGCGAATCAGCACCCGCGCGAGCGCGTCGGGCGGTCCGGTCGCTCGCGAGGGAGCGTCGAGACAGCGAGAACGCCGCGTCGCCCCGACCCTCCTCGGGGCGACGCGGCCGGGGCCCGTCACATGACAAGCGGTCGCGGCGGCGGTCGGCGGACCAGAGGCGATTCTGCGCTTGGCGCGTCGGAGACGCGTTTCACACGGTAGCCGCGACGGGACGCTGCTGGGGATGACGGCCGCGTCGAGTCGCCGTGGGGCCGGCGACCGACGTGACTATCGCCGCCCGGTACGGGCTTCGACCGGGCACGCACCGCCGAGGGATTCGATCCCCGCCGTCTCGGCACGCGGGCGGTGTCATCACGTCTGAATTCAAACCCGAACACGTATTTAGTCTTTTTCCTTATACACTTGTGAATTATTTCGCTTTCTTGTGAGTATCGAGACAGGATACGACCTAACACGAGACGATTGTCAGATTGCCACCGAGACAATTCGCCGATTCCGTCGCGGGAGTCGGCGCGTCGGATCGCCGCCCCGTCCCCGTTTCGGAACCCTTATTTTTCCGTCCGGGAATTGTCGAATGCGTGCCGGAGTAGCTCAGCTGGCAGAGCGATTCCTTCGTAAGGAATAGGTCGAGGGTTCAAATCCCTCCTCCGGCTCTTGTGACGGTGCGACGCCGAACCGGTGAGCGACGGGACTCCCGACCGCTGACGTGAGCGCGGTTCTCGGAGCCGATCAAGCCGTTCCGATCGTTCGGTCACCGGCTCCCGGAAAACTATTTATATTCTAAAAATAATATTAGGTGTGTGGTTATTTATCACGGAGTCTTATCGGCGTATATGCGACCAGAATACGACTGCGACGGCGAAGAAATGTACGAGTGTTTCAAATGCGGCCGGCGGACTGGCTCGCCCGGCGAGTGCGAGTGCGGGGGCGAACTGCTTCACATCGGTCGCTCGCGGGACCTGTGAGCGTGGCCGAACCGGGCCGTCTCCGGGCCGTCGACGGCGCGGTCAGTCGCCGGTAGCGTCGCCCTCGCCGCCCGCGTCCTCTCCCTCGCCGCGGTTCCCGCCGTCCTCGTCGACTCCGCCCGCGTCTCCCTCCGGATCGTAGTCCGGCAGCGAGAGGACGTTCTCGCGGCCCAAGCGGAAGCCGTCGAGGTCGCCCTCGTCGCGCAGCCCCGTCACCACCTGGCTCGTCTTCGCGGCGGTCCAGTCCAACCGCTCGGCCACCTGCTTCTGTTTCATCCGGCCTCCCTCCGACTCGATCAGCCGGAGCACCTGCTCCTCGTTGCTCAACAGGTCGCCGTCGACGGGCCGCGGCTCGTCCGAGTCCGGCTCCGACGCGTCGCCGTCGTCGTCGCTGGCCGTCGGCTCCGCCGTCGAGTCGCTCGCGGCCGCCGCGCTCTTCGGGGCGCCCGAGCCGTCCGCCGGCGCGTCGCCGGTCGCCTCGGTCTCGGCGTCTCCGCCCCCCGCGGGCGCCGCGGGCTCGGCGTCTCGACGACGGTAGGCGACGGCGGCGCCGGCGACGACGAGCGCCCCGAGGAGCGCGGCGACACCGGCGGTCGGGACCCCCGAGAGCGGCCCCGCGGGCGCGACGGAGATCCGCGGCTGGCCGGCGGAGAAGTCGACCGGCCCGTTCCAGACCACGGACCGCTCCCGCACCTCGCTCGGCTCGGGCGTCGTCTCGCCGAGGCGGTACCCCTCCGGCCACGAGACGATGAGCGACGAGGAGTCGTCGAGGAACAGCCCGTCGACGGCGTCGCCGACGCGGAGCCGGTCGCCGTCGACGGCCGCGAAGTTCGTCCACTCGAACCGGTAGGTCAACACGCCGTACGCCTGCGGAAGCTCGCGCCGCTCGGCGGTCACGGTCGCGTTCGACACGGTCATGTTGCGGCCCGTCGCCGTCTCGGCGGTCTCCGCGGTCGAGGCCATCCGGTCGCGGAACCGGGTCGTGTACGCTTCCGTGTCGTTCTCCACGTCCACGCGGAGCTGTTCGAACGCCCGCTCCTCCTCGTCGGTGCCGAGCCGGATCCGGTACTCGACGGTCCACCGCGCGTCCCCGTCCGGCTGGACGGCGACCTCCATCGACACGTCGTCCGGTTCGACGTCCATCTGAGCGAACCCGCCCTCGAACGGGACCGCGCCGGCGCCGCCCGCGCTGAGCGCGAGGCCGACGGCTCCGAGGAGGGCGATGACTGCGAGGAGGATCGGCGCTCGCTGCACGCCGTGAGCGACAGACCGTGTGAATAAATTCCTTCTCATCCCCGACCGGCGACGTTCCCAGAACCGAGCGCTCTCACCCGTCGCGCTGCGCCCCGCTCACGCATCGCGGCCCGGGTGGGCGTCGACGACGCCTCGCGGGGACGTCACCGACGGTTCGTCGCCGTCCTGCTCGGATTCGTCGTCGCTCGACTCGTCTCCTTCGGATCCGCGGTCGTCGGACCCGCCCGCCCCAGGTCCGCCGCCGGACCCGTTTCCGTCGGACTCGTCCGGGGGGCCGCCGGGGGCTGCCCCCGGCTCGTCGTCGGCCTCGTCCCCGTCTCTGGGGTCGGACCCGTTCGGGGCGCCGTCCTCGCCGTTCCCGTCCAGCGGTCCTCGGCGTTCGCTTCCGTCGTCCGCGTCCGACTCGCCGTCCTCGCGGTCCTCCTCGTTCGGGGGTCCGGCTTCGTCGTCCTCGCCGGGCCCCCTGTCGTCCGGCGGGCCCCCGGCTTCGGGCCCGCGGTCCTCCGGCGGCCCGCGTCCGGACGCGACCGGTCCGCCAACGCCGTCGCCGGCCACGCCGCGGGCGATGGCGGCGACCTCGGGGCCGCTGAGCGCGCTCGCGCGCTCGCGCAGCGCCGTCAGTCGATCGCCGTCCACGCCCGCCTCGCTGCGGACGGCGGCCGGGAGCTCGGCGGCCGCGCTCGCGCTCCGGTTCAGCCCGCGAGAGAGCGTCTCGATCCGCGCGGTCGTCGTCGCCATCCGCGCGGCGTACTCCCCCTGACTCAACTCGCCGGCCGCGCGGCGCTCGCGCAGCGCCTCCTGCCGCTGCTCCAGCTCCGCGAGGCGCGCTTCGGTCCGGTTCAGTCGCTCCGCCACGACGGCGGCGCGGCTCTCGTTGCCCGCCGCCTCGCGGAGCCCGACCGCGAAGGCGCGCGACTCAACCTCGCCTTCGATCTCGGCGCCCTGGACGCCGACGACGCCGGCGAGCTGCTCGCCGGGACTCAGGTCGAGCGTCGCGTTCTCGGCGCCCGAGTCCGCACCGCTCCCGTTCGGCGCGTCGGTCTGTGCGGTCACCGCTCCCGCCGGCGCGGCGGCGGCGGCCCCCGCGATCACCGCGGCGGCGACGGCCGCGACGACGAGGCCGGCAATCCATCGGTTCATCACCAGCGGGTACGCACTCCGTCCGTATATACCCGGAACTCCGTTAAGTCGGATCAACGCGGATTAATCGCCCGACGTGAGGGAGGCAGTGCGGTCCAGGGGAACAGTCGCGTCGCCGAGGGAGCGATCCCGCAGGGGGCGCGCGGTCCGGACCGATCGCCGTCACCGCGCGAACCCGGTAGCGCAGGCGGCGTCGGCACCGCCGCGGCTCAGTACGTCTTCGCGAAGTAGGCGGTCCGCTCGGCGTCGGCGTCGCACATCGCGCACGTCTCGTCGTGCCCCTCGTCGGCGAGGGGGTCGTCGTCCTCGAACGGCACCATCACGATCTCGGCGGCCATCGGCTCCTTGATCGGCTCCTCACAGGCCTCGTCGCCGCACCACGGGGCCTTCACGTAGCCGCCGTGCTGGCCGAGCGTGCCGAGGATGTCGGCGCGGTCGTCGGCCTCGCGCACGCCGTCGTCGAGGGTCTCCTCGGCGGTCGCGTACAGCTTGGCGTATACCTCGTCGAACTGGTCGCGGACGGTCTCGGCGACCCCGTCGCGGTCGACCTCGACGCTCTCGCCGTCGGGCCGGTGGACCAGGGTGAGCTCCTCGTCGTCGACCTCGTGGGGGCCGATCTCGATCCGGAGCGGGATCCCGTTGAGCTCGTGTTCGTTGAACTTGAACCCGGGGTTGCGCTCGTCGCGGTCGTCGAGTTCGACCCGGATCCCCGCGTCGTCGAGGTCGTCGGCCACTCCCTCCGCGTACGCCAGCACGTCGTCTTTCGTGTCCTCCTGCCAGATGGGGACGACGACGACCTGGGTGGGGGCGACGGTGTGGGGCAGGACGAGCCCCTGCTCGTCGGAGTGGGTCATGATCAGCGCGCCCAGCGCGCGCCACGAGAGCCCCCACGAGGTGGTGTGGGCGGTGCGCTCCTCCTCGTCCTCGTCCGAGTAGGTGATGTCGAACGCCTCCGCGAACGACTGCCCGAGGTGGTGGGAGGTGCCCGCCTGGACCGACTTCCCGTCGGGCATCAGCGCCTCGACGGTCGTCGTCGTGTCGGCGCCGGGGAACTTGTCGTGGTCCGGCTTCTGTCCCTTCAGGACCGGCAGCGCGAGCAGGTCCTCGTAGACGGACTCGTACTGGTCGAGCCGCGTCATCGTCTCGTCCCACGCGTCCTCGCGGGTCGCGTGCGCGGTGTGACCTTCCTGCCAGAGGAACTCCTTCGTGCGGAAGAACGGCTTCGTCTCTGTCGCCTCCCACCGCACGACCGAGCACCACTGGTTCACGCGCAGCGGGAGGTCGCGGTGGCTCCGGACCCACCGGCTGATGTACGGCGTGATGATCGACTCGGAGGTGGGGCGGACCGCCAGCCGCTCTTCGAGCTCTTTGTTCCCCGCCTCGTCGACCCACGCCACCTCGGGGTCGAACCCCTCGACGATGTCCTTCTCGCGTTCGAGGTACGACTCGGGGATGAACAGCGGGAAGTAGGCGTTCTGAACGCCCGTCTCCTTGAACTTCGCGTCGAGGAAGCCCTGGAGGCGCTCCCAGACGGCGTACGCCCGCGGGCGGGTGACGATGAACCCGCTCATCCCCTCGGGGCCGTAGTCCGCGAGCCCCGCCTTCCGTACGACCTCGGCGTACCACTCGCCGGTGTTGTGCGTCTTGGACTCGGTGATTCCGAGCTCCTGGTCGTCGTCGCTCATTACTCTCGAAAGCGGGTGTCTCGGGCTTAAAAGGTCCGAACCCGACCGCCGTCGCCCGCCCTCGCGGCGCGTCGGTACGGAGGCCTTTCGTCCCGGCGCGTCGCCAAATTCGGGTAAACTCGGGACGAGAGTCGTCGGGGTACATGCTCGCTCCGCCCCTCCCACGGGTACGATGTTCCCGACGAAGCGGACCGTCCTGCTCGCGGCGCTGATCGTCGTGCTGTCGGCGTTCGCGGCGACGCTCGTCAGTCAGATCTCGGCGGTCTGAGCCGCGCTCGCGCCCGCTCCGGCCCGCTCCAGTCCGCCGTTCCGTCCGGTACGGTCGGAATCCGCGGAAACGTTATCCGCCTCGCGTGGCCTATCACTCCCATGGACCTGTCGGGGCTGCGCCGACACACGCCGCAGTCGCTCGCCGGCCGGCGGGAGGCGGCGGTGCTGGCGCCGGTGATCGCGCGGGACGGCGACGCCAACCTCCTCTTTACCAAGCGCGCCGCGCACCTCGGCGAACACCCCGGGCAGATGAGCTTCCCCGGGGGCGGCCGCGAGCCGATCGACCGGACGCTGACCGACACCGCGCTGCGCGAGGCCGACGAGGAGGTCGGCATGCGACCGACGGAGGTCGACGTCGTCGGGCGCCTCGACGACACCCGCACGTCGAGCAAGTACGCGGTCCGCCCGTTCGTCGGCGTCGCCCCCGATCGCCAGTACGTCCCGGACGAGTCGGAGGTCGCCGAGGTGGCGGTCCTCCCGGTCGACGCGCTCACCGACCCGGCGAACTACGAGTCGGAGCGCCGCGTCGGCCACCCGGAGTACGGCGACCACCGCGTCCACTTCTTCCACGTCGACGGCTACACCGTCTGGGGCGTGACGGGTCGGATGGTCGTCCAACTGCTCGAACGGACGACCGACTGGCGCGCGCCCGCGGAGCCGGACCGGGTCGTCGGGGCGGACGCAGAGCTGCCGATATGAGGTCCGACGGACCCGTATGGGCAGTTTTACCAGGTTAGCGCGAAATCTACTGCTATGTCCGACCTCGCCGAACGCCTCCGCGCGGTCGACGGCGCGGAGGCCCGGGTGATAGCTCACCTCGGGTCCCTCGATTTCACCGTCGAATACGTCAGGGACGACCTCGCGTCCCGGTACACCGATCAGGACTTGGAGTCCGCGTACCGGCTGATAATGGCGAACCAGGTCACCGGCGACGACTTCAAGGAACTGATCGACGAGTCGTTCGAGGCCCAGACGCTGTTCTTCGAGAAGGTCGTCGTGTTCGTGTTCCCCTCGGCCCGCTACGAGGCCGTCTTCGCCTCGTTCGACCGGACCGAGCCGTTCCCCGTCCTCGACATCATCGACGCCGCCGATCAGTCCTGACCCCCCGCGGCCCCCGACTCGTATCGGCCGCTTACTCCGTCGGCTCGACCGCCAGCCGCAGCGCCGCGGGCGCGCCGTCGGCGAGCGCGGCGACCAGGTCGCGGTCGAGGTCGGCCGCGGCGCCGTCCCCGTGGACGAGGACCGTCCGCTCGTCGTCGGTGTAATCGCTCGTGCGTCCGACCATGGAGCGCTCGTCGAGCAGGGCGAGCCCGGGGTCGCCGCGACCGACGATCCGGTCGACGTGGGCGGGGTCGGCGAGGTCGACCGCCTCGGCGCCCGGCTCCCCGGCCGCGACGGTGGCCGTGATCGTCGCGTCCGCGTCCCGGCAGGCCTCGCGGAACTCGGCCGAGAAGTCCCGCGGGGTCCGGTCCGCCTCGACGCCGACGATACAGTCGCCCGCCGGCGTGAGCCAGTCGTCGGTCGTGAACTCGAACGTGCTCGCGTGCTCGGCGGTGACGTGCTCGTGGCCGACCGCGCGCACGACCTCGACGTACGGGTCGTCGGCGCCCGCGTCGGCGTCGCCCGCGACGGGCTCGCTCCGGGCGTCTGCGTCGCTCATGTCCGTCGGTCGGCGGCGGCGCGACAAGTGCGCGTCGCTTCGGCGGCGGGGTTTGACCCGCGGGCGGCAGCGGCGCTCCGGGTCACACGTCGGCGCCCTCGGCGAGCGCCGGGACGAGGCGGGCCGGGTTCTTCGCCAGCACGCGGGCCATCAGGTCTTCGGAGACGTCGAGGGTGAGCACTTCCATCACGCCGACGTTCGGGTGGACGTCCGGCGCGCCGGAGCCGAAGAGGACGCGGTCGGGGTGTTCCAAGACGCCGCGTTCGAGCACCTCGCGGTACCGGACCGCGCTCGTGTCGACGTGGAGGCGGTCGTACTCGTCGAGCAGGTCGAGCGTCTCGTTCATCAGGTCGGCGTCCAGCGGGTACCCGCCGAAGCTGCCCAGCACGACGGGGAGGTCGTAGCCGAGCAGCTCCGTCTCGACCGCCTCGGGCGGGAACTCCCGGCCCGCGTGGACGAACAGGGGGAGGTCGGCGTCCTCGAGGCGGGTCAGCACGTCCTCGTTGGGGAGGCCGTCGACGTGGGGCGCCAGCGTGAAGCCGTGGAAGCGGTCGTCGTAGGAGTACTGCTCGACGTCGTCGGGGCGGGTGTGGTGGTCGTCGCGCTCCGCGCGCAGGTTCCGGACGGCCGACACCGGCCCGGTCCCTGGGTCGCGGGGGCCGTTGAGGCGGGCGAACGCGACGAACGGGCGGTCGATGGAGAGGCGGGCGACGGCGTTGTTCGCGCGGAGGTAGCTCCGCCCGGCGGCGCGTTGCCCGGGGCTCGCGACCGCGCGGACGATCCCGGCCTGGAGCATCTCGCGTTCCAGCCGCTCCGGCGAGATGTCCCGCCCGTGGGTGGCGACCGACGACTCGTCGGGGTCGAGGGTCGCGCGGGTGTCGACGATCCGGAAGTCGTGTTCGAGCCCGAGCATGGCCGCTCTCTATCGGTTCGTCTCGGGCGACCCGCATGTGCCTGTCGGTCGCACGGCGGACGCCCCCTCGCGTTCCCGGACGCGACGGCGACCCACACCGGACGAACGCTGAAGTGGCCGTCCGCCGTCGCGGATCGACATGGAACTCGTGGCGGCGGGCGAGGACGACCTCGACGCCCTCGTCGAGCGGTGGTACGACCTCGCGACGGCGATGGAGGCGCACTCGGAGCTGAACGAAATCGCCTACGAGGACGCGGAAGCGGTCCCGGACGACGGCTTCCGCGCGCACCTCGACGACCCCTCCGTGACCGACTACCTCGTGGTCGTCGACGGCGAGACGGTCGGGTTCGTCACCCTCGAAGCGGGCGAGCGACCATCCCGGGAGCGGGGGCGGTACCTCGACGTGGTGAACCTCGAAATCGACCCGGGCCGCCGGAACGAGGGACACGGCAGCGCGGTCCTCGAGCGGGTGGAGGCGATGGCCCGCGAGGACGACCGCGACTACCTCACCGTCTCCTGCGAGTGGGGCAACGACGGCGCGCGGCGGTTCTACCGCGACGCGGGCTTCGAGCCGAAACAGGTGACGTACGCGCGCCCGCTGGAGTGATCGCCGGGCGACGCCCGCGGCCGGCGGGCGTCGCTCCGCGGCGATCAGGGGCCGGCCGTCGAGACGATCTTCACCACGTCGCCCTCGGTCAGCTCGTGGCCCTCGCCGATCCGGCGCGAGGCGCGCGCGTCGACCGCGTGGAGGTACCCCTCGCCGATGTCGGAGTGGACCGCGTACGCGAGGTCGCGCGGCGTCGAGCCCGCGGGCAGCAGGAAGGCGTCCGGGAGGACGTTGCCCGTCCCGTCCGTCCACTTGCCGGCGTCCTGGACCGGGTAGGCCGTGATCCGGTCGAGCAGGTCGTAGACGGCCGCGTTCAGCGCGGTCTGGACGCCCGTCCCCCCGTGAGCCGACATCGACTCGCGGAGCGCGTCGAGGCCGGCGCGCTGGTCGTCGGAGACCTCGCCGGTGATGGCGAACTCCTCGTCGCCCGGGTCGTAGTCGACGACGCCCGCCTCCGCGGCGCGGCGCAGGGCGAGTTCGCCGTCGGCGGTCGCCGGGATCACGGGCTTGTCGGTCCCCTCGCGGATGCGCTCGACGGCGCCGTCGGGCGCCGCGTCCACCTTGTTCGCGACGACGACGATGGGCTTGGTGCGGCGGCGGACCGCCCGCGCGAGCGCCTCGCGGTCGTCGTCGGTCCACGCCTTCGGGTCGTCGGGGTACTCCAGCCCGCGCAGGACCGCGGTCACGTCGCGCTCGGTCGCGCCGAACCCCGTGAGCATGTCCGACAGCGCGGCTTCGAGGTCGAAGTCCGGGGCGCGGGACTGCCGCTCGACGCCCTCCCAGTTGCGGTCGACGATGCCGGCGAGCCACAGGTCCATCTCCTCCTCGACGAAGTCAACGTCGTCGAGGGGGTCGTGGCTCCCGACCTCGACCGGCTCGCCCTCGGCGTTCGTCGCGCCGGAGGCGTCGACGACGTTCAACACCACGTCCGCGTTCGTCAGCTCGTCGAGGAACTGGTTGCCGAGCCCCTTGCCCTCGTGGGCGCCGGGGACGAGGCCGGCGACGTCGAGGAGTTCGATCGGGACGTACCGCTTCCCGTCGCGGCAGTTCTCCGCCCCGCAGCGCTCCTCGCGGTCGAGACAGGGGCACTCGGTTCGGACGTAGGTCACGCCTCGGTTCGGGTCGACCGTCGTGAACGGGTAGTTCGCGACGTCGACGTCGGCCATCGTGGCGGCGGTGTAGAAGGTGGACTTGCCGGCGTTCGGCTTGCCCGCGAGCGCGACCGTGAGCATACCCGACGGTCGCGGCCCCGCGAAAAGCGCCTTTCGGTCGGGCGGGGCGAGCGCGCGGGGCTACTTCCGCGCGACGATCCGGAGCACGTCCTCGTCGGCCAGTTCGTGCCCCTTCCCGACCTGCTGGTCGTCGTGTTTCGCGCTCTCGCCGGTCACGCGCGCGAACTTGAACCGCTCGTCGAACTCGCCGCCGAGCTTCTCGCAGGCGTCGCCGACGGTGTCGCCCTCGAACAGGATGAGCGGCTCCTCGTAGTCGACGCCGCGGCCCGGCTTGTCCATGTAGATCCGGATGACGCCCAGCTCCTCCCAGAGGCGCTCCTTCAGCCCGTCGAGGCCGAGCCCCTCCTGCGCGGAGATAAACACCACGTCGTCGGGGTCGAGGTCGCGCTCGCGCAGCTCCTCTTTCACGGTCGGGAGGTAGCTCTTGTCGATGAGGTCCGCCTTGTTGACCGAGACCATCGAGGGGAGGTACTCGCGGTTGTCCATCACGGCGTCGACCAGCTCGTCGATGGTGAGGTCGTGGGGGATCGTCACCTTCGCGTTGACGTAGCCGTACTCGCGGAGGACCTGCTTGACCGTCTCCTCGTCGAGGCTCACCTCGTCGCTCATCGTCACGCCGAGCCCGTCCTTGTGCGTCTTCCGGATGTTGATGTTCGGGGGCTCGGTGTCGAGTCGGATGTTCGTGTTGTACAGCTCCTCGCGGAGCCGGTCGTACTGCTCGATCTCGAAGACCGAGAGCATGAACACGACCAGGTCCGCGGTCCGGACGACCGAGAGCACCTCCTTCCCGCCGCCGCGGCCGCCGGCGGCGCCCTCGATCAGGCCCGGCACGTCGAGGATCTGGATGTTCGCGCCGCGGTACTGCAGCATGCCGGGGTTGACGTCGAGGGTCGTGAACTCGTACGAGCCGACCTCGCTGTCGGCGTTGGTGAGGGCGTTGATGAGGGTGGACTTGCCGACGCTCGGGAACCCGACCAGGGCGACGGTGGCGTCGCCGTGCTTCTCGACCGCGTAGCCGTGGCCGCCGCCGGCGGAGGACTGGTTCTCCAGCTTCTCTTTCTTCTCCGCGAGCTTCGCCTTCAGCCGCCCGATGTGGGCCTCCGTGGCCTTGTTGTAGGGCGTGTTGGCGATCTCCTCGCGGAGGTCTTCGATCTCCTCCTCCAGTCCCATTACCCGTTCCTCGGCCGGTCGGCTCGTTAAAGGTGTTCCTTCGGATTGCCAGTCCTCGACCGAGGATCGGATCGACCGCGAACGCCGCGCGAACCGCCGGTTCGCCGCCGAACGAGTGGTTGGCCCGCCGATACTTCGACACGGTTATATCGGAGACGAGTAACCCATTCACACGCCGAATGCCAGATCCGTCGAGCCTTCGCGACAGTACGCAGATCGTCCTCCCGCGCCGCGCGCTCGACGGGCACCGGGAGTGTCTCGAATCCCGCTTCACCGTCACCGTCGTGGAGGGCTCCGACCAGTACCGGATCATCGGGAGCCCGGTCGAGATCAAGGCCGCCAGCAACTACCTCGCGCGCAACGGCGTCGCGGTCGCGTGAATCGCCCGGCGGTCGCTCGCGGATATTCTTGAGCGACGGCCCGCCGCCGCGCCCCTTCGACCGCCGCGCCGGCTGCGAGTTCCGGATCCCCACGACCGCTGCTGGGGTCCAAACCCTATTGCGTTCCATCCGCCAACGAGGACCGTGATGGACACCAACCGCGAGTGGCTTCTCGCCGAGCGGCCGACCGGCGAGCCTGACGAGGACAGCTTCGAACTGCGCGAGACCGACGTTCCCGACCCCGACCCGGGCGAGCTCCTCGTCCGCGTCCGGTTCCTCTCCGTCGACCCGTACATGCGCGGCCGGATGCGCGACGCCGAGTCGTACGCCGAGCCGTGGGGCGTGGGCGACGCGCTCAAGGGCGGCGTCGTCGGCGAAGTGGTCGAAAGCGAGGGCGACGCGTACGACGCGGGCGACCTCGTGACCGGCGAGGGGCGCTGGGCCGACTACGCGACGCTCGACGCCGCCGACGTCGCGCCGGTCGACCCGACCGTCGCCGACCCGGAGGCGTACCTCGGCGTCCTCGGGATGCCCGGCCGGACCGCCTACTTCGGCCTCCTCGACGTGGGCGAGCCGAAGCCCGGCGACACCGTCGTCGTCTCCGGCGCGGCCGGCGCCGTCGGCTCCGTCGTCGGCCAGATCGCGAAGCTGAACGGCTGTCGGGTGGTCGGCTTCGCCGGCAGCGACGAGAAGACCGACTGGCTCACCGACGACCTCGGCTTCGACGCCGCGATCAACTACAAGGCGACGGACGACTACCGGGCCGCGCTCGACGAGGCGGCGCCGGACGGCGTCGACGTGTACTTCGACAACGTCGGCGGGCCCATCACCGACGCCGTGTTCACGAAGCTGAACCTCGACGCGCGCGTCGCTGTCTGCGGTCAGATCGCCCACTACAACGACGAGACGGCCCCGACCGGGCCGCGGAAGCTCCCGCAGCTCATCTCCGTGCGCGCGACGGTCCGGGGCCTGCTCGTCGGCGACTTCGCGACCCGGTTCGGCGAGGCGAGCGAGCGCCTCGCGGGGTGGGTCGCGAGCGGCGACCTCGAACACCGCGAGACGGTCGTGGAGGGCTTGGAGAACGCGCCCGACGCCTTCCTCGGCCTGTTCTCCGGCGAGAACATCGGGAAGCAGGTGGTGCGGGTGTCGGCGGCGGAGCAGTAGTCGCGGCCCGCTCGACCCCGTTACGCGGGAAACGCGGCCCGGCCCCGCGGCGGTCGTCACCGCCGCGAAGGAACCGTCGGCAGGGCTATACGACGCTGAGATGTATCGGCGCGTATGAAATTACTCCGCTGGGCCGCGGTCGCGCTCGTCGGGGCCGTCGTCGTCGTCGCCGCCGCGTACGCGGTCTTCGCGGGCGTCCTGATCGGGTCCGACGTGGCGTCGTACTCCTCGGACGGCGTCACCGTGTCGGACCTCGCGTACGAGGACGCCTTGGACCGAGCCGACGCGGCCGGGTACGAGGTCGAGCGCGTCGGATCGAGCGGCTTCCACCCGGCGGGGATCGCCGAGCTCGACGCCGACCTCGGCCCGGGGTACGAGGCGTTCAGGGTCACGTTCGACCACTCAGAGGCGACGCGGCTGTGGGCCACCTTCTACGCCGACGAGGGCGTCACCGTCGTGACCGTCTTCGCGGACGGCAACCGCGGCGAGTTCACCGTCGACGACCTCCCGCCGGAGGATTGGCTCGTCGATCGGCTCACGACCCTGTTCGAGATGGACGAGGCGACCGCGGCGGGGGACGTCGAGGAACTACAAGCGAACGTCCGTGACGCCGAGCCCGACGAGCTCGGGGCGGGCGCCCCGGAGATCAGGATCGAGGAGCCGGTCGCGTTCCGCGCGACGTACGACGAGCTGACCGCTCGCGCGACGACGGTCACCGAGCGTTCCGTCCCGGGCTCCGGTCAGCACACCCGCGAGTACTACGCGGGCGGAGCGCGGTTGGGAGCGATCGACTTCGTCCTCTCGCGGGCGACCGTCACGCACGAGGTCGACGGGTACACCTACCGGGTCCACCTCGATTACCACGGCGGGATCGAGGTCGACGCGCAGACGCGCGCCTCCCGGTCATTCGAGGAAGCCGACGTTCGCGCGACCTTCCGACGGATGTTCGAGGAGATGGGGATCCCGCCGGAGACGGCCGACCACCTACGGCTGGAGTACCGGGGGAGCGTGTGGTGAACGAGAAGGCGCCTGCTTCGTTCAGTACGTGCGACTGGTAGGTTCAGATCCCTGCCCGGTACATATTCGCGCCGCTCGCGACGTTGCTCGCGGCGCAAAAACATGGACTCGCGGGGGTCCCGCGAGCGAACGCAGTGAGCGAGTGGGGCCACGCGAGGGAACGACTAAGCGAACGAAGTGAGCGCAGGAGTGGACTCGCGGGGATTTGAACCAGAACCAGACGTGCTCGCTCGCGTCGCTCGCTGCGCGCGACTGGTAGGGTTCAAATCCCCCGCTCGGCACATGTTCACGCCGCTCGCGACGTTGCTCGCGGCGAAAAAACATGGACTCGCGGGGATTTGAACCCCGGGCCTTCCCCGTGCCAGGGGGATGATCTACCACTGATCTACGAGCCCGCGAACGCATCCGTTCGTTCCCCGCTGGATATATTAAGGCCTTCGACTCGCCGACGCGAGGCGGACCCGATCCGGAGCGCGTCAGATCCGGTCGGAGTCGACGTACACGTCGAGGTCCACGTCCCGTCTCGACCCCTCCAAGTCCTGAACGGCGCGTTCGACGACGCGCTCGGCCTCGTCTCTGATCAGCGGGATCGCCTTCTTCAACACCCAGTCGAACGAGACGAGCCGCGGCAGGTCGAGCGCGTCGGAGCTGGCGGAGCCCGGATCGAACTCGACTTCGAGCGCGACCTCGCAGGGGGCGTCGTCGCTTCGATCGGCGTCGTCGCTCGTGTCGTCGCCCGCGTCGTCGCTCGTCGCGGGCGTCACCCGCCAGCAGCCGCCGGCGTCGATGTCTTTCGTGATCTCCCAGTCGATGCGGGCGGGTGGGTCGACGCCGGTCACCTCCGAACGAGCGGTGTAGGAGATCTTCCACCACGCGAACGTGAGCGCGTACCGGGTCCCGGGCCCGCCGTCGCCGGTGACCGTGCGGACCTCGCGGAGGTACTCCGAGTAGTTCGCGTACTGCGGGAAGTCCAGCAGGAACTCGTACACCTCCTCAGGATCGGCGTACACCTCCGTTCGCACGACGAGTTCGTCCACGTACCCGGGTTCGCGCGGCGCTTATTAAACGGTCCGGCGACGGTACGTGTTCGGCGTTTCCGCAGTGATCGGTGTCGGATCCTCACCCGCTCGGTGGTACTCGAGCGACCTCGGGATGACGGAGTACTCCTCCAAAGCCCCAGTCTCTCGCTCGTACGGATTTGGCTTCCCTGCGGCGAACACCGCCAAAGCCCCAGCCGCGAGGACTCGCGCGGCTTGCTGCGCTCCTCGCTCACTCCGTTCGCTGTGGTGCTTACTGCGCCGTGCTTCGTCCTCGCGGCTGCCCCTTTGAGTCCCACCCCGCACCGCGACCGCACCTCACGCCTCCCCAGCCTCGTCGGGCGCCATCGCTTCGCTCGGCGCCCGACTCCCTCGCGCGTGCTCCTCGCGTCCGTCGGACGCTCGGAGGCACGCGCCACCGCTCCCAGAAAGGAATTCCTGAACCGCGACGGAGGCGAAAGGGCGCGATCAGCGGAACCCGGAACGGGCCGCCGAAGCCGCCGGATACATGCGGGTCGCGGCGCTCGTACGCCCATGGCTGCCGACGAGCGCAACGCCTTCGAAGTGTACCGCGACCGGGTTGATCGCCCCCTCGGACGGCTGTTCCGCGAGTACGGGGCCTCCGAGGCCCACTGGCTCGCGGTCGGGATGGTCGCCAACATCGTCGCCCGGGTGGCGGGGCTGATCCCGCCGGTCGTCCTCGGCGTCGCGATCGACGCCGTCTTCACCGGCACCGGCCCCTACACGCTCCCGATCGTTCCGGACGCGTGGCTCCCCACCAAAGACGGTGCGCAGTTCCGCCTCTCCGTGCTGCTCATCTTCGGGTCGTTCGTCGTGACGGGCGTGTTCACGTACGTCTACGGCATCGCGGCGAACAACTTCGCGCACCGCGTGATGCACGCGGTCCGCACCGACTCCTTCGACCAGATGCAGCGGCTCGACATGACCTTCTTCGACGACAAACAGACCGGCGAGGTCATGTCCGTCCTCAACAACGACGCCTCGAACCTAGAGGTCTTCCTGGACAACGCCCTCCAGAACTCCGCCCGCCTCGGCGTGATGCTGGTCGGGATCGCGGGCGTCCTCGTCTACTACAACTACGAGCTAGCGGTCGTCACCCTCGCCGCGATCCCGCTCATGCTCCTCTTCACGGTGTGGTTCATGCGCGCTGTCGAGCCGCGGTACACCGCCCAACGGTCCGTCGTCGGCGACCTCAACACCGCCCTCGAGAACGCGCTGTCGGGCGTCGAGCTGGTGAAGACCTCCAACACGGAGGCCCACGAGAGCGATCGCGTGGAGGACGCCTCGTTCTCGTACTTTCGGCGGACGATGTCGATCCTCCGGCTCAACTACGTCTACCGCCCCGGGATGGAACTGCTCGCCGGGCTCGCCTTCGCCGCCACCTTCGCGGTCGGCGGCTACTGGCTCGCGAACGGCCCGCCGGGCCCGTTCTCCACGGAGCTGACCGTCGGGACGTTCGTTACCTTCGTCCTCCTCACGCAGCAGTTCGTCGCCCCGCTCGCCGAGGTCTCGAACATCATCGACCAGTACGAGAACGCGAAGGCCTCCTGCGAGCGCGTGTTCGGGCTGCGCGACATCCCGGTCCGCATCGAGGACGCCGACGACGCGGTCGAACTCGGCGGCGGTGCCGAAAGCGACGGCGGGGCCCGAAACGACGGCGGCGTGACGCCGGCCGGCGACACCGACCGCGGCGGCGTCGCGGGCGCGGTCGAGTACGACGACGTCTCCTTCGCGTACCCCGAGAACGCCCTCGTCGACCCCGCGGACGCCGAGGAGGAGGTCCTCAGCGGCGTCTCCTTCGCCGCCGACCCGGGCGACACCGTCGCCCTCGTCGGCCCGACCGGCGCCGGGAAGTCGACGCTGCTCAAGCTCCTCCTCCGGCTGTACGACGTGACCGACGGCGCGATCCGCGTCGACGGCCACGACGTGCGCGACGTGACTGCCGAGAGCCTCCGCTCGTCCGTGGGCTACGTCGCGCAGGACACCACGCTGTTCGACGGCACCATCGCCGAGAACATCCGCTACGGCCGGTTCACGCGGATCGAGGAGGCGGGCGCCGAGGGCCTCGACGAGGACGAGGTCCGAGAGCGCGTAATCGAGGCCGCGAAGGCCGCGGAGGCCCACGAGTTCATCTCGTCGCTGCCGAACGGATACGAGACGCGGATCGGCGAGCGCGGCGTGAAGCTCTCCGGCGGCCAGCGCCAGCGACTCGCCATCGCGCGGGTCGTCCTCCAAGACCCCGCGATACTCATCCTCGACGAGGCGACCTCCGCCGTCGACACCGAAACCGAGATGCTGATCCAGCGCTCGCTCGACCGGCTCGCCGCCGACCGCACCACCTTCGTCATCGCGCACCGCCTCTCGACGGTCACCGACGCCGACACCGCGCTCGTGTTGGAGGACGGCGAGGTCGTCGAGCGCGGCACCCACGAGGAACTGCTCGCCGCGGACGGGCTCTACGCGAAGCTCTGGGGCGTTCAGGCCGGCGAGATAGACGAACTGCCGGAGGAGTTCGTCGAGCGCGCCCGCGAGCGCCACGTCGACCGCGCGGTCGAGCGGGCGACCGAGAGCGAGGTCGACCCGGAGACGCTGGAGTAGCGGGCGGCGCTCGTTTCGCGGCTCAGTCGTCGCTCGACACCTGGCCGGTCGCGTCGGCGTCGGCGCCCGGCACGGCGGCGGCGGGCGCGGGCGGCTCGTCGCGCACGTCGACGCCCGTGCCCTCCGCGATGACCTCCGCGTACGCGTCGGGGAAGACGCGGACGAAGTCGTCGAGCGCGGCCTCCCAGTCGTCGAGGAGGTCGGCCGCGCGCTCGCTGTCGGTGTACGCGCGGTGGTTCTCGACGAGCCGGCGGAGCATACGCTCGTCCGACCCCTCCAGCGTCTCGGAGACCGACACCATCCCGCGGTTGACGCGGTCGTCGAGGCGGTCGTCGGGGTCGTACACGTAGGCGATGCCGCCGGACATCCCGGCCGCGAAGTTGCGGCCCGTGTCGCCGAGGACGGCGACGACGCCGCCGGTCATGTACTCGCAGCCGTGGTCGCCCACGCCCTCGACGACCGCTTTCACGCCCGAGTTGCGGACGCCGAAGCGCTCGCCGGCGACGCCGTTGACGTACATCTCGCCGTCGGTGGCGCCGTACAGACAGACGTTGCCGGCGACGACGTTCTCGGTCGGGTCGTACGCCGCCTCGGCGGGCGTGTCGATCACGAGCCGCCCACCGGAGAGCCCCTTGCCGACGTAGTCGTTGGCGGCGCCCGACAGTTCCATCGTGATCCCCGGCGCGAGGAACGCGCCGAAGCTCTGCCCGGCCTCGCCGTCGAACCGGCAGGAGATGGTGTCGTCCGGGAGCCCCTCGCCGCCGTGTTCGGAGACGACGCGGTTCGAGAGCGTGGCGCCGACCGCGCGGTCGACGTTGCGCACGTCGCGGGTGAGCGCGACCGGCGCGCCGTCCTCGATGGCGGGCGCGGCCTCCTCGATGAGGTCCCAGTCGAGCAGGTCGTCGATACCGCCGTGGGCCTGCTCGCGGACCTTGGTGCGGGACTCGCCCGCGGGCTCGGCGATGACCGCCGAGAGGTCGAGGTGCTTCGCCTTCTCGTGGTCGGTGTCGCGCTGGGCGAGCAGCTCGGGGCGGCCGATGAACTCCTCAAGCTCCGTGTACCCCTGCTCGGCCATGATCTCGCGCAGCTCCTGCGCGATGAACGTCATGTAGTTGATGACGTGGTCCGGCTGGCCGGGGAACCGCTGGCGGAGGTCCTCCCGCTGGGTGGCGACCCCGACCGGGCAGGTGTTCTCGTGGCACTGCCGGGCCATCACGCAGCCCGCGGTGACGAGCGACGCGGTGCCGAAGACGTACTCCTCGGCGCCGAGGGCGGCCGCGACCGCGACGTCGCGGCCGGTCCGCAGCCCGCCGTCCGCGGAGACGCGAATGCGGTCACGGAGCCCGGTGGCGCGGAGCATCTGGTTCGCCTCCGCGAGCCCGAGCTCCCACGGCAGGCCGGCGTTCTTGATCGAGGTCTTCGGCGAGGCGCCGGTGCCGCCGTCGTGGCCGGAGACGTGGACCACGTCGGCGTTCGCCTTCGCGACGCCGGCCGCGATGGTCCCGATGCCGGCCTCCGAGACCAGCTTCACGTTGACGTCGGCCTCGGGGCTCGCGGCCTTCAGGTCGAAGATGAGCTGCTTGAGGTCCTCGATCGAGTAGATGTCGTGCTGGGGCGGCGGCGAGATGAGCCCGACGCCCGGCGTGGAACACCGGACGTGCGCGATCATCTCGTTTACCTTCTTGCCCGGGAGGTGGCCGCCCTCGCCGGGCTTCGAGCCCTGCGCCATCTTGATCTGGAGCTCATCGGCGCTCGCGAGGTACTCGGAGGTGACGCCGAAGCGGCCGGAGGCGACCTGCTTGACGGTACACTCCTTCTCGGTGTCGAACCGCTCGGGCGGCTCGCCGCCCTCGCCGGTGTTCGACTTCGCGCCCAGCCGGTTCATCGCGATGGCGTTGTTCTCGTGGGCCTCCGGCGAGATGCTCCCGAGGCTCATCGCGGCCGTCGAGAAGCGCTCGACGATCGACTCGACGGGCTCGACCTCCTCGACCGGGACGGGGTCGCGGTCGGAGTCGAACTCCAAGAGCCCGCGCAGCGACTGGAGCTCCTCGGTCTGGTCGTTCACCAGCTCCGCGAACTCTTGGTACTGCTCGTAGTCGCCGCCGCGGACGGCCTGCTGGAGGGTGCCGACCGTCTGGGGGTTCCAGCCGTGTTTCACGCCGGACGAGCGGTGCTCGTACTCGCCGATCGTCTCCAGTTCGGGGTCGGCGCCGAACGCCATCGCGTGGCGCGTGCGCAGGTCGTCTTCGATCTGCTCGATCCCGATCCCCTCGGTGCGGATCTCGGTCCCCTCGAAGTACTCGGCGACGAACTCGGAGTCGAGCCCGACCGCCTCGAAGATCTGGGCGCCCTGGTACGACTTCATCGTCGAGATGCCCATCTTCGCCATCGTCTTGAGGAGGCCGTCCTCCAGCGCGTGGCGGTACGCGGCGAGCGCCTCGTCCTCGTCGGCGCCGTCCGGCCCGGCGACCACGTCGGCGATGGAGGCGTACGCGAGGTACGGGTCGACGGCGTCGGCGCCGTAGCCGACGAGCGTCGCGAGGTGGTGGACCTCGTGGGGCTCGGCGGACTCGACGACCACGCCCGCGCGGTTGCGGAGCCCCTTGCGGACGAGGTGGTGATGGACCGCGCCGGTCGCGAGCAGGCTCGGCACCGCCAGGCGGTCCGGGCCCACCGCGCGGTCCGAGAGGACGACCACATCGGCGCCGTCCTCGATGGCGGCCGCGGCGTCCTCGCGGACCCGGTTGACGGCGTCGACGAGCGACCCGTCGCGGTCGTAGGTGACGTCGACGACGAGGGAGGTGAACTCGGGGCCGTCGGCGGCCACGTCCGCGTCGCCCGGGCTCCGCTCGCCCGGCCCCGGCAGGTCGCGGAGGGCGGTCGTCTCGGCGTCGGTCAGGACCGGTGACTCGGCGACGATCTGCTCGGCGTGCTCCGGCGTCTCGTCGAGGAGGTTGCGCTGATTGCCGATGCGCGTCTCGAGCGAGGTGACGAGCTCCTCCCGGATGTAGTCGATCGGCGGGTTCGACACCTGCGCGAACAGCTGCTTGAAGTAGGTGAACAGCGGGCGGTCAACGTCGGCGAGGACCGAGAGCGGGGTGTCGTCGCCCATGGAACCGACCGGGTCCTTCCCGTCCTTCGCCATCGGCTCGACGAGGTGGTTCAGCGAGTCGGTCGTGTAGCCGAACGCGGCCTGGTGGGCGCGGACGGTGGGTTCCGCGTCCACGTCGTCGGCGTCGTCGCCCTCGTCGACCGAGTCCGCGCCGATCCCGGCCGCGGCGTCGTCCTCCTCGGTGAGCGCGTCGAGGTCGACTTGGCCGTCCTCGACCCACTCGCCGTACTTCTCGTCGGTGAGCGCCTCGAACACCTCGTCGTCGGGGACGATCCGGCCCGCCTCGGGGTCGGCGACGAAGATTTCACCGGGCTGGAGGCGGCCCCGACGGCGCACGTCCGCGGGCTCGGTCGGGAGCGCGCCGACCTCGCTGCCGACGACGAGGCGGTCGTCCGTCGTCACCTCGTAGCGACACGGGCGGAGCCCGTTGCGGTCCAAGACGCCGGCGACGCGTTCGCCGTCGAAGCCGATGACGAGGGCGGGACCGTCCCACGGCTCGACGAGGGAGGCGTGGTAGTCGTAGAAGTCCGCGCGGTCGTCGTCCATCAGGTCGTCGCCGCGGAACGCCTCCGGGATCAGCATCCGGAGCGCGTGCGGAAGGTCGCGGTCGGTATGGAGGAGCAGTTCGAGCGCGTTGTCGACGCTCGCGGTGTCCGACTGGTTCGGGTCGTCGATCACCGGCTTGATCGTGTCGAGTTCGGCCCCGAACGCCGGGTGTTCGAGGTCGTTCTCGCGGGCCCGCATCCAGTTGACGTTGCCGCGGATCGTGTTGAACTCGCCGTTGTGGACGATGTTGCGGTACGGGTGCGCGAGGTGCCACGCGCCGAGCGTGTTCGTCGAGAACCGCGCGTGGACCAAGGCGACGTGGCTCGCGAAGCGCTCGTCCGCCAAGTCGGGGTAGTAGTCAGCGAGCTGCGAGCCCTTCAGCAGGCCCTTGTAGACGACGCGCTGGCGGTCGAGCGAGCAGACGTAGAAGCGCCCCGCGCCGTCGACCTCCGAGACGGCGTTCTCGATCTCGCGGCGGGCCGCGTACAGCGCGCGGTCGAACCCGAGCAGGTCCGGGTCGGCGTCGTCGGGGCGGTTCCCCTCGCTAGTGAACCGCTGGGCGAGCCCCGCGCCCTCGACGGGCGCGACGAACACCTGCGACACCTCGGGCTCGGAGTCGAGCGCCGTGGCGCCGAGGTCGGCGTTGTCGGTGGGCACCGAGCGCCACGCGAGCACCTCCAGCCCGTAGACGGCGCACACCTCGGCGATGACGTCGTGGATCTCCGCCTGGACGCCCGGCTCCGGCGGCATGAACACGGAGCCGACAGCGTACTCCTCGGGGAGGTCGGCGTCGACGACGTCGCGGAAGAACTCGTCCGGCCGCGCGACCATGATCCCCGCGCCGTCGCCGGTGTTCTCCTCGGCGCCGGTCGTCCCGCGGTGTTCGAGGTTTTCGAGCAGTTCGACCGCGTCCGCGACGGTGTCGTGCGACGGCGTACCGTCGAGGTCGACGACCCCGCCGATGCCGCAGTTCGACCGGTCGTCCGTCGGCGCCGCGAGCCCCCCCTCGTGACCCGAGGACTCCGAGTCGCGTACGCCCCGGGTGGTACTACGTGACTTAGTCATACGTCTCCCTACGGATGAATAGTTAAAGGTATGACCCTGATAGGGGTAGGATCCATCGTACACACATTAGGGAATATAAGGTAATTATTCATCACGGGTGGTGAACAGATGACACACCACCAGAACCAGACAGAACCATGGGGTTTTCAGTCCGATAATTGACGGAATACCCCATAACACACCGCGAACGTTTCACTCTATCTGAGCAGAGTGAAGAAACGTCCAGCTCGAAATTACTCTCGAAGAGGGACGAACGAGCCGTTGATGTCCCACTCGTGGATACAGTAGACGTTACCGGGGTCGTCCGCGATCCGCCACCCCTCCACCTCGTCGTCCCATCGCTCCTCGCGCCCGCAGAGTTCGCACGCGCGCTCCTTCGGCGGTGTGATGGTCACGCCCATGACCGAACGGAAGGCATCAGCGATCAAAAACGTACCGACGGTCGGCCACCGCGGAACTGTATCGCGACGCGATCCGACGGCTCGTCCGAACGACGGCGACGCCCGCGCTCACGCCCCGCTCCCGCGGCGCCGAGCGAGCAGCGACGCCCCGGCCACCGCCGCGAGCGACGCGGCGGGCCCGAACCCGGGGAGGTCGTACGCGGTCGATCGGATCGGCGCGTCGTCGTAGCCCAGATCGCTCGCGTCGGCCTCGTCCGAAGGCGGTTCGCCCGACACAGACGATTCCCGGAACTCGCCCGAGTCGCCGGGGGCGGCCGACGTCGCGCCGCCGCCATCACCGGTCTCGGTGTCGCTCGACGGTCCGTTCTCGCCGTCGCCCGGCCGTCCGTTCTCGGGGCGGGAGTTCGCCGCCGCGGAACCGTCTGGCCCGGGTTCGAGCCCGCCAGGTCCGGAAAGCTCCGCCGGTCCCGCGGCCGGCGGGATCTCGGACGCTCCGGGGGCGATCGAGACGCCGACGCCCGGCGGCCGCGACGGCCGGCCGAGATCCGAGCCGGTCGGTCCGTCGGGTCCGTTGTTACCGCCGGCATCGGTGGCGGTAGCGTCGTCGGACCCGACGGAGCCGCCCGAACCGTCAGCCGAACCAGTGCCGGGGGACCCACCCGTAATCGAACTGCTACCGGCCGATCCGCCACCGGTTGAGCCACCATCGGTCGAACCGCTACCTGCCGAACCGCCGCCGGCCGAACCGCTACCTGCCGAACCGCCGCCGGCCGAGCCACCATCGGTCGAGGCGCCGCCAGTGTTTGAGGTGGTCGGCGCACCGGGCTGACCCGACGACCCCGTCGCGACCGACGCAGTCGTCTGGGTGGAATCGGCGGTCGATTCGACGCTCGTTTCCTCCGCAGCCGGATCTGCGACGTAGGTCAGCCCGGTCGTCACGCGGTGCCTGTCGTCCGCCGCGGTCCGGCGGAGTCGATCGTCGTCCACCCGAAAGGCGACCTCGAACGTCTCCCCGGGGTCGGGGATCGTCTCGGTTCCGAACGCGCGGTCGCCGGCGACGACGAGGTACAGGCCGTTCCGGTCGAGGTGGACTGCGGACTCGTTCGGCGTGTGACCGATCCCGCCCCCGTCAGACCCGTTACTTGCGTCCGTGGCCGTCGGTTGGACCCCGAATTCGAGGCCGTCGAGTCGGTCGAGATCCGCGCCACGCTCCAGTGATCCGTTCGCGGTCGCCGCGAGGCCCGTGAGCCCCGTCGCGTTCACCGCGTACACGACGGTGTCGTTCGCAGTCGCGGTCGTCGCCTCGGTGAGCGTTCCGTCGGCGATCGCCTCCCGGACCGCGGTCGCGTTCTCGAAGTCGCCGCGGTCGACCGCCTGCGTCGTGTACGCCGTTAGGTTGTTCGTCGATCGGGGTTCCACGGTGACCGTGGCGGTGTCGTTGGCGACCTCGGTGCCGTGTTCCGACCGGAGTGTGAGGTCGTACGTGCCGGGAGTGAGCGACCCAGAGTCCCCGTTGACCGACTCGACGCCGATACCGGTGCCTGCCGTGACGAAGTCCGACGGGGATTCAGTCGACGCGTATGTGTTAATCGTGACGGGTGTCGGGCCAGTCTTGTTGGTTGTCAGGTTGAGTGTTGTAGAAGAATTACCATCCGTACTAGAAAATGTCATATCTAATTTTGGTACACTATGAGACAGAGAGATCCGCATTGGACTTCCATAGTTTGACTCTTCAGTAATATTCTTCAGAGTAACGCGTTTTCTGTCCTCTCCAATAATTTCAAACTTCTCTGAATTCCCTCTATCTGAGTGGACGTAGTATGTGCCAGTAGAGAGCGTTGACGTATTATATCCGACTTGTTGGGAATTGTTCAACTGTGTTCCTATGGATACAATCCGAGAGTTTCCGTCCTTCCCTACTTTATGAAGCTCAACAGACCTCGGATTTGATGTGGAATTAAACAGAACTGTTTGTCCGGAGTATACGGGCGTGTTTATAGACTGATTGCGGTTGATTTGGACGGTATCTGTATTTGACCCAGTTGTGTGAACAGACTCAATGGGCTGTGTTGAATCGCTGTAAGGCGTAGAGATTCACTGTTTGACGAAGCGCTTGATGTTGTAGACCATACACATCAGAGCGATCTCGCGGAACTCACGGAACCAGGACCGCGCTCGCACGGCGAAGCCGAGCGAGCGCTTCACAGCCGAGTTCACGGTTTCGGTCATAGAGCGCTGATTGTAGCGGTTATCGTCGATTCTGGCGTTGTGTGCGTGGTCGTACGGTGCGAAGATGCGGTG
>NZ_LIST01000009.1:0-78960 GCF_001280455.1 Halorubrum tropicale
AAGTCACGTCGCGATCCACAACTGGGTTCATAAGGCCGATCTACAGCCGATCTCGACCGTCTCCGAGGATCAACTCGCGGTTGACGAAAAGATGATCCGCCTCCACGGCCAGAAGTTCTGGCTGTACGCCGCGGTTGATCCACAGACGAACGAGATCCTTCACTTGAGCCTCTATCCGACCGCAAATAAACAGACAACGCGATGGTTTCTCACCGAGCTACACCGGCGCTATCAGCTGAATAACGTCGAATTTCTCGTCGATGACGCAGACTATCTTGGATCAGTTCTTGCTGAAGACGGGTATCGATTTCAAATCATTCGACATGGAAATCGGAATGCTATCGAACGTGTCTTTTGGGAGACAGAACGACGAACATCATCATTTGCGAATAGTTTCAGCAATGTCGCGCTAGAGACAGCTCAAAACTGGCTCGAAGCCTTTGCCGTCTACCACAATTCACGCCAAACTTAACGCGACCCAGTAGGCTACTAAGAGCGGATACCGTCGCGAAAGTACCTTAGCCTAAAAAATAAAACGGGGATACTTGACTTCCAGTACAGTCAGCTGGTAGGAGCGTTGCTCTCCTCCACTTCGAAGCCGCCGTTGTCCTGCCCCACGGTGACGAGCGTGGCTTCGCCACCACGCTGGACACCGAAGAGTTCGAAAGCGTACTCGGCGGACAGAGATGCGGTGAACGACGAGGCGTTCTCGTCGATGTTGTCTTCGGTCTTCCCCTGGAACGTCGCGAACGGACCGGGAAGCGAATACTCGAGATCCTGGGAGGGGCTCTTGTAGTCGTCCCCGTTGTAGTCCCAGCTGAGAACCTGCTTGTGAACGTAGACCGTTCCGAACCCTACGACGGTTCCCTCCACTTCGATGATCTCGTTCGCAGTCGTGTAGCTGTCGCTGGTCTGGAGATCCCGTGGTTCGGTGTGCATCGTGATCTCCAGATTGGCGTTCATATAGAGGTCGGCAATCGCCTCTTTCTGAGCCTTGGACAGTTCTTTCGCGTACCGGTTCTGCTTCTCCTCGGAGAGCCTGTCGACATCGTTGAGGAACCCAACAACCTCGTCACGGTCGTCTGGGTCGAAGTCGGTGTCGACGTCATCAGCAGCGAGAGCTGAGCCTGCGCCCGCACCACCGATGCCCGCGAGGGATGCGAGTGCGACACCGCCGACTCTGAGGGCGTTTCTCCGAGTACTCTTCGGCTGGTCTGTCTGCTCGTTGGGATCGTTCCCTGACATAGCTCTATCATGTGTCCGGGTATCCGAACACATTTCTCCCCTATGGCACATAATATATTATTATTAACTGATGAAATATTATCACCAGGTTGAACTGGCGTTCCACACACAAACAAATTCCAACATGGTGATGAAATGAAGACTGTTTGACGACAGTACAACCCTTGAACTCGAAAAAGGAGTATTACAGTTCAGTTCGGTCTTTAGATTGTAAGTTCGTGCTCGTTGTTCTTGTGGAAACAAGCGTGACCGGCAGCCTTCCGTCCGATGTCACGGCTACCTCCAACGCAATACGTGGAATCATTGATATTCGTCGCGTGAGTCGTATGACCGACAAGAACAACATATTTGATGCCGGCAATGCCCTCGATACGATACATCGAACCGCCCGATTCGCCCTCGCTGGCTTCGATGCCGTTGACTACAACTCCCCGATCTTCGAGGTCGGTACAACCGTTTCCAATCGACTGCTTTGTTGAATCCGATGACGGCGTCGGGGTTACTGTTTGAACGCCTGTTCGAGGTTGTAGACTGCGGCGGTCAACACGAGTTCGCGGAACTCGCGGTACCAAGCGCGAGGGTGGACAGCGGGGCCGAACCGACGCTTGATGCCCAAAAAGGCCGACTCGGCCATCCAGCGCTGGCCATATAAATCGCTGTCCAACCGTGCGTTGTGTGCGTGATCGTACGCAGCGAACAGTCGGTGGCGCAGTAAAGGCCGGACGCCCTCTGAACGGAGGGCGTCCCGGAGAAATTGGTCGTCATAGCCTTTGTCGCCGGCGAGACTCTCGATTTTCTCGGTCTTACGAAGGGCGACTCGGCGGCCAGTCTTGGTGTCGTGGGGCCAGTGTGTCGAGCAGTGAACATCGAGGATGGCACACGAATCTGTATCGACGAGTACCGTCGTTTTGAGCGTGTATATGTGGCGATCCGAGCGGTGTTGGTAGTGTCTCGATGCCGTTTCGCGGTCGAAGAATGTGGCATCGATGGCACCGTGCGAGCCCGGCTCGCAGATGTCCGCGGACTCACGAAGGAAGCCACGCCACATCGACATGGGCACCCTCTCAAACGACCGGTACAGCGTTGAGGGTGCGGGAAATGCCGTCCGCGACAGCTGTAACAGACCACGAACTCGATCCATTTCACTCGCCCAATCGACGATTTCGCGGTACGTCGCATCCATGTGAACCCGCAAAAAGTGGAGCGTGACATGCTTCCAACCGGAAAATCCGTTGCCAGTCGGATCACTCACCGCCGTTAGACTGGCGGCACAGCGCTTTTGAGCCAGCGACGCGGCTTGCTTAACGAAGCGGAAGAGTAGGGTAGTCACATTCGACTCTTCCGCTTCGCTACTACCTTCAGAGCGACGCTATCCCGCCGCCTTCTGCGGATTCAACACCTATGAAAGCCTGCTAGCTCAACAAACCACGTCTGCGATACTATATTTTTCGCCGGGATCGATCCGATCTTGATCACGAGAGAGAAACTACAAGCAGGCACCGTGATAGTTCAGGAACCAGCCGGCAGGCGGTCAGAACGTGAAGGCGACAGCTATAGCTCACGACCGCTGCGACCGGCCGATGAGGGCCGCCGGGCCGGCGGCCCTCAGGCACTCACCTCTGGTGGATCATACACCTCCTCACGCTCCAGCATGTGGAAGATCGACACGAGCAGTTTTCGCGCCGTTGCGACGATCGCTATCTGGTGATTCTTCCGCTGTTTCAACCGAGCGTAGAAGCGTCCAAGATACGGATCGTTACACCGATGAACCGACGTTTGGACGCATTGGACGAGGATTCAGCGTAAGTCTCCACTTCCCCGTTTTGAGATTGATCCTTCAGTCCGCGAGTCACCTGAATCGCGGACGACCGGATCCAATCCCGCGTAGCTCACTACCTGATTCGCCTCGTTGAACCGGTCGATCTCACCGATCTCCGAGGTGATCAGCAACGACGAGTAGAAAGTCACGCCGGGAATCGTCATCAACAGCTGCGTCTCCTCCAGAGACGCAGCGGTCTCTTCGATCATCTCTTCGATCATCTCTTCGAGTTCCTCGATCTGAGCGGTTAGCTCGTCGATGATCGAGAGGAACGACTCCATCAACTGATCGCCGACGACACCGAGCGAGAAATCCTCGCCGGCGAGGATTTCTCTCCCGTTCACGCTGAACGGATCCCAGTCGTAGGTGATCCCGTGTTTGTCGAGAACAGCGTGGACTTCGTTTTTGAAATCCGTCCGCTTCTCGACTAATCGCTTCCGGCCACGCACGAGTGCGCGGCGCTCCCGGAGTTCTTCGGGCGGAACGTAACTCTTAGCGATCATGCCGGCTCGGCGAAGTTGCGCGAGCAACTTCGCGTCGAGCCGGTCGTTTTTCACCTCAACATAGCCGATCGCCTTGGTTTGGCTCGGATCTGCGACAACCACGTCGAGGTGTTCGTCAAGGGTGTCGTAGACCGTGTAGTAGTTGCTGGTTGCTTCGATCGCGGCTTTGGCTCCAGCGTATTCTTCACCGATTTCGTCGAGATTCGCGTTTTTGACGCGAATCTCTTCGACGACCTCGGCATCGTCGTCCAAAACAGCGACGTGCGACTCATCTTTATGAAGGTCGATTCCGAGGTAGTACATGGTTCCTGTGGGGCGGTTTGTGCGTGAAGGGAGCCACACCTATTCGGGCTCGCCGCCCGGATGCTGACGGCATCCGGGCGGCCTCCCATGATAGTGCGTCCTTGGCAGGTAGGCCAATCAGAGCCACGCGTTCTATGACGCTGTTGAATCATCGGCCTTTGACCACCCCAGTACCTCTTCACGCACGCTGGGGACTTAGCAGGCTTTCATCCCATCAGAGCAATGAAAAGATATTAAACTGACAGAAACATCATCGACACCAATGGCAATGTCTCTTAAAATAAGCTAACGTCTTACGCTGTGAGGAGTGTACCCTCATCTTCGAATCCGGAGACCATTTTTTTCGCCCATCGGATCACTTGCGGATTTGTATTTCGAATGACAGTTGAGAGATGATTTGTCCGAGAATAGATACCCGTATACAGAATTTCATCATCAATCAGAAAGAGGCTATATTGTGGAAGTTCGATCCCTTTGTAGATCGCTTTACAAGATTCGATATGTGGGATGATTGTATCAGGTTGATTCTTGAGAAGAACATCTAAAACGCTATTAGGCTCTGTTGAAATCCCATTCTTCAGACACAAACAAAGCTGAAACAGCCGGTTACTGAAGAGTGAGACGTGGGCAATCATAGACACAGGCACCATAATGTTAACCACGTTGGGTGGAATCGATTCATATGGAACGACGAAAATTCGTTTCTGGCCTTCTAACCGTTGGAACAGTTGCAGTGGCTGGCTGTATTGGTGATGGAGAGTGGAGCCCAACGATTGATGGAGGTGAGTTAACGCTCTCACCCGGTGAGGAGTCAACAATCACCGTCGAGGCGACTGATATTGGCGGATTCTCGTTTCAGCCGGAGCCAGAAGGAGTTACCATTGAGACCGATCTCTCGGAGATAAATGTGACACCTCCGCCAGATTCAGGAGGTGACTCAGACCCACCTCAATGGTACTGGTCGTCACGTACTGACGTAACCGTCGAAGCACCAATTTCCATCGCAGAGTCTGTAGAACCCGGTGAGTACCAGTACGGGGTTACAGTCTATCTAAATGATGACTCTGACCGAACCGTTCAAGAAGAATTTGACCTTACAATCACCAGTAGCTGATACAGTAGCCACTCCGATTTTGTCCTCATTGAGTGTCACTCCTACAGACTACATTGACCGTTCAGAGTGATCGGTCGATGTTGTGACTGAGACAGGCGATAGTGAGTTCACGGAACTGCTTCCACCAGCGTCGTGAGCGGACAAATGCACCGTATTTTCGTTTGAGCGTTGAATTGACCGTCTCTGATTGACTCCGCTGGCCGTAGAGATCAGTGTCTAAGCGTGCGTTCCATGCCCGGTGGAGTGACGTGAACTCACGATGCTTGATCAGTGGACGAACCTCGTGTTGACGAGCAAGTCGTCTGATCTTCTGGTCGTCGTAGCCCTTGTCACCGAGTAGAACGTCAATATCTTCGGGGTTGCGCTTGATCAACGACGGCGCAATCTGGCTATCGTGTTTTCGTGTTGTCGTCACGTGGAGATCGAGAATTGAGTTCACCTTCGCATCAACCAATAGCGTCACTTTGAGTTGCTGAATCGTGAGTTCCGCGCGTTTTGTGTAGTGTTTTGAGGCGTGACTGCGGTCGAATCCTGACGCATCAACACCAACGACACCGCTCGTCGGAAGTAGCGTCGCTGAGAGGGTCAATATAACACGCCATACAGCCATATCAAGTCGATTGAACGCCTTACAGAGCGTTGATGGCGTAGGAAGCTCGGCTAGTCCAAGAGCTCGGCGGATGCGTGGCATCTCGATCAGTTCGTCAAGCAGGCCACGGTAGGTTGTGTTCTTTCGAACTTTGAGACAGAGCAGAACAACGTGCTGTGGAAGTGTATAGCGGTGTTTGGAAAACTTCGAGGAGTATCGAGAGACTGCTCGGCGGGCCAGATGGACCGCCTTCTCGGTAAACCGGAGAATCTTCGACTTTGGGAGGGCCTTCATCTCGTCGAATTATACGGCGAACATGTAACTCTCTGAGGATTTCAACAGAGCCCGCTATTACTCAGAAATAGCGTGATATCCTCCTTATTGTCTGCTCCCTGTCTGAGAATTTGGTCGATGTAGGGAGTCAACACCTCTGTGGCTGCTACGATCTTCTCTCCGTTTCCGATGTCTTCGTCGATCGACTGTATCGTCTCGTAGGGGGCGGAGTCGGGTGGGTGAAAGACAGATCCACCCAGAAAAATTGACTTGTCTAAACCTGCGTCAGGCGGGAGCGATGACAGTTCAGTACTCGTTTCTTTTAATATCTGGAAGGAGTTCCTGAACTCTTCACAGAGTTCGTATGCGGTCTTTCCAGTGTATGTTGGCTTACAGACTCCATCCACACGTTTAACTAGATCATGGTCTTCCAATTCTCGAACTGCCCGGTCAATAGTTGGGCGTGATTCTGAAAGATTCTCAACGAGCGTGCGTTTATACGGTTTTTCTTGGCAAATAAATTCGAGGATATTTTGACGTTTGAGGACCACATCCAAGATATTTTCTCTGTGGGAGACCATACTATATATTAATATACCAAGTAAAATTAAACTTATGATATATTAAATTGTGTCTCAAACATTCACAATTGTCTTATTGGACTATACTCAGGAATTATAAGGGTAGTGTTCAGATAAGTTGATTCCATGCGAAAGCGAACGGTCTCAGCCACTCGTTAGCAGTTTCTGCTTCGGCATTGCTGAAACAGTTTGAGAAACTGGTAGTTCTGCGTTTTACCTCACGAAAGACACGTTCAACGCTGTTTCGATTTCCATGTCGTTCGTATCTGAAATCGAGGCCATGTTTTTCACATGCTCGGTGAAGTGGAACCGCACCATCAACGAGAAAGATCGCATCATCCACGTCGTGTTTTTCGCGGAGTTCCGCAAAAAATTGATCTGCGATCACGTTCGTTCTTGTCGGCTCAAGCCTTGTGTGAAGTAAATCGTTTGAGTCTGGATCGACGGCAGCGTACAGCCAATATTGCTTATCGTCAAGCTGAATCACCGTTTCATCAACCGCAACGTGATTCGGGTTCCGACCAGATTCTGGCTGTAGATCAGCCTTGTGGACCCAGTTATGAACCGTGGATCGAGCCCGATCAACACCGAATACCTCAAGAAACGAAACAGTATTCGAAAGCGATAATCCAGCAAGATGGATCTGAATACTGAGCTTCATCAACAACTTCGGTGTTGCTTCTCGCTCCACAAAGTCTAAGTCAATCTCGTCTAAACAGCCGTTGAGGCGGTCGTTTTCGGGCATAGACCACTTTGAAAACGTACCGCCTCACCTTTCAATCCTTATCTGAACACCGCCGTTGTATGGGCCCAATACGTCTTCAACTGACGGTTCCCGCATTGTGAACGAGTCAACGGCAGCAGGTGTCTGTTCAATCGTTTGAATAACTGGCCACCGAGCATTTTGGCTTCGTGTGACCACGACGAACCCGCTCTGAAGAATGATATTCACCAACAATTATTTAATAGATAAGGGGATAAGAATAAGCATGAATCGTACTGACAGCGATGGTGAGCAAAACATTCGGAAACTTGTGCGAGAAGAGGTATCTCAGATGGGACGCTCTGTTCTCTCAACAATTGTATGGACAGTTTTGTCGATTGTGGCGGTGCTCACAGGACTCCAATCGATTCAGTTAGTTGGTTATACGAACGGTATTGTAGCTGCTGGATTTGTCAGTATAGGGGTTATCATCACGACTGCGAGCCTCTATCTGCTATATCTCTTGTACCGGTGACGATATCCTGCGAAATATTTTTTCGGTGACGTTTGTAACGATCATAAACCCTTGACAGACTACACGTATCTCAGTATAATATTGAAACTGTAGAAGAGAGCCGTAGTATTATTATCCGTCCGAGCCTTTATCAACCGTTCGGCCCGAGCGGTAGTTATATACAGCCGCTTCGATCCAGCCATAATCGGTCGCTACACAGGAGAGTCCACTCTTGACAACGATACACCGGTTATATTTCCCTTTTTGATAGGATGTTGCGTAGTAGTTGTCTGGATGATATGTAAGGTTCTCATCAGAAATGCCTTGATAGTCCCAGTTGACGAGGACATATCCCTGTGCGTTTCCGATCGCCGATGGAGAAACGTTGATGACCTCATCGTCATCGACACACCAACCGATATCTACCTCGAAATTGAACGCTTGGAACGTGTCACCAACGAATGGCACTTGGATATAGGCAGAGACTGTGTCACCGTAGTTGTTACAGCTCTCCTGCGAGGGGCCGTTACCTGTGGTTGTAGCGCCCGTTTTTCGGGCCGCTTCTTTGTCAACGACCAACTCCGCGTCGCTTAACATTTTGTGGACCACCTCAACTTGTTCCTCAGAGAGGTCCTTGATTACACGCTTACGTTGGTCAACGATTGCCTGTTCCGCCTCAGCGACAGACTTCCGTTCTTTTACACCGACCGACCAGTCGAACGTGTTAGATATGAAACGAGCGACGGCCTCATCATCTTCCGGATCGAACGATGTATCGAACGGACTTGCGGAGTCGTCTGTGTTGTCGCCGGCGACAGCACCTGCGCCTAGAGGCACTGCTGCCGCAGCGGTACCGAGCGTTCGCAGTACTCGGCGGCGAGTAGAATTTGACACCACTTTCCGTGTATCATCGGTGGGATCTGGGGTCATTGTATCACCCAAAAATCCATTTTGTGTGGTGCGTATTTACTCCACCTTCTCGGAAAATAGCGATATATCCGCACCCTTGTGAGTTGTCACCACCTCCTCCCAACCACTCGCTTTTTCAACCCGGCTTCAGTGATTTTTATGCGCTCAAATTATTACCCATTCATATACATTAATCAATATTAGAAAAGAACTTAAATTGGAAAGTAGTCTATAATGTGACGTGATGGCCCCCCAAAGTCCGTCAGACCTCGCCGATACCCTTCTGAAACGATATGAATGCCTCCGCGCTCTTTTCGATCAACCTCGGCAAAAACGGGACCTCGTCGACGAAATCGGGATCCCCCGGTCTACGCTTGACGACATCGTCCGAGAACTTGAGGCAGCCGATCTCGTTGTCTATCGTGACAGCAAGTGGCAGCTCACCCTCTTTGGCCAGTATATGCTCAAGCAGCATATCAACTACAAGGAGGGGCTCGAGAGTCTCACTAACGTTATCCCGATAATCAAGGAACTCCCGCGAGACACTCCCGTCGAGCGTCGTTTCCTCCGCGATGTAGAAGTCTACATCGCAACTACTCCAGTCCCTGATGGTGTCATGCAAGTCTTTCTTGATGCCGTAGAATCCGCAACCCATGTTCGCGGTGTAACTCCACTCGCTATGGCTGGGTATGATGAACCGTTCTACCGTGCTGCTACAAGTGGTAGTGACGCCCAGCTGGAAGTTGTTCTTCCCCTTGAGACGTTTGAACGTCTTCGAACGCTCCATCCCGATTCAACCGCGAAAGCGATGAATGATGACGATACTACATTGTACCATGCGGACATCCCGGTGACGTTCTCCCTCTGGATCGCGGACGATGATCATACAGGTCTCATCGTGTATGCTGATCAAGGGGTACAAGGTATTCTGATTAACGATACGAATGACGCACTCGACTGGGCAACCAACCAATATGACCGCATCCGGAAAGACGCGGAGAAGCTCTTCTATCGTGGGTCTGCTAGGCGTAGTGCGGGATTTAGCTGATTCGGCTCTGTTGAATAGTGGTTGATGATCAACGGTTCATCAGTACCAATTTTGGGACCATGTGGTTCATCAGCTTACGGACCGATTTACACCTACTTTGTCCACCCAATCACCGCTATTCAACACCACAACAGACCACCATCCGAAAGCTCTACCGACAGCTCAAGAAGAATTAGAAATGGTCGTCATCTACTCGACGAAATAGGTCTTGTAACTGAGGCGGCAACTCTTTTGGATGTACCTGATTGCCAGCTCGTAGATCTTCAGCGTATGCTTCGATTGACTCTGGATTATCAACCCACTCCAGAAAATCACTCCTGCGGTCTTCGTATTCACGTCTTGCAGTGATGAGTCGCTCGTGGCTCTCTGTCACTCCGAGATGGCGCATCCGCTGTCGGAGGTAGTGGCCCAACGCTGTAAGAGTCCACACACGGCGGACGGAGTCATCTCGGTATGCTTGGTCAGGAACAATCAGCCTGAGATGGACGGCTTCGTCCCGGCGATCATTTAGATATCCACGGCTCACATCCAGTAAGTCGTCGATTTCGTCGAATCGATACCCTTCATCATCAAGAAGAGAGATCAACTCAACTGCGCCCTTCTTCTCAAAAAATTCCGATAGTTCATCGTAATCCACATCCTCTAAATTGGGCGCTGTATCGGGGATATCATCTGGCATTACATACTGCTCTGTGATGCAGCGCTATTCACCTTGTACATTAGTTCAAATTATACTGACATTCAAAAAATACTCAAATATTCTATGTATTACTGTTTGAGACGAACGGTAGTATGCGAATTTTGTTTTTAATCCTCCGTATCGAAGGTTATTCCGGAAACTTCGGAAACGACACGCCAGTAGTTAGGTTCAAAATGAATCTACTATCGATACTAATGTCTTCACTCAACTGGGCTGTTGACAGCTCATTTTTGTCTATCGGCGGTGAGAGCCGATGAGCAATGAGAGCAGTCGGGTTCAAAGTAAGCTGACAAAGCAAGTTGATGATGTCCTTACTGCAAATACGGACTGGATCACACTTGCGAACGAACTGGACGTGAGTCGCTATACGCTACGGGACGCACACCCAGAGTGGAGTTCGTCGCTTCCGTTTCGGCCAATGTTTCTGGCGTATCTGTGGGCAACTGTCGAGCGTGAATCCCTGTCAGGAATCCCAGAACGCCTCTCTGACCGACCGGAACTCGCCCGTGCATTTGGGTTTGAGATGGATGATCTCCCCTCAGAAAGTAGCTGTAAACCAGTTCGGCTTAAAAGCCGATTCGGAAAGTTACATACGGTCGTCGAATCAGGTGCTGAAGAGATCCGCCTGCTCGCGGCTGAACGAGGCGCACCAATCGGGAATGCTCTTCTCAAAACAGCGGATGACGAAGACAAAGAGTCGCTGTCAAATCGAACCGTCCAACGCTTGCTACGGAAGAAGGGTCACGAGGTGCTTGATGAGTTGAAGTCAGTAGCCATCCCTTCAATCTCACTCTCTCGCTCGGATGACGCGATCTACGACGACGATGAGTTACTCGTCTTAGAAGCAATCGCATCGATCAAGCAGCAGGCGGCACACGGTTCGGGACAGAAGCTGGGTGACATGAAAAATCCAGATCCCGCTGTTGATGACTCGTTCTACGAGGATGGTCCTTCTGGTGAGACCCTGTTGGAGGCTCTCAAGCAGATGTCCATCGAGGACATCGCGACTGTGCTGAATTTCGCTCTCAGAAAGACCTACACACGCGCGAAGCCCCGAATCAGGGAGCTCGAACACGATAACGGCTCACGATTTGGGACCCGAGCAAAGGTCGCGCTGGACATCACGTATGTTGCCTACTATGGCGATCGCGACGAGATGAAATGGGTCCAGGGCGCGCCAGAGGGAAAGGGATACACCTGGTGTCACAAGTTTGCGACGGTCGTGATCGTCGGCGAGAACACTCACTATGTCGTCGGGGTGTGTCCGCTTGGGAGTACGGACTACGCCGCGACAGACGCCTATCCCGGCAAGGGCAATTCCTACTATATTGGGGATGTTGCACGGCGACTCCTTTCGATCGCCGAAGACTACGTCGACATCAGGATGGTGTATGCCGATCGGGAATTCCACGCTGTGGACGTCATTCAGACGCTTACTGACAAGGGATTGGACTACGTGATCCCTGCTCAGAAAGATCAGCATCGAATTGGACCGATGTGTGACCGGTTTGATCAAGTGAAGCAGGGGTATCACGAACCGAACGACACCCCGCTGTATGTCGAGGACGATTTCGTCATACACGGTACAGTGAAGGGTGGCGTCTCAAACCACACGGTACATACGACCGTTGCCGTGTTACCCCCAGCGGAAGATGATGATGTCCATGAAGAGGGATCGCCACAGCCGTTTCTCACCAGTCTCGATGTGAGTGACGAGGTCGCACTCGATCGGCGCTGGGCGAAAAAGCAGATTGAACAGTACAGTAACCGCGGAGCGATCGAGAACTCGTACTCGTCGATCAAGAACGCAGCAGCGTGGACTACCTCGAAGGAGTTTGGAGTACGGTGGTTTCATTTCGCTTTCGGGTGTGTGGTCTACAATATGTGGTTGTTAGTCGATTTCCTCACACAAGAGCGTATTGGGGTCATTGAAACCCGGAAGAAGCCCAGAATCACACTCAGTCGGTTCCTTGATTGGCTGGACAAAGAGCTGATCACACTCATTTAGAGCTCGGTCTGGGCTAGCCCTTCGCGAGAGGCATCACTCTTTGCTGAGGTAGATTTCGACCGATAAGTTTGTTTAGTATAATAATTCTAGCTCTATGATAGCAATTAGAGCGTAATCGCGGCTATTTCTAGCGGGTACTGGTCCAAATAGAGTCGATCCCGTGAACGTTTTGACCGGCATTCGCAACTCCACGAGTCAGATATCATATAGCGAAATGCAATATACTTCACTTCGATAACGGGGTGTTCCCGCTGATCGATCCCGGATTGAGGCGTGTTTACCCCGGCTTCGAGACAAGAGGATCAACCTCCTCGAGGGTGTGAACGCGCCAGACACCAGGTTTCCGGTGACTTTAGTGCTAGAATGCGAGATAACTCAGGCTATCTAGAACACTGACCCCACCACCCACACTGTCCTGTGGTTTCAGTCTTAACCAACAACCGGCAGTCCCAGCACCGTTTGTTGGTTAAGATTGAGCAGAGCGGCTTTCCCGGACCACACGGATCGGTGTGTATGGGCGATATCTTCCGCGTCAACTGCCCAGGCTGTGGACAAGGGAAGGGCCCGATCACGACGCACCCAGGCACCGTCGGCATCCACTGCTCATGCGGGATCACCGCAACTGTCGACATCGGCGCGCAAGAAATCAATGAATGGTGGGAGCGAGAGAACTGAACTACCGGGGGACGACACCTACGTTTATTCTTCACGCCGGGTAGAATATGGTATGAGCCGTGAGCCTCCTGACGCCGACATAATCTCGGACGAGGAGCTCACCGAGTTGCTCGCCGATGCTGAGGGGACGACGCCCGAGGAGATCGAGCGCAGCGCTGCTACACTCGAGATCGTACCGCGTGAAAGGACGACCATCGTCGACATCGACGCGTAGCACTACTATTTCGATTTGTTTTCAGCACTACTGAGCAACGGCTACAGCTGGATCTGCTGACTGGCGGTTCTATCCTCAAAAACAACTCAGATCGGCCAGATAGCGGTCACCGATGACGGTCACTTCTCTGGAGATTCACACTTTAGTGTTGGATAAGGCTGTCACCGCGGAGTCCTCGTAGACATCTACTTACTGGCCATCGTACCATAGAGGCGCACCGAACGCCTTAGAATAACAGTCTGGGTGGCAAGGCTCTTTTTGCTTGTCGAGCCACGCCTGATCGAGGGGAACCTGCTCTCCACAGAGCCCACATTCGGCACTGTGGCCCCCCCTGACGGGCATCCGGCGAGAGGTTCTTCGCCTCGGTGTAGAGCTCGTGTAAGGCCCACGGAGTGAGGCGAACAGCGACACGCTCAGCAGCTGTTGGATCCCCTTCCGACATCGCAGCCGAGAGCGTGAGCACCCAATCGTCGCCCGGCTCGCCGTCGGTCGCAGGCCCGAGGGCAATCGTTGACGCCAGGTCGTCGTCGACGTAGAACCAGTCGGCATCTCGATCCACATGGTAGTGACCGCCGGGCCGAGGATTCTCGGGATCGATGTCGTCAGCCATCGTTGTCTCAGCGCTCAGGCGTTCGCCTTGCGCTCCCGTCCCGACGCCGATGTGAGCGGGGGGTCCGCGTCGATCTCGTCGTACCACACTACCGGGCGCTTTGCGCTGCCGTTCTCTTCGACTTCGATGAGCCCGTAGTCAGCGAGCTCGTTCACGTTTTCAAGGACCTCTGGTGGGTTCCGGTCAACAAGTCGAGCAAGTTCACGGATGTTCTCTGGCTCGTGCTCAACGATGGCTTCGAGCAGTTCGAGGTTGGTCGACCGGAATACGCGACCAAACGTCTCGAGGTCCTCGATAGACAGCGTCGGCTCACCGGGTTCGACGTCGTCGCCGGCGTCGATCGCTTCGAGCCGCTCCTTGAGGCCGCTACGATCCGCGGACTTGATCTGGACGTGTAGTGTTCGGGTCATGATGTTGTGGGGTGGGGCTGGGGTTTCAATTGTGCGTCGATCAGCGTACTACCACCTCCAGTGGAAGCAGAAGCATAAGATACACACTCAATATATCACTCCTATTGGATCATGACTTGTGGGTGATTGTGTGTTGTCAAGATATCCAGTAACAGCTAATCGTGTGCTTGCTCTCTATGGGTTCGGATTCCGCAGAGAGAATGAGTCTTAAACTCACACTTGTCGCAGGAGAACTTAGCCGCCCAATTCTCTGTGGTTTTCCAAGTCGCAGCAGGCCGCCCAGAGTGGTTATTAGATACCGTTACTCTTCCTTCTTGTTTGAGCCTTCTTAGCCTGTGATGCGTTCCGGCTTTTTTTACTTCAATCTCATTTGACAAGTCCTCTACGGTCACTGGTTCTCTGTCGCTAATAGCTTTCAGAACAGTCAGTGAATCTTTTTGATTGAGACTGACTTCTGGCGTTTTATATACAATTCTTCTCACACTTCTCGGTGAGAATGGGGTCAGCTCAGCAATATCGTTTGCTGATAGTCCGTAATGAGCGTAAAGCACGGCGCCTGTTCGAATCAATTTGGTATAGGGCTCTTCGTTTTTATCAACGTGTTTTTTTCCGACGCTATGTGCTGCCTTTGATATACTGGAAGGCGCCAGACCGATTTCTGGCCGTCCATACACATTAAAAACCATATTGAAAAAATCGGCTGCTGGGCCTGCTAACTCCTGATGGATAATGGTTTCATACCATTCATTCGGAGCTCCGCCCTCTTTTTTTCCCCCTAACCATTTATTTTCAAACTCGTTAGTTTCTCCCTCTTTTCGACATCTTGCGCAGGGCTTCTCTCGTTCTAACAGAATCGCTGGTGCTTTAGGGCGTCCGCTCGCTCCACACCTAAACGAATTACATGATGCTTCCGGTGGGACTCTAATCTTGATGAAGTCATCTTCCCAGATGAGCCAGTCATTTCGTATGTGTGCAAGCGCGTTCGAAGTTAGCCCTGAGAATGGTGTGACAGCTGTCACTGCCTCTTGCGAAAAGCTAGTAGCATCTGATCGGAGTTGTTTCCATTCTTCGACAGTAAATCCCCTCTTCATTCGTGTAACAGGGAATCACTTTCCGAGACTGCATTGGCCATCGCGCTGACGACCCGTGCGTCTCGCACGTCGCTGTACCAATGGAAAATATCGGCGTTCTGATGGCGCATCTGTTTCATTGCTGCCCCCTCACCGATTGACGCCTCAACGAGCCGGCAACCGTAAGTGTGTCGAAGGGCATGTGGAACTACTTTGTTGTGGACTCGGTCGGGAAGATCCAGATCGGCTGCCTCAACGAGTTTATTGAGTCGGCTTCTGATGGCGTTTTGTCCGTGGGGCCACTGCCCGTGTTTTTGTGCACTTAGGAATTCCTTGAGAAGGCGTGCTGTTTCTGCCGATTCATCGATGTTCGGAAACTGCCACACCTTTGTCGCGGACCGTCGACTCTTTGGAGCCCAATCGTACTCTTTTCCTTCTTCTTTAGTGAGCCAACCCGTGTCGCTCTTTGTCTTGCCGTTGATTTTCGCCTCCCAGTTACGGTCGACGCAATAGCTACATGGCTCGTCGGTTTCGTGGAGGTTTACACCGTCAGCATTCTGGTGGCCAGCGGACCCTCCTTTTCCCCCGTAGCAATACTCGATACGTGGAACGCTGATGCGCCAAAGTTCGCCGCCCTTTTGCTTGTATTCTGTCCCGACCCACGTCTCGCATGAATGTGCAAGTTCCCCGGCACGGAGCCCATAGTCAAGTAGAACTCGCCCGACTAACTCTGTCTCTCGGTCGGGATACTCACAGGCTGCTCGGTACAACTTTCTAGTGTCACGACGTGTCAGTGGATGTCGCTTTTCTTGTTTCGGAGGAGTGTATCCCCCATATCCCTGACCTGTAATCTTATTCATGATATGAACCACCTACAATATGTAGGTTTAAAAATTTTCTCCTACAAGTATTGCCTCCGATAGAGGCGCTCTACCGGCAGTTTAGAAAATCAGCCCCTAAATATTGTAGGTGACAAATATGAACAGCTACAAACAGCTACAAAATTACTAGATGCGCTCCTATCTAGAAACACGGAAAGGGGTTGTTGTGATGTACCCGGCAGCGAGTTGAGTACGTTAACTGGGACTCAGATCGCCGGACAGCGGCAGGCGTTCAAAATATCAAATCGTCTGTTCCGGAGATCTACACAAGAGCGACTGGATGAATCAGCAGGTGACAAGTACTGTCTTCATAGTGGTCAGGTTAAAACTACCTGTAAAGTGATACCTACAACGCTAGAAATATTTGTTTTCTGGTATATATTGGTATGAGGACTGCCCCAGCTAGCGTTTTTATCGGTTTTTATATGTTTATTCTGAGCCTGGTTCAGGTGGATTCGAGATTCAACTCAGTAAGTCGATCTTGTAGCTATCCAGTGCGGTCGGTGGCCACGCGACTGCTTAGTGTCGCGCCGAATGCGATGCGCTGTGAGACGCCTGTGCCCGAGGGACAATAAGCAGGGAACAGATCGACGGTCGGCAGCTTATTCCTCGAACGGCTCTGACGGCGGCTCAGGGGGGCTGTGAACGACCACTCGTCAGCCAGTGCGGAGGGGGAGCAGGGAAGAAGTCACCTATAGGGGCGCGATTAAGCCAATCTGGGAGGCCGACGACCTCCTCGAGGACGACGAGTGGGTGGCCCAAGCTCGCTACGCCAACTATTCTACGCTACTTCTGGATCTCAGCCCACTAAAATGTAGTTAGAGCTCGTCAGGATCAAGATCGCCGGCAAGGTACTGGTCACCCATCTCGGTGATCTTGTAGTAGCCTCGCTTGACGCGCTCGACGAGGCCATGACCGACAAGTACTGAGAGTCGACGGTTTACTTCGCTTCGTGCCTTGTCGATGTTGAACGCAATAACGGAGGGGGACAGGACCAGCCCAGATGTTGCTAGTGCCTCAAGAATGCGGTCGTCAATTGGCATTTGCATCCACGGGGCTGGCTCTCTCACTCAGGTTCTCCTCTGTTCCGCACTACTTTTTCGACCGATATATCAGATGTGATAACTATTTGATGGAGTTAACCTCATTTATTGATGAGATTTTTATACCTATTCTACGTATATCTGCTCGTGAGCCATGGCATCACACAGTAAGCCTCTGATCCGAGGAGTAGCCTGGAATGGATTCATTCAGAAAATGAGTTCAGCAGCTGTTGAACTACCTGGTGAACAACCCCTTATCGGAGGTAACTCCAGCTCAATAGCGAGGTGTGGGCAATGACAGAGAACCGCTCTCCAAACCCCGATGTGATCAATCCTGAGATGAAATTAGAAGATATTCGAAACGGGGTAAATGCGAATACCTGTGAGGGATACGGGCGGTCGACTGCGTCTGGACGAGGTTATAATGCTGAACGTCTCGTTAATGCCATATTTGACGAGTCTGGCACCGCTTTCCGCGGGACAGTTGATTCACATATTGACAGTTATGTCCCTGGTGAGATTGGCTACGAGATTGAAGTCAAATCCTGTGTGGCTCGCTATCAGAATAATACCAACGAGTCGGGCCGGTACGGGCAGTTCCGAATCTGGAAGCACCATCACGACGAATTACTAGCTGAAGCCTCAGAGTACGATTCAATACGAGGCGTATACTTTTTTGTCGTGTATTCAGTCATATACGGGATCGAAGAGGAGGTAGGGAAATTACTCGTGCCTGCTGAGGTAGTTGACGGTGTGCTTGATAACTGGTCTCTTGAAGATCACGTGACGATGGGTGAACAGAAGACCCGTCAGATCTCGTGGCACCTCCTACTGAAGCGATTGGGCGTTTCGGCAGATCGATTCAAATCTGAGGACCTTATCGACCTCACGGATGAGTGACTCACGACTCACTCCAGTTGCGTTTGACATCGAGACGTCTGGATTCGATGCGGACGCGGTCATCACCGTTGCTGGATTCGCCCACGGTCTCGGTGAATCGCTTATTCTCAATACTGGCGGCCATAGCGAGGTAGATCGCAACACACTGGTGACGGCGCTTGATGAGGAGTCGACCGGGACTGTCCAGCTTGACGTCGTTGCTAACGAAGGGGAACTCCTTGAGCTGGTTGCGTCGTTTGTCACGAACCAACTCGATGGCGACACCCACTACGTGACCGCGTTCAACGGAGAGACGTGGAACGGTGGGTTCGATCTTCCCTTCTGTCGGACGCGATTTCTCCAACATGGACTACGGTGGCCCTTTGGCGATATCGCGTACGCCGATATGATACAGGTGGTTGACCGATTCAATACACAGGATCACACCGACCTCGTTGGCGTGTATGATATCCTTGTTGGTGAGGAGACGTGCGACCCGTTTGACGATAGCGCTGAAGCCGTTGACGCGTTCCAGACTGGTGACTGGCTTCCGCTCTGTAAGCACAATCTGGCCGACATCCAGCGAACCCGGAAGTTAGCTGAACTAGCCGGACAGTTTGTCGCTCAGTCGGATTTCAAAATGAAGAATCTACAGCCACCGCGTCGGTGAAGGGGGTCAGATTGGAGAGAGCGTGCCACGAGCTGCGGAACAACGTGACGATCCTGAGGACAGCTGGACGTCCACTATCATCAATAGTTATCGTGACTGCGTGATAGCTACCCACGATCAGCGGTCACACTGCTGTCCCGGAACAGTACTTTCGCCCCGCTCGCCCGAAGTATAAGTTACAGAGTCTCTAACTTTGAGGAGAGGGAGCACAGCTGAGTCGGTTTTAACAACCGAGTCAGGTCTAAAACAGTGTCACACGCTCCCTCTCCCCTAAACATAGCTCCCGAGATCGTGAGGATGACTCCAGACAACCCAGAGACAGTCCGTGGCACCTGCTCGTTCTGCGGCAAGACAGTCACGGATCGACACGCGATCATCCACTATGAAACAGCTAGCGGTGACCCAGGCGTGTGGGCCGAATGTCCCGGCTGTGGCGAAATCGTCGACCCTACTAATGCTCAGTAAACAATTCATCAAGCAGATCGTCAGGCTTGAGCCGCCATCGACAACGCACCACGAGTGTCGCTACTGTGGATACAGCGTCGAGAAGGACGTCGATGAATGTCCACAGTGTGGCTCTTACGAGATTGCGGCCTACGATCTCAAATAATCACTGAAGCGCTCACAGTTGGTGGAGCGATCTCAATACCTTATGTATCAAACGAGCGTTAAAGTGACTCCAATTGTTACATAAGGTATGAAGCAGCCGTCACCACCCGCCTCGCTCCCGAAGTATCTCGCAGAGGGACTCCCCAAACAGGATACGGAAACACTCCATGAGATACGGAACTACGTCGGGGCGCTCATCAAGTATCGCGACCAATCGGTTGACACCAACGAGCTTCCCGAGACTGCTGAGCCCGTCGACGAGTCCGATAGCGCAGAAAGCGGAACCGTCATCAAAGAGAAAGTCACCTGTGGCGACGCGAGCTGTAAATGCGCCAGCGGGGATCCCGCAGATATGCATGGCCCGTATCTCTATCGCTACTATCGTGAGAATGGGACGATGAAATCAGAGTACGTCGGGAAACCAGGAAGTGAGTAGCGGTGAGTCGAGACTACCAAAATTTCGACCAAGCCGGCCTACAGGTGGTCGGCGATAAACGGCGTTACAGCGCGCGTGAGTCGCGTTCGACAATACTGGCAAACGCGACGTTCTCTTGGACTTGCTCGATCTCGACTGTCAGCACATCGCCTGGTTGTCCGCCGGGGACGATCACGACGTAGCCGCGTTCAACCTTCGCGATGCCGTCGCCTTGATCACCGGTCGTCTCGATCGTCACGTCGCGGACCTCACCCTCATCGACAGGCGGACCGTCCGACGTCGGGGTTGGTTCTTGCGCAGCCGCTTGGGGTTGCTCTTGCTGGGCCTTCTGGCCTGTCGAAGATTCTGACGCCAAGATTGCGATGCGGTACGTTTCGTCGGCAGCGAGTGCGTCGTGTTCGATTTCACTCGCGGGGATATCGACGACATATGACCCGTCACGTTCTTCGATTTGAGCACTGAATACAGAGCGAAGCGAATCAGAAATCTCGATCATCAAGTATCACGAGTCTAAGCTAGCCGACGTACCTAAATCTCGCGTTTCACGCTACTCTGAGATGGTAATCTGGTATGTGCTGAAGAGAACGCGCAGGTCCCGAACAGAAGCTCCTCGAAAGACTAGCAGATCAGATCGATCAATACAGGTCATTCACCTATCGCTCAATACACGTAACTAATCAGTCGATCCGTAGCTCAAATCAGAATCAACAGATAACTCTCCAAAGAAACGAGGCACAAATCGGCGTATTGGTATCCTTTGATACTGGGAGATCACTTGATTAGAAATACTCTCAATCCGTTCTTTTGTCTGTTCATTCACAGAATCATAATGTCGCACATAATGCTTAATTAGCTTAGCTTCGTTCCCACCACTTTCTTCGGTTATATCTTCAGGGTCCATGTTTTCATATTTTTTCAAGCGTTGGAGGTTATCCCTGAACATCACAAGATCGTGTATCAATTCACCCATGTCCGATTCTAATTCATCATCCATCCACCATCTATTAGACAGGTAATGACGCTTCATCTCAGAAATTATTTGATCGACATCTTCTGGACTATCTGTATAAGGCGTCGCTATTTCATCAATATAATAGACTGACTCAATCAACTGGGCTAACTCTTCAATATCGCTTCTCTGGTCCCTGTAGAACGAAAGAAATTGACCGATTAGCACCGACACTAAACCACCAGCAAATGAGGCAAAAACAATTACTCCTGTAAGAATCAACTGAGTCGTTGATACTGCCATACACTCTGCTACTATCACCGATATGTATCAAAATAACCCCCGTAGTAACATCGGTAAGTCAATTAGTGAATACCTTCCTCCGAAGCAGGTAAGACGCCTATCTTCGGCGTTTGAGCAAAATGGTGAAGAGACATACTGAAGAGCGTCAAAGAAGCAGGCTCAGTCTGCCGGCTAGCTCACCGAGAATGTGACGAAATAAACGAGTCGGACACTGGCGAGCAATTCGGGAGGAACAGCGTGAGTGGCCCAACAATCTCGTGAAGTATATGACCGCGAGAACGACCTACCAAGCCTCCACGAATCTCGGTGACAGACACCTAAATTCCTCCAGAACTCATCCGACAACCTCCCCAGTCGCTTCTTGAAGGCTCAGCTGACGCGGGCGTCTCCCCATTATCTCAGTCTCGCGTTCAACCAGAGCCCCACCAGCGACAGTGACGTCCTCTCGATAGCACGCTCTCGCAGTCACTGCCCACAGCGCTGGCAGCACCTCATCCAGTAACGGCCATGGCTCTGTAAGTTCCAGCAAGACGTCGCCAGCGAAGCCGACTTCCTCTGGTGAGACGGGTCCATCCGGTCCATGATGATCCCGAGCTGTCCGTAACGCTCCAGCCGCAGCGTGGACGTCATTGCTAACAGTCGGATCGCTCACCCATTGTGGGTAGATATCCCGGTACCGTTCAGGCAGTTTTCCGTCGCCGCGGTCCGTCTCTTCAAACGACAGCTGGAGTCGATAGCCAGCATTTGCCGTCGCGACGATCCCAGCATCGACGAGGTCAGGAAGGTGGTCACGAAGCGAGCGAGCCGACACGCCGGCTCTCTCCGCGAGTGCTGACTGCGTCAGGAATTCATCGGCATTAGCGAGTGCCACGAGCGCCTTTCGCGGCGTTGACGACGCATCCCGGAGAACCTGCTCTGGTGACAGGGCTCCGATGATACGCCGGAGCTCTACAGACCGGATATGTCGCGTCTCGGCTTCCGGCTCCAAGCCTCGGGCGACGCCGTTCGCGATAGCGAGCGGCGACCGACACAACCCGTGGAGTACCGATACTGCCTCTGGAGTCGCAAGGAGATTCTTCTCTTCGAGTGCTTCCTCAAGCAGATCCCGGTACTGGGCTCGGCTCGCCGACGTCTGGACAGGGACGCGGACGCCGATCTCGGGGGCGTCGTCCCGGATATCCTTCGGCGAGACATTGGATCGAAGCTTCTCAGCAAACACTTCCTGGCGCTCGCCGTAATCAGCAAACAGACACCACGAGCCGATGAGTTCACCGAACGGCTCTGCGGCGTCGACATCGACGTCCATCGACCACCGAAGCACCTCGTGACGGTCTTCGAACAGTTGCCGGAACACCGATGCCATCCCGTACTTCGACCCGATCGCCGAGTTGATCCCGACGAACTTCGCGATACTCGAGAGCTTCTCGTCATCGAAATCGCTCTTGAACCGGGGTATGCGGCCGATCCGAAGAATGTCGACGCCGGCGAAGTCCAGTAATCGGGTCATCACGCCGATCACGCCGAGAGACTCGGTGAGAATCTTCGTCCGAAAGGCTGTCCGAGAGTTATACTCGCGGTACTCGCCGTGAGTCATGTCCCGCGTCATTTCGCAGATTTCCTCGAGAACGGCTTGTATTCGGTCCCCGAACTCATCGATATCATCAACCAGCTCGTCTTCCTCAGCAATCCACCCGAGGCACGCACTATTTTGGAGAACGCCAGGTGCCTCTTGGAGGAGCCGGCGGAAGTCGCCATTCTCGTCGAGCCGGTCGTCAGTTAGCAGATTGTCCCAGACAAATGTATCACCCAACGAGCGAGCAGTACAGACCGCCCACTGCATCGGATTGTCGACCTCGGCGGCCACAGCGAGGCGATTCTCGTCCCAGTCCATGTAGCGGCGGGGAGCCGCTCGATCGTCCCACTCGGAGACCGCCGCATCGACAGTTGCGACGCCATTCTCGGGGGTCGCCGCGACGGCGGCCTGGTACGTAGAGTGGGGAAGCGGCTGGATGGTGTGGAGTGCTGGGAGGCGGTCGCGGCTCCACCCGGTCCCCCCCTCACGTGTGTGCGCGGGTCTAGACTCCAAATTGTCGGCGGATTTTCCGGTCCGACTCACAAAATTCTGAAGGGCTTGCTGTCGCGTTCCAGATCGGCCGATTTCTTCGAGGAAACGCACACCAGCCGGTCGAATTGCGACTTTGCTCCCGTCGCTGGTCGCGATACGATCCGTCACGAGTTCGTGTTTGCGAAGCTGGCGCAGGTGGTACGCGACGTTGTTCCGGGACTGGTTGGGGTCGTCGTACGGAGCAGCCTCATAGAGCGCCTCGTAGCTAGCTGTCTGGCCGGCTTCCGCACCAATACGGGCGAGGGTTGCGACAACCTCGCCGTCCGCCTCAAGCGCCTCACACGCGGCTGCGACATGGTCGTCGACAGTTCCGTGAGCGCGCTGGCCTGTATCGCATTGTGAACTCACATCGAACGCTGCCACGTCCGGGACGTTCCCATCCAACTCGTCGACGTCGATTTCCGGATCATAACTCCAAGCAAAGCGCCGCATCCAGATGGACGACTCAAACACGACCCGGACGTCCACACCGTGGCCAAGCCAACTGAGCAGCTGGACCATCTGCCGGCGTTGGTCAGCATGGTCGATCTCTCGGAATGACTCATCGATCCGCACGGTGAGTGTCGGCGTATGGTCCGCGGCTGCGAGCAACGGCTTCACAACCCGGCGAACATCCGCAAACTCACCAGGGAACCCGATGCCAAGCGGGCCGAACTCTGCGCTCCCAAAGCTCTCGAGCAGTTCGAGCGCCTGCTGGTGCTGCTCGGACTCAACGTCCTTACACAAGCTCAACAGCGTCGACGCAACGATCGACCCGTTCAGGCTCTCCGCGTCTGGAAGGGCCTCTCGGTCGACTGTCCCGAGCCGATCGTCGATAATCGATTCAAGCCTCTGCCAGGCGACCCCATCAGCGACGCCACCGACGAGTTCGCGCACGGCGAGCGCAATATCGGCTTCGAGGACCCCAACAAGACGCTGCCAGAGTTCACCCGGCCGACTCTCCTTATCGAGGTGGACTGTCCCAGACGACACAGCCGGGTACTGCTGAACCATCCAGAGACCTGCGTCCTCATCACAACGGAGATCTCCAAGCTGACGAGAGATCTGATCGGATTTGTCGGATGTCTCTCGCTCTGCTGTGTCGAGGTGCTGATCGTCTGAGAAGGCTCCTGTAAGCACTTGTACGCCGAGCGGTTGGCCGACGAGGTCGCGGTCCCACTCGTCTTCAAGATCGGCGTAGCGGTCAACCTCGTCGAACTCAGCGCTCGCATTGCGAGTGTTCGCGAGAAGCGCCGACCGTTGCTCAACAGCGTTCTCCCACGTGTCCGCTCTCGCTCGACGTCGCAACTGGCCATCTGAATACTGACTCCCACACCGGGGGCACTCATGAGTGCTAGCAGCTCCACTACTGACGGCATCCTCGATGACCCAGTGTTGGCTACAGTTGGAACAGCCAACGACAGCGAAGCGACTCACGCCGCTGGCACACCTCCATGAGCCGGGTGGTCCTGCATAGTGCGCTCTCCGCGCACGTGCTCGACGCTACGGCCGAAATCGAATAATCGGCCGTCTCAGAGACAGCAGAGCGGATTATCGGCGAAAGCCAGAGATGACTCTCACCACCGCAACCATTAAGACCACTTCGGAAGAAATGAGGAATAGGAAAGCTTCCTCGGACAGGTGCCATCCTGTCCCTTCCCAAGCGGCCCCTGCTGCCAACAGGGGAACTTCCCCCCTTTCTAAACATCGCCTAGCCGTGCATACTGCGATGTTGCGCCGGCCTCCGTCTTAATACTCACGGCGAGCGTCAGACATACATACAATTACTGTTATTTTGTCCCGGTGTCCGTATTCAGGCGGTTTATACACCTCTAAAGCGAGTAACTGACAATTAGGGTTGGTTCCACCTCGGAGCCCTCCTACGAATTCATCCGATCAGCATCCACGCACTCGGATACAGCTGTGAACTCTGTAAGCAGCCTCAAGCATTTAGCATCCGACTATCTCTGTACGAATATGTCGTTTCGGGTCAGCTGGCATAACCTCCTTGAGCAGTTAGATGATCTTCCGGAAGGAGCCACGTTCCGAACACCACTCTCGAACAAGCGGTTTCAGATTACTGGTGTCCAGGAACACCGTGTCATCATCAGGTTCAGAGACAGTGGTGAGTCGCGGCCTCTTCAAAAAGACCAGTTCGAGACGCTATATCGGCGGATTTCTGACTCTAACAACGGATTCGACCTCGATCGGCTCCCACCCGATGCGGATCCATACCCGACGGTATTGAGTCTCCATCCACGATTCGAGGTGAACGACGACCGAGGTATGATTATCGAGACCGAAGAGCCAACCACCTCGCTGTTACTCGACGAGGGTGTATCTCCTGACCCAGATCCTGACGAACGGACAGAACCCGATCTCGATGTCTACGCGGATGCGCTGTTGCTTGTCGACGCACTGGAACGCCACGAGGTGGAGGCGCTAGAAGGGGTCGAGACAGGGACGCTCATCGACCTGTACACGTTGCTCTCGGACGTTCAACGGAACGCCAACGACCTCCGGAAGGAGATCGCCGACACGCTGTTAGACCGGCTTCATCACGATCGACCCGTCTCGGGCTCGTACGGCTCGGTCCAGCGGACTGCTCGGACGAACCGCTCGCTCAAAGACGATGACGAGGTGCTGGACACGCTCGAAGCAGCCGGGATCGACCGTGACCGGGTGGTGAGTGTTGATCGCGGGAAAGTTGATGATGCGCTCGAGGTGGCCGATGTCGCCGAAAGCGATGTCTACGAGACTGAAGAAACCGAGTACGTTCGGAAAGCCGAGGTGGACGAAGATCGCAAGGAGACACGGCTCCAAGGGCTGAAAGACCAACTTGCGGCGAGCGATGCTGACGACGCCGACCAGCTTCGCGACGAAGTTGAAGAGCTCGAATCGCGGATCGAAGAGTTGACCGAATTCAAGTCGGGACACTCGTATCACACGCGCTCGAGTGCCGACCGGTGAGTCGGTCCGGCGATGTGACGAGGGGGCGAGACACGCCACGGTCGACGTCGGTCCTGACATGGGTATTCTCGAGCTACCGATCAAGAGTATCAACCCAGTTAGGGGACCAGTTTACTCACGGAGTGTTCACCAATCGTCTGCTGAACTCTACTTGATATCACAGTGAACAGATTCGAGTCTGAAAGAAAGACCTAACCCATATACAGAATGGAAAATGGGATATGGCGCAGTTGTCTGCGTATTCCGAGGATCTGTACGAGCTGGTCGCCGCGCTCGACGACCGTGGAGTCCTCCGACCCGGTGAACGCGAAGCATGGGAGGAAGGAATCGATGACGCCGACGAGATAAGCGAGCTGAGAACAATCGAGGAAGCGCTCCACAAAGCGATGCTTGATCGCGAGGGTGTCACCGAGGTCGTCAGCAAGCACACAGCAGAGCGGACGCAGGCGTTTGTCTAACGGTCAACGCGAGTACCTCGAGGCTCTCCAGCACAGATGGTTTATCAGTCTGATGTGAGAATCGATGGTATGGGTGACCCGGATTCTCCAACCGTCTCGGTATCTCTCTGGTCCCACCGATATCCCAGCAGTCCTGAATCGAGTTGGCATCGATCACGTTAGTGTCCATGATCGCCGCATCCTTGCGATCTATCAGACGGCGATTTTTAATGTGACAACGGAGCCGGATTCGGTCTCGACTGCCTACTCACTCGAGATTGAATGCTGGGAAGATCCGATCCCCTCTCGTGCTGATGGAAAATCGTCACAAGAGATTCTTCAGGACTTTGCGAACGTGTTCGACTGAGGGTAGTGTGGACACTGTTCTGTGACCACTCAGTCGGTGACTCGCTCGCGAGTCACAGCGATGAGCAGCCACAAGAACAGCCATGCGAACAGAAACACGACGAGGAGCCCGGTTGGAGACAGGGCTCCAAGCGGACTCATGACATCGGCTAACACAGGGAGTGAGAGGAGAAAAATAATGCCGGCCCCTACGCTCCCACCGAGGCACTCAAGGAGTGGCCAGACTGCGGTGTCACCCGTCTCAATGCCGCGATCTGGGTGGTGGTGCGACTCTGCGCCCGCATAGCTTGGTGTGGTCATACATACCACCTATCGAAACCTACATATTCGATCGTTATAATTTTGTCCCCGAAAGCCTCAGAGGGTGAACAGGCTTCTTAGGCTGATTTCGGTACTGAATGAGCCGTTCCGCTCTATAGTTGGCGACGTGACGAGATCGATAGACAGACCACGGTCGATGTCAATCATGACGACAGACTCCAGATTCACTGATCAGCGGCACACGTTATCTTATGTAACATTTTTAGCCCCCTATTCATCGATTTCTACATAAGGTGTTGGTTCGCAATATCGATTGAACGGAAGTGAAAAACGTCCGTTGCGGGTGTGTCGTGGGACCGAGTGAGCGCAATTAGCGCAATAATCACGACCACTAAAGCTACTTACTCGATAGTTCTTTTTGTGTTATTTTGATTCTCAATTTGTGAGTCCGTACAACACGTACACGTTTTCATCGATTAGGTCGTCTATCTTCGTGATCTTCTTGTCAAGTTCCTCGACGCACCCAATCGCTTCGAGGTAGTTCTCCAAGTCGTCAGCAACGTCATCGATACCGGGCAGCTTGATCGTTTTCAGCCGGTCAACGAGCAAATTCGTCTTCGTCGCCGTTTCGCGGAGGTGCGTGAAACCCCCGAGTTCTTCCTGCGTTTCCCTTACATTGATATGAGTTAGTGAATTTTCAATAGCCATGTCAGTCCAGCAGATTACTGCGAAAGATATCGCAGGCTGGGATTCCCTCCAGGATATCTCCAACTCCTTCGAGAAACGCGGACTGAAAACGCGTCCGAACCTCGGAGAGGACAATGAGCTTGTGCTTCAGCTCGACGATGACGAGTTTGTCGTGCTGGTCAACGCAGGGCCTGGTGAGACGGCCACGGATTTCAAGCCGGACAACCGCTCTCGACACACAAACCTCGTCGCCACGAACGACTTCGAGGAGTTCACCTTCCTCACGCGGATGCGCAGCTGGGACGGCCAACAGCACGGGCGCATCAAACACCAGAAGATCTCGTTTACCAAGGCGCAGTTCACGAGCGACAGCGGCGAGAAGAATACCGTTCTGAAGAAGCTCAATTCTATCGAGTACGGCTCTTCTACTGCGATCTACGACACCCTGTACGACACCCAACAGGTCGTCAAGGAGTTCTACGAGGAGTTCGAGGAACTTCGGATGAACCTCGTTCAGGAGGTGTCCGGGATCCCCGACGATCGCGGCGACGCGAAGCAGCGGTACGTTCAGGTCATCCTCGACCGAATGATCTTCCTGTACTTCATTCAGGAGAAGCGCCTGCTGGACCGGAATCCGAACTACCTCCACGAGCAGCCCGTCGACGTCGTCGACGACGGTGAGGACCAGTACGAGAACTTCTACCGACCGCTGTTCTTCGATTACCTCGCAGAGGACAAGCAGAATCCCGACTTCGGGAGCCTCCCGTACCTGAACGGCGGGCTGTTCGCGAAGAACCCAGTTGAGGAGGAGTTCCCGGACGCGAAGCTCGGCGCGTCCGCCGAAGAGACGAACGAACTCTTCGACGACATCCTGGAGTTCCTGTCGGGGTGGAACTGGAACGTCGACGAGCGGCTCGACATCGTCGATCCGAAGAACCTCTCGCCCGCGATTCTAGGCCACATCTTCGAGAAGACGGTCAATCAGAAAGAGATGGGCGCGTACTACACGCCTGAAGAAATTACAGGATACATGTCCCGGCGGACAGTTCACCCCTACCTCCTCGACCGGCTGAACGAAGAACTGGGGACAGAGTATGATGATCTTGACGCAGTCTTTGGATTCACCGAGACTGGACCGAGTAATTCCGCACCTGCGGCCACAGATGGAGGTGCGACAACTCAACAGGTTCCGATTTCAAACGTCGAAACATCCCATGTGGAAACACTCTACCACGATATTCTCAAAAACATGCGGATCTTGGATCCGGGCGTCGGGAGCGGAGCATTCCTCCTTGCGGCCCAAGAAGTACTACTAGATATTTACCTCCAATGTATCGAATATTTCCAACTTCTCGAAGATGAGGATCAAGGCTGGGAAGCAAGCGCTCGCACCCGTGATGAACTAGAGCAGATTGATTCCCGAAAAGCGAATGAGTCACTATACGCTAAGCGCTCTATAATCCTGAATAATCTGTATGGGGTAGATATTGACCAAGGGGCGGTAGAAATCTGTAAGTTGAGACTCTGGCTGTCCATGGTAGCCGATCTACAGGATGAGCCTGGGGAGGTAGATCCCTTGCCCAACATCGACTTCAACATTCAGCAAGGGAACTCACTAATTGGCTACGTAGATACAGAACTTGACGTCGGTGAAAGCGGAGAAACCGATCTTAATGGATGGGAAAAGAAAACCAAATTTGACAAAATCCGAAAATCCATTCAGAATCATAAAAATGCTGAAACAGTCACCGAAGCCAGAGATAGTCGTAACGAGGCGAAGAGGCTAATTGAGGAATACCGGCCTCAGTTCGATGAATTACTGCTGAAAGAATTCCAGCAGGTAGCCGACGATGATGTGACCATAGATGAGCTGCGCAGCTGGTCGCCGATTCATTGGCCGCTACAGTTTGCTGATGTGTATGAGGGTGGTGGGTTCGACGTCGTGATCGGCAATCCCCCATACGAGGGACAAGACCGTACCGGCTACAAAAAACATCTCCGTGAACGCGCTACCAAGCGCTACGGGCATGAGTACTCGGCGAAAACAGATATGTTCCAGTTCTTTGCCCATCGGGGTTCGGAACTAGTCAAGGAAGGTGGATACTACTCATTCATTATCAATGACACATTCCTAATGAACCGGAACAAGGCTGATGTTCGCCAAACGGTTCTTCCGGATCTACTGGAGGTGACAACGGTCAACCCCGATGCATTTGATGTCTCTATCGAGACGGCTATCTATACGGTGAAAAAGGGAAAATCCCCAACGACTACACGATATAACGCCAGTCGGGATGCGCCAATCGCGTCGTACACCCAACTTCTGGAGGTCGGTGGCTTCGAACCGGCCACAGAGTGGGGCGAGTACTCACTCTCAACAACGCAGACTGGGCCTCACCGGAGTTATGAGTTCAATAAACGACTCTATGAGGAATCCTTCAGAAATGTCTTTTATGAGCCATCTGCGCGGAACATCAGCTGGTACCAACGGTTCTTCACACCAGTCATGGAGATGTACACCAACTGGGAGAAAGAGATCGGTAATGTCCGGAGCCTCCGGGCTAACCGAACGGAGGTCTGCCGTGACTACCTCCAGGAGCTCAAAACAGGAGACATCTGTCTCTTCGGCCTCTACGCAGAAGGTGGTCGTGGCGTAAAGACGGACGATATCACCGAGTATGTAGGCGTCAAAGAGGGGACAAGGAAGGAGGCAAAAATCAACGAACAGGGGTACTACAATCGCTCCGACTCACAAATCACCACAATTGTCTCTCCGAATGAGATTGCCGCCGTTGGTTCACTGACAGATGAAGAGAAACGTGATGGTATTAATGGCACTCCCCATTGGGTACCCGCACACAGGTCTATTAAAACATATGACAAGTTCTATGCCCCGACTGATGAGTACTTCGACTGGAGTGAACAGAAGATTACCAAATTGCGTGAGAAGACGAGTCTGACGAACTCCGAGGCATACTTCAAACGGATTCTCGCAACCAAACAGGGTGGAGGCGTTCGTAACGCTACGTGGAGAATATTCGATCCCGGTGTTGTCCTCAATACGGTTCTCGCATACCAACCCCTTACGCCGGATACCGGTTCTGATTTCGAATTCAGTTCTGAAGAAATAATGTCGCTTGAGTATGTAATGGGGATTCTCAACTCGTCCTTCATCGATGAACTAATGGACAGTCTCCTCAACCGTGTCGGCCAGACAACCGTCGGCACCCGCCTTCTCCCGATCGTTGTCCCGACCGAAAATCAAGAGCAGCGAGTCGTCAGTATCGTGGAGGATGCAATTGAACTACAAAAGGAGCGCAACGAACAACTGGAGAAGCCGAACTCCGCAAAAATGGAAAATCTGATTGAACAATTGGATGAAGTGGTACAGGAGATCTATGGACTTGAACCCGTCAACGATTAGAGGAAATCCTGATTAAGTAATCGCTATCCGCCGACCACGCCCCAACAGATGAGTCGTGCCCTCACAGCACTCTCCCCAATGAGCGTATCTTGGTACTCAGGGGACACCTCGATGTTTTCATCGAGGAAGGATTCTAACTCACTGAGAAACTCTTGAACGGGCCAATCCGGGTATATGCCATACTCATCGTTGTCCCTAAACGTTTCTCGCAGAATACGATCCTCGTCTGTGTTGTCTAACTTCACCTTCTGAAGCCGATCCCCCAGTGTTGCTGCCCAGTCACCAATTGTCTCGTACTTATCCCCATTCACAGGTTCTCCCCCGTGATTTGGTTGGACATATTGAGAAATAAAATCTAGAATCGTTTCTTGTTCTTTTGAGAATGATTCTCCCTGATTGAATGCGCCCTCAACTTGTCCCTCCCGGATGGATTCAAGACGATCATCAAGTACCTCTTGAATCGCCTCTCGGTTAGACAGGACGTTCTCGGCGTCGCCCGTGATCGGCTCGCCGCTCACCTCGGGGTCGATTTTGAGCGTGCCGACGGGGCGCTCTTTCACCTCGTCTGCGAACGGCTTGTAGTAGAAGGCTCGCCGAACGCGACCCAAGGGTGACTCGTGGTCGTCATCATCGAACCAAAGATGTGCGAGCCCGAATACGCCCGGACGTGGCCCTGAGTCGTGATCGGTGACATTTGTGTATAGGCGCTCTCGCCCTTCCGGCGACTCCTCAAAGTAATCCGCGGCGTACTCGAAGTCGTCTTCGGAGAGCCCGAACTCATCGCTCAGTTCCTTCTTGAGCAGGAACCGCTCGTAGGCGGCGTGTTCGTTGCTCCCCGCGTTGCGGAGGAGCGGGTTCTTGCTTGTGTCGTCGAGCTCGTTTACGTCCTCAACCTCCCGCGACTTCTGGAGCGAGTCCTCGATCTCGTCGACTTGGAGCTCGCCGATCGTTTTCTCCGTCTCCACGCCGGTCTGTTCGAGAATCTGGTCCTCGTTCGGGTCGAGGATGTTGTTCTCCTTGCCGACGATGAGCGCGATGTCGTTGATTTTCGCTTGGAGCCGTTTCAGCAGCTTAATCGCCGCCTCGATGTCGCCGTCGGGGTAGAAGTTGTGGACGTACTTCTCGTCGGTACTCCCGATCCGGTCGATACGCCCCACGCGTTGAACGATCCGCATCGGGTTCCATGGCAGATCGAAGGAGATCTGGACCGACACGTCCTGTAGATTAACCCCCTCTGAGAGGGTGTCGGTCGCGATGACGTACTGGAGTTCGTCTTCGCCGGACTCGGCGAGCGTCTGCTGGTGCCCCGATGCCTCCGGAGCAAACCGCTGAATAACGTCTTGCTTGTTGTCGTCGCCGCCTTTGACGACCGCGCTGTTCGCCTCCGTGAGTGGCGAGTCGGGGTCGTTGAGTAGCGCCCTGTGGACGTAGTCCGCGGTGGCACGGTACTGTGTGAAGACGAGGACCTTCTCGTCGTCGTAGCCGTTGAGAACGTCCGTGAGCCGCTCGACCTTCGGATCGCGGAACTCCCGGAGCGAGAACACCGCCTCGTAGAACTCGCGAGTCTCTCCGTCGACGTCACTCAGGTCGCTCCGCGGGTAGAGGATCGGGTTCAGATCCTCCTCTGGAACGTCTGGAAGCACACCGGCGTTGTGTTCGTGAAGCCACTGCCGCGTCGACACGGCCTGATTGCTCACGTCACCGGAGTCCTGTGCGATATCACCGATGAACTGCGAGAGGAAGTACGCGATCAGCGTCAGGTCCTCTCGGATGTACGTCTTCACCTCACCGATTGTCGCGTCCGCTAATTCGTCCGGGGCGTCGGTCTCCGTGTCTTCGTCCGCACGAACCGCGGTGGTGTCAAACCCGAATTCTTCGAGCGTTTGTTCGAGATCCTCGGCAGCGTCACCTCCTTCCACGAAGTCGTCGAGCGTCTCAGCCTGCTCTTCGTCCTGCGCAGCGCGCAACAGGTCGATCTTCTTCTCCTCGGGAAGTCCATCGAGGAGCCCGAGAAGTCGCCGCTCGCTCTGGTGGAGCGTCTGAATCGACTGAACGAACGCGTAGGTCGACGACTCCAGCCGCTTGAGCAGGTTCAGCTTGTACAACGCTTTCAGCGTCCCGCCTGCTTTCGGATTCTTCACCGTGATGTGCGGGAGGTGGAGTGCGTCCATTACGTCCGGTAGCATCCGATACACCGGCTGATACGCCGCCGGAAGCGAATACTGCTCCTTGTTGAGCGTCGGCGGCTTGAAGCTCATCTCGAAGTCCTCTCCCTCTTGGATCTGGTCTTTGACGTGCTTCCGCGTCCGAAGTACCATCACCTCGTTCAGGATCTTCGAGATCTCCTCTGAATGGCGCTGGAGTTGCTCGGTGATACTCTGTAGCTTTTTGTCACTAGCTTCCTCTTTCCCGGCTGCGATCTTCTTCCGCGTCTTAGAGAGTTCGATGTATTCCTCGAAGGCACCGAAGTCTAACGACGCCTTGTTTCGAAGTTCTTCAGGGCTAGTGAACAGACTGATCAGGTTCTCTAAGTCGGTCGCAGAGTTGTTAATTGGCGTGGCGGTCAGCATTATCATCGTCTTGCCACGGAGCTGACGGAGGTTGGCGTGTCGACGTGTTCCCTTGTAGTCGTCGTCGTGATCCGGAGTCGGTCGCCACTTCCCGCGATTCCGGAACCGGTGGGCTTCGTCGACGAGTACAACGTCAAACGCCTCTTTGAGGTCCTGTACCTCGTCGTACGCGAGATTCTGGAACTTACTGATGCTCATTACGTCGAGGTGCGTTCCATTGACTTCGAGACCGAAGTACGGATTACCGTCTTCGTCCGTGTCGTCTTGGAGGAGATCTTCCCACTGCTTGGTGAGGTTTGCGGGTACGATCAGTAAACAACGGTCCCCACGCTGGCGGTAGTCGTGGAGGAGCTCGCCGCCGATGAAGGACTTCCCGAGACCGACCGAGTCGGAGATAATACAGCCGTTGAACTGAGACAGCTTCTCTTTCGCGCTTTCGTACCCGAGTGTCTGGAAGTAGTACAGCGGACTGTCGCGGATGTTGACGTTCCCGCTTAGTTCGTCGTATGCGAGGAGCTTGTACAGCTCGAACGGTTCGATGTACGTCCCTAGGTTATCGGGTGCCTCGTCGTCATCAGACTTGTCTTCTTGCTGCTCCTGCCAGTCCTGATACTTTGTGCTGTTCTCGATGATCCGGATGATCTCCTCGCTGAAGTCCTCGGCATTTGCCCACTGGTTGTCGTACCAGCTTTCGAACGCCTCCGCTTCGGGGCGATCTTGGCTCGTGAGATTCAGCTCGATATTGTTCCGATGGCCACTGGCGGTGAAATTCGAGGAACCGACAACGGTTGCGCACGGGCGTGTGTCTGTGTCGCTATCGTTGGTCGACCAGTCGTCGTCATCGTGTGGTGCCCGAAACGAAGCGCCCTTGGCGTGGAAATATCCGTTTTCTGGATTTCGTACGCGGACGCTAACTTTGTCTTCAGCTATGAAATCTCGTAGCCGGTCAAGCCGACCGAGCTGCGCGTTATTCAATTCCTCGATGCTCTCTTCGACTTCATCTTTGAGTTCACTACGGAGATTTTGGCCTTCACCAATTTCATCTGCTGTGTTCCGGTTCGTTTGCCGGCCCATCAAGATACGAATGGGAGCATGACCAAGTTCTGCCGGGTCCGCTAATCGTTCGAGATCTTCACGGTATAGATCGAAACCAGAGAGATAGAAGTATCCAGTAGCGATACGTGCTTCTTCGATCTGTGGGATGATCTTCTTATAGATGTCCTCGACGGTCCTCTCGGTGTTATCTACCAAGGGAGGGAGAGAAAGCATCGTGTTATCTGAGATATTAGCTATATTGACTTAGTGGTTAGTGATAGATCGCTTTCGTTCCATACTGGCAATTGACTATAGTAGTCGGTAGAACTTTTTACTCAGAAATATATGTTGCCTGTAATGGATCACCTCAACGAGATCTCCGTCGAAGAACTCCAAGAGGCGCTTGACAATGTTGATGGAAACAAGCCGACGCAACGGCTGTTAGCTGCGATCGCGTACAAGAACGGCGTCACGCAAACCGAACTTGCCGAGTGGTACGACACAGAGCGGAAAACGATCTATAACTGGCTCAACCGACTCGATACCGACGAACCGCTTGAACAAGCTGTTACAGATGCTCACCGATCTGGTCGGAGACGAAAAATCTCAGAAAAACAGCAAAAAGAGTTTGAACAAACAGTCCACGAATCACCCGAAGAGATCGGCGTTGACGCGCCGGCGTGGACGCCGGCGCTCGCACAAGAATATCTTGAAGAAACGTACGGCGTCGACTACTCAATCCCAAGCTGCCGGCGGTTGTTGAAAGAAGCGGGATTGAGTTATCAAAAACCACGCCGTACAGCCGCTGAATCCGACGAAGACGACCAAGAAGCGTTTCACGACGAGATCAAAAAAAGCGGCAAGAGATGGACGCCACAGTAGTCTGTATCGATCAAACCAAGAAATCTGTCCAAGTCGAGCCGCGTGCCGCGTGGTTTCCGCGCGGCACGCGGCCCTCGGTCGAATTATCCGGTCAACGGGACTGGACGTGCTTGTTAGGCGCGATCACCGAGGACGGCGATCGCTTTTTCTCTCGGTTTACAGAGTACATCACCGCCGATCACGCAAAACATTTCATTTTAGCACTATGTAAAGAATTTGAAGACGATCTAATTGTCGTCCTCGATGGCGCGCCGTATTTTCAGGCATCGGCCGTCACGGACCTAGCGTCCCGTGACGACCTCGCGTTTGTTACGCTCCCATCGTATTCACCGGAGCTGAACCCTGTTGAGGAATGCTGGAGACAACTTCAAGCAGCGCTCAGCAACCGTTTCTTCGACTCACTCGACGAGCTGACAACAGCGATCGACAGTGCTCTTGACCAAATCTCTATCCCAAAAGTGAGCAACTATTTCTAACGTCTACTATAGGAGGCCCACTCCTTGTCAGGGGTTGTGGCTGTCTCTTACAGGCTGGTAGCTACCACAATCCTCAAAACTGATCCTGCGATGCCGATCCGGTCAGCAGCTAGTGTGCGCCGATCAAGTCAGCCTCGATCTGCTAGCTTGTGTTTCGCGTCGCCGTCGACGTGGTAGTCATCGTAGAGGGTGACCTCGTCGCGTTCTAATACCTCGCTAGTCTTCTCGTCTCGAAGTTCGGTGAATGTGGATCAACATCCCAGTGACAGGCACACGACTGATACCATCGGTGGTTATTCGTCAATTCTCAGCGGTTGTGGCCGTTCGGACGGCAATATCGGGCTCGGTACTGGCGAATCTGGAGCACGATTCCGCGCTTCTTTTGTCTTGATATAGATTTCCGACACTTTTGAATATAAAACCGTCGGACATGAGGGCGGTGTCAAAATGAAATTGATCCGCCATGATTAGATACTTACGCATAGCGTAAACAATCACACACTAACGCCGAAGAGCCTATGGATCACAACACACTCGTGCCGCTCATTGTCCTATACACCGATAACAGGGCGTCTATTGACGGCGCGACGCGCTTCCAAAAACTCGTCTTCCTCGCTCAGGAGGAGGGGGACATGCCGGTCGCATACGATGACTTTCGGCCGGACCGGTTCGGCCCCTTTTCCAAGTCCCTTCACCACGATCTCGATGTCTTTCGTCACAACGGTCTCATCGAGCGGACCGCAGTCACCAACGAGTACGGACAGGAGAAGTTCATCTACTCGCTGACAACGAAGGGCCAGCAGGTTGCGCGGGGGCTCGTGGATCAGTATGGTCCCTTCTTCGAGGCTGCCGAGGTCATCAAAGAGCGATTCAATCAGGAACCGCTCCCTGATCTCCTTGATTACGTCTACACGAAGTACGCCTCCTACACTACTGCGACGGAACTGAACGTCGAGGCGCTGTTTGACCCGGACGCGAAGTCGGAGTTTGAGCAGGCGTCAGGCCGCCAAGCAACGCCTCCAACGGTCGCAGAGCAGCTTAAACCCACGCCGCACACGCTCTACCAGCTCCCAAAGCGCGACACTAACGCGTACATCTACTACTTTACTGATGGGATGTACAGTCGGCCCGATAGCAAGTACAAGGAGCTCGACAACCAGCTCACACTGCTTGGCCGTAATCGCGAGCAGTTGGAGGTCGTGATCGTGGACCGCGACCGAGTTGATGAGGAGATCTGGCAACTCGCGCTGAACGGGGTTGATGTCAATGAATATCCGGCACTCGTTGTTGCGGATCGTGAACTTGGGATTGGCGATATTTCAGCGGCGGATTCGATCTTCACGCCCACGCCGAAAGGCGAGTACGCGACCATCGAAAGCGGAATTTTACTTGATGACATCCTACAAGACCCAGATGGAATCACGGACTTCCTGAACGCACTCTACGACGCAGCACTACGGAATAACATCGAGAGCGAGATGCGAAAAGAGAAGATCACCGACGCACTTTCGATTAGTGCGGGCACAATTCAGGATATCATCACCGTTTCAGTATCGAACTGATGTCATACGGGCAACCGCGTAGGCCTGCTGAGACCCCCCACCGATCCATGCGGGTCTAGACTACTACTCCAGCTTCTTGAGAATCCCACCGGACGCAACGCCGACGAGCCTGTTCAGGATACCATCCTGAAGTATCTGGCTAGCATGCCGGTTGAGATCGACGTTCCCACCAGCACTGCCACCACCGCCACCGCTCGCATCGCCCGAGCCGATCGCAGTGATCATGATGACCTGTGCGATGCCGACATTAGGTAGAACCGGACGAACGACGCCGCCCCGTCTGCGATCATCGCTTTCTTCATTGAGGAGGCTTCAGCTGCGATTCGGCCACCCATCACCGTCGAAATGACCTATTCTTCGGTCTACGCATCGTGTAGTAGACTGCCTGCTTGACCCTGTCCTCATCCGATCCCTCCTTTCGCCCTCAGTATATTCAGATACTCTTCCTCCGTCAGGTGTCAACTACTACCTTCCCGCACTTGCCCCAGCGGACACGTATCTTGGACTGCGAGCCACATATCGAGATAGGGGCCGTAAGCCCGAAACGTGGGACTACGAATGTTGGCCAACTAGAATGGGGCCCTGACCTAGTATCGGTAGCTCTGTGAAGTTATTCTGACGTTCGATATCAGAAACATAGAATCGTTGTGTGAACATGTTCAATTGTGACTCAACGCCCATTCAACAGAACGGAACAACCAATTATCAGCCCCCACTTGGTGAGACCTCAAGCCCTTCAGTTGCTATATCTTCAATAGTAGCCTTCCATCCGCCGACAGTGACCTCTTTCCCATCAATATCGACAAGCAACGTCGCTTTGACAGGAATAGAAACCTTGTAATCGGTATCGGCTGGTCCTTGTAGTTCATAATCAACAACAGTCCCCGTCCAAGCCCCACTCATCCTCGAACCAGTTTCATAGCCGACAATACGGACGTTCAAAGGCTCACTGTTATCAAACTCTGTTTTGAGATCGAGGATCGCTCGCCATGGGTCAAGGTATCGGCGTGGAAGGGAATGCGGTTCTTGAACAATACGGGACGAGGTCCAAATCTGCTCGTAGTACTGTTGGAACTGAAGAACTAGGTTCTGATTCGTGACGACGTGGTAGGACCGTTCGTCGCTTGTTGGCATGTCACCGCTGTATACAGAATATGAGCGATCAGCGGCAACAAACAGGTCTGACAACTTTCGGGATCGAACAAGTAAGTTGTCGGGGAACGCACCTTCTGTGACATTCGCGTCGAAATCAGAGGTTGTGACGACAAGTCGAACCGTAACGCCGCGGTTGAGGGCTTCAAGGATGTCGTCTTCGAATTCTGCGTATCGGTCAGGCGTCAAGGAGAGCGCGAGCCACCACTCTGCAGTCTCAATCGCGCTGCGGATATGACGGTTTGCCGACTCGTCGTGGCTCAATACAGTGACAGAGCCACCAGTAGCCTGTTCGCGTTGGTGGGTTGTCTCAAGTTGGCTAGAGACAGAGTCAATTATGTTTGAGAATTCACTGACATGACGTTCTTTGTAGGCATCGAGTGCGACGTCAGGTGGGGGGGCCCCGACTGTTTTCCCTCCACTCTTCTCGTGGACCTCAACAAGCCCCATCTCGCTGAGATCATCGATGACGTCGTAGATTCGGGCCTGTGGCACACCTGATTTCTCGACGATCTTCGGCGGGCGCGCTTCGCCAAGTTCGACTACTGCGATATAGGTTCGAGACTGATATTCGTTGAGCCCGAGCTCTTGAAGCCGGTCTGTGAGGTGCCCCACGTCGAGGCTGAATTCATCACTCATTACTCGCCACTCTGGGGGTCGGACTCGCCATGATCAGCCGATAGCGCGCCCGACTGATTACGATACTCACCCGGATCGACAGGTGGCGTTCGAATGGTATCACCAGTCTCCATATCAAACAGGTGAACGTGGTCAGACGGAAAGTTAAGTCCTACAGTTTCTCCTAGAGAGAGCTGTACTACGGTTGGGACGATACAAGTCAGCGTTCTGTTGGCAAACTCGATCTGAACGAAGTTGTCGTTACCTTGATACTCGACGTGGCGAACAGTTCCAGTCACGGCATTATTCGGTGGTTCGGCAAGTAACTCAAGATCTTCTGGACGGATTCCGAGTTGGACCGATCGGTCAGTCGCCTGACCGCCGTCTGACAGACTGACGAGTTCCTGCCCATCGAGTAAACAGGTCACACCACCGGTACGGCGCTCGGTGTTCACGTTCAATAGATTCATCGATGGACTCCCGAGGAAGGACGCAACGAACCGATTCGTTGGTCGAGCGTAAGTCGCTTCAGGTGATCCCGTCTGCTGGAGTTCACCGTCGTTTAGGATAGCTAGTTCATCACCCATTGTCATCGCTTCTTTTTGATCATGTGTGACATATACAGTCGTGACACCGAGTTCCTGCTGGATATGCTGGAGTTCAGTCCGCATACGCGAGCGTAACTTCGCATCAAGGCTGGAGAGCGGTTCGTCGAGAAGGAACACATCTGGGTCACGGACGAGTGCTCTACCGAGGGCGACCCTCTGTTTCTGTCCGCCAGAGAGCTCCGATACCTCACGGTCGAGAAGCCCATCAATATCGAACATCTCGGCGATTTCACGCACTTTTGTAGTCCGTTCGTCCGCTGAAAGCGAACTCGAGTGCTTGAGCCCGTAGCCGATGTTTTCCCGCACGTTCATCGTTCGGTAGAGCGCATAGTTCTGAAATACCATCGCGATCGAACGCTCACTCGGCGACTGGTGTGTGACGTCCTCACCGCCAATGTATATCGAGCCTTCTGTCGGTTGCTCGAGGCCAGCGATCATTCGGAGCGTCGTTGACTTCCCACAGCCAGAGGGGCCAACGAGAACGAGCAACTCGTCATCGGCACGTAATGAGAGATCCGATACCGCAGTTTCGGAACCAAAGCGCTTTGTGACGTTTTCGAGCCGAAATTCAGTCATGTATCTATCACCTTGCCGGTCGAGTCAAAACACATCAGTCTATCACGATCTAGGACGAATGAGGTGGACTCGCCTTCATGTACGCCTTCTGGGAGCGTTCGTAAGCGGGCTGTGAGGGTGAACGCATCGCGGGACAATAGCAATTCGTAGGCCCGGCCGACCGGCTCAATGAGTTCAACATTGAAAGACACGGGGTTCGACCACCGTTCAACCCCGATCTGCTCTTCAGTCGACGGCTCACCGTCAGCCGTCGCTGGGTAGATATGCTCTGGACGAACCCCAACCGTGGCTGGAACTTCTAGTGAACCAGCTGGGATATCGATCCCAACTTTGGTGACATTGTCGGGATCTAACATATTCATCGGTGGATCGCCGATAAACGAGGCAACAAACTCGTTAGTGGGGTGTTCGTAGATATCTTCAGGCGTGCCAATCTGCTCGATGTGCCCGTCGTTCATAACCGCAATCCTGTCTGCGATACTCATTGCCTCTTCTTGATCATGCGTGACATAGAGTGTCGTGATGTCAAGCCGCTGCTGGAGTTGTCGGAGCTCGGCCCGAGTCTCCACACGTAGTTTTGCGTCCAAATTGCTCAGCGGTTCGTCCATACACAGTAGATGTGGTTGCCGGACGAGCGCTCGGCCGACAGCAACGCGTTGTCGCTGTCCACCGCTGAGCTGTGCGGGCCGTGTTTCTAGGTGTTCATCCATCTCGAGTAATTCGGTGATTTCCTCGATCCGCTCGGTCGCAACTTCCTCTGAGATCCCAACCTTTCGCAGCGGGAACCGTAGATTTCCACGGACAGTCTTGTGTGGGTACAAAGCGTAGCTTTGGAACACCATAGCGACATCTCGGCGCTGAGGTGCTTGTCGAGTCACCTCTTCGTCGTCGAAATGGACTGCTCCCTCAGTCGCGTGCTCGAGTCCGGCGATCGTTCGCAGCGTCGTGGTCTTGCCGCATCCAGACGGGCCGAGCAAGACAAGTAGTTCGCCGGGTTTGATGGACAGATTCAGATCGGAGACTGCGACAACATCGTCGTACTCTTTTGTAAGTCCCTCAACGCTGACCGCGCCAGATGTCGACGGTTCCGAACCTGACGTAGATTCCGTCTCTATTGTGGGTTGTTCCATTTTTTATCCCTCCACCGCTCCGGCGGTTAACCCTTCAACCATATACTTTTCGAGGTACAGAAACATCACAATAATCGGAAGCGTGGTAATAATTGATGCTGCCATAATCTCGCCCCAGACGTTCTGGAACGCACTGTCGAGCGTTTCGATACCAATCGGAAGCGTGTACAGCGACTCTGACTGGAGGAAAACGCTCGCGAACAGGTACTCATTCCAGGCAATCTTGAATGAAAAGAGGAACGCGGCGACGAGCACCGGTAGACTCACTGGAACGATGACGCGTACGATCGTTTCGAGCCGAGAGTAACCGTCAATAAACGCCGCCTCCTCTATTTCCACGGGGAGCGATCGGAAGTAGTTCCAGAGGATATAGAGTGTCAGCGGGAGCGTTTTTACCGTGTACGTAATATAAAGACTCAGCCTAGTATCGACGAGTCCGAACTGAACCAATAACTGGAATAATGGGATCACAAGCGTGATGGCCGCGAGCATATACACGACGATGATACCTCGGCGAATAGTGGTGCTTCCGGGATAGTCGATGCGCGTAAAGCTGTAAGCTCCGAGAATACTGACGACCAGCGCAATCACAGAAGTGATTAGTGCGACTGACAGACTGTTGAAAAAGTATGTCTGGACAGGAAAGGTACCACTCTCAAAAATAACGTCGTAGTGCTCGAGAGTTAACGATTCCGGGACTACACCGCGATCACGCGAGTACAATGCCTCATTAGGGGAGAGGCTCGTGATGAGCATCACATAAAATGGGTATAGTGAGAAAACGAGCGTTAATACAGTCGCAGCGTAGAATCCCAGTCGAGCTAATAGCGACGATCGCCGATATCCATCACGCAGAACTCGAAAACTGTTAACTACACTCTCTCGGACCGTCATAGCTCGTCTTCCCCCACGAAGCGCATGTAGCCGGCTACCATGACCAATTGGAACAGAAACAGCATGACGGCAATCGCCGCACCGAGTCCTTGGTCGTAAGTTGAGAACGCCGACTTGTAGGCGTAAATCGGGAGTGTTTCAAGATTTCGGGTGAGCAACCACACCGGTTCGAACGCGTTGAATTCCCAGACAAACCGCAGAAGTATCGCGATCAGGATCGTTCCTTTGAGCTCCGGTAGGATGATGTCTTTGAACTGTGCGACCCGACCAGCCCCGTCAATCGTCGCTGCTTCGTACATGCTCTGTGGGATCGCTTGTAATCGTGCAATAAACAGGAGGAACGCGAACGGGAAATTCCGCCACACGTCGAAGAGGATCGCCATCGGCAAGGCCTGCTCGCGGGATTGTAGTAGTCCGACTTCACTCTCGTAGAGACCAAGCCAAGCGAGAAGATCAGGGAGGTTTCCCCATAGCGGGTCGAGCATGAACTGCCAGGCGAACGCGACGGCGATGATAGGAGTGACGTGCGGGAGAAGAACGAGGCCACGAGCCAGCCGTCGACCGCGGAACGTCCGATCAAACAGGATCGCGACACCGAGACCGACTGCGGTAGCAAGCAGTGTACTCCCCACCGTGAACACAACGGTGTTGATTGTCGCCTCCCAGAATCGGCTACTGCCGATCAGTGCCTCATAGTTCTGGAAGCCAACCCAAGTCGGTGATTGGTCCGGATTGAGGGGGACCTCCGTGAATCCGAGATATAGGTTGTATGCCAGCGGATATATAATGACCGCTCCGATAAGCAGTACCGACGGCAATACTAGCAGATACCCTAGCAACGTCTCGCGTCGGCGTGGATCGATGTGCTCGATCCGATCTTTCACGAGTGTGGTAGTCGACATTCCCTATACTTCGTCCCGCATCGCCTCCGCCTGCTCTTGTGCTACGGTCTCGGGATCGTCACCTTGGACCGCGACGCGGTTCACGGCCCCTTCGACGAGCGCCGCGCTCGCGATGTCACCGAACTCGGGAACCTGTGTCCCATCAACGAGATCAAACCGCTCCATGTTGTCCATTGCCGAGGTGAACTGTGAGATTGTGTCTCCCCATGCCGACAGGATTTCGTTGTTTTGGTACTCTTGAGTTTCCGTAACCGATTGTCTAGCTGGAACCATGCCGCCGGGGGCCGCGTGCGCCCATGAGATGTAGGCTTCGCCAGAGGTCACATGCTCGACGAGACCTTCTGCGGACTCTCGTTTTGCGCCGGAGCTGTTAAAGATAGGATGACCGAGCACCTGCCCGTATGTCGACTGCCGTGAGTTTTCCATGTAGGAAGCGAATCCGGTGTCTTGAGCCATCTCTTCGCCGACGTTGTTCAGGATGTGCCGCAGAATATTTGTCGACCACAGCGTCATGTGGATCTCCTCGTTCTCGTAGAGCTGCCGGGTATCGTCAAAGGTGATTGCGCCGGGCGTATACTGGCTAAGGTCTTGGACGTACTCCAGTGTCTCGACAATCTCCGGCTCGTCGAAGACGACCTCCCCATCGGCGTTGACGACAAGTCCACCGTTGGCACGGGCCATCTGGGTGAAGCACTGGCGCGCGTACGCGTCCTGCTGGGTCCCGAACCCGATCCCATACGTACCGTTATCGGGATCATGAAACGTCTCCGCGGCCTCAAGGATAGCGTCCCAAGTGAGCGGATCATCGAGACCCTCCTCCTCGAACGCGCTCTGGCGGTACCAGACGCCCTGAACCCACGAAGTTGATGGGACCGCGTAGTACCCGCCGTCGGGATTGCTGACAAAATTGAGTGTCGCGTCACGGAAGTCGTCTTCTCCCAACTCTTCGACGACGGCGGTCGCACTTTCAGTTGACACGGCGCCGTCGTTGCCGAGACGCTGAATGTCTTGGACTGCCAATAGTGCTGCGTCGGGTAACGAATCGGACGAGATCGCACTCTGGAGTTGGGTACCGATGTCGTTGTTGTCGACGAAGTTTGTCTCGACATCAACACCGGCGTCCTCTTCGAACGACTCGATCGTCGGTTCGATTACTGAGCGTCGGTCCTCAGAGTTGTGAATACTCCAGTATTCGATGGAGTTACCCCCACCGCCGCTGCTCCCGCCACCCATACAGCCAGCAAGACCGCCGGCGAGCGCGGCGGCGCCTCCGAGTACGGTACGTCGGTCAAGGTGCGCGTTATGGGACTCTCCCATATGTACCCTATTATTAATAATGAACTTAAATATTTGGGTGACAACTATCTTGAGTAGTTGTTCTAGTACAGCTCAGGTCCTCAATCGGATGCTGCCGGCGGATCAAGGTTAATGCGGGTATACTCGGTTGCTGGCACCGATAGATCATCTAACCTGGATGCGAGTAGCTTTCGCAGTCGTCGTCTCTCTGTGGATGCCGAGGAGGACACGTCATGATCTTGAGTGGGATCAACAGTTGTATCGAACAGCATCGTATCGTCCTGACGGGAGATACTTGGGACCTCGTAGCACCACACAGGAGACTCCGCATACGGAAGTTTCGACACTGTTAGATCTTCGGGTGGGTCAGGGGGATGGAAAACCGCACGCGGGTTCAGCTGGTAGGTTGACTTGCCAGTGGCTGGCCGCGTCTCGTCGCACTGGCGATGGTAGGTATACCGGCCGTCGGTGACGTTGATATCGGATCCCCAGATGCCGTACAAGGCGGCGTCGCGAATCGAAACCGCGTCTCCCTCAAGTAACGGTATCACCGACCGGCCATGCGGTCCGTTCGTCTCACCACCTAGTAGCGACGCGATTGTCGGGTGTAGATCCACTGCGCTCGTCAGCGCGTCGACACGGTCAACTGTCTCGCTGTACGCAGGGTGCCAAATGAGCAACGGCGTATGTGCCAAGGTATTGTACAGCGGTCCGTCGGCCTTCCCGAGCCATCCGTGATCACCCAGCGAGAACCCGTGATCGGCGGTCACAATCACGACCGTATCCGACCATGCGTCAATCGCGTCGAGTCGGTCACAGAGTCGCCCGAACCACTCGTCGACCATCGTGACCTTGCCAGCAAACTGCGCCTTGACGAACGCGAGTGATTGATCGTCAATGGCTGCCTGGCCGGCATCTAGGCGACCCCAGCGTGGCCACACCGGGAGCTCCGGGTTGTGAGGATCCGCATCGGTGTACATCGATGCGTACGGCTCTGGGCAGTGGAACGGCTCGTGAACGTCAAAGCTATCGACGAAACAGAACCAGTCGTCCCAACACTGGTTGTCTTCAATCCATTCTGCCGTCCGAGAGAACACTTTCGGTGCAAAAAAGTCCGACTCGACTTCAGGATCAAAATTAGCGACATTCCGAGCGTACTGTGCTCGGTGCGTGTAGGACAGTTCGTCAGGATCGCTCGCCTGAATCTGGGAGGCAAACGACGCGTCGATTTCTCTGGGTGCTGTTCGCCACGCGTCATGCTCATGTCCCCGGACGAACTCGAACCCGCTGAAATCCTCGTAGTACCCCGAAGCACCGTGCTGGAAGTAGTGGTAATGATCTGTTACGAGGCCTGCTACCGTACCAGTAGAGCGGGCGATTCGGGGAAGAGTATCATCAAACGGCTCGATTGGGCCCCATCCGCGCCACGGAAATTCACGGGTGCCCGTAAGCCACTCTCGACGCGCCGGCATACAGAACAGACTACCCGCATAATGAGCGTCAAACACCGTCCCGCGATCGGCGAACTGATCGAGATTCGGCGTTTCTACGGCGTAGTCGTAGCCGAAGGGCCGATCACGATAAGCCGAAAGGAAGTCCCGACGGAGACTGTCAATAGAAACGAACAGCACGTTCACTCCGGGTCACCCTGTTTCAGTGTATTGATGAATTTCTCACAAGTGGCGCCGTCGATAGGACTCCCGTTAACGACGAGAAACGTGGATCGATAACATCGTCCACATCGGTCAAGACAGGTAGAACCACGAGTTTCTATATCGGCGTGCTCCAGGGTTACGCGTTGTTGTGGGGAGATGTTGGCGAGGCAGTACTCAACGTATAGGGGCTGATCGTCAACGTCAGGAGAGTGGCCCACAGTCATGTTCGGAACCTCTCCGCGGTGAGTTGTTGATAATAGAGCGCGAATGACCCGTCGTCACGGGCCATCTCGAAGTATACATCCCAGCCATTGTCAGTTAGTAATACATCCATGTATCGGCACGTGGCGAAAGTCTGTGGTGCGAGTCGGTTATTTGCCGTCGGAGCCGAGATGATTGGACCCTGTGGGGAAGTGTCCTCGCACGCCCGGAGATCTGGCGAGATCGCAAGTCCGGTTCGGAGATTCCACGTACTGCCATAATCCGTTCGCCCGGACCCATCATAGAAGACATACCAGACAGGCGCGTCAGGTGCCGGCACGACACAGGAGATCCGGGTCCGTTCATCATGCCAGAACTGACTGTTTAGAACAGGCTCATCTCGACGTGACCAAGTATCACCGTCGATGCTCGTCGCGAGGTGTGCCCTCGTACTATGACCGTCGCTCCCCGCATAGAACATATAGTACTTTCCACCTGTTGTGATGACGTACGGGTCTTTGACCGTCGAACGGTCCGTATGACCACCCTCAGGTCTGAGGACATCGCGAGCAGTCGCCGGGTCGAACGCTGCTAGTTCGTCAACATCAGCGAGTTTTTGGATATGCCAGCAGTTTCGGTGTGCGTCAACCGGCAGGTAGAGTTTGAACTTTCCCGAGTCAGGATCGGTCGTCAACGCAGGGCGCTCAATACTTGTGACACCGAGCTCCGCTGCGGTAATGCGAACCCGCTCAGTATACGTCTCAATGCTATCGCGTTCATAGATCACAATCGTATGTCCTCGCTCGTCGGGATTTCGTTCACGAACAGCGAGGAATGTTCGTCCCTTGTGACGGTGGACACACGGCGCACCGACCCAGTTGCCCTCTCCACGCTCGGGTGGTTCCATGATCATCGTGGTGGCATTCGCATCCAAAGGCGGCGGTGGGGCAAAGTTTCCCATAGTCAACGATTATATTCAATCTAAATATAGATTTTGTACCACTACTCTAAGTTGTTGTTTTGAAAAACGCGGGCTAGTGAGTTATCGATCTCTATTTCACCGAATCAGCCCTATTCATAATAATAAAAGAAGGCAGCCTATCCGTTAAATCGTAGTTGCGACAGCTGAGCGGATGGCCTATCTGTTTTTATATAGTAGACGAATCACATAGTATGAATTTCCGGGATAGAGCGCTTATTAAGATACAATTCCCGGTTATAGAGAATACAACTACTAAGAGTGGAGGTACACAAAAGATTATATACTAGCTTTCGTTGGTTATAGATACGGATGTATATCGCACTGCGTCGCAGCCTCCTGATTGTCGTGATCAAAACGAGAGCCGCTGTCGGAGGGCACACGCATGCCGACTAACATCTCTCTTATCGACGGGTACACACTGCTTCACACGACACGATCTGGTGTTAGACCGACACATGGTGGGCTCTACCGTCGGGATACACGGTTCCTCACTGGGATTGATGTAACTATTGACAACAACTCATTCAGCGCCATTGGGGACGATCTACTCGCACCGAACCATCACCTAGTCCGTCTTGCTGACGGATTCTCAACCGTCAACGAAATCTCTGACTCCGGCGAAGACAAACGAACCTCAGTGATTCTCGAACGCGATCGACGTGTCGCCCGTGATGGGCGGTTCAGCGAAGTAATTTCGATCACCAACCACTCAAGTAATCCGGTCAGCAAATATATCAGCCTGGAATTTGACGCTGATTTTGCCGACCTGTTTGAAGTCCGCGGCGTCAACGCTGGGATCGATCGCGATATCGAGACGACACTCAAGAGTGACTGTATCACCTACGCGTATGATTACGAAACCCCTAGTGGAACACCCGTTCAGTACGAGACTACGATTTCGTTTGATCCCGTTCCTGATGAGCTCGCAAGGGGACGTGTAGACTTCCAATTCGACCTTTTGGAGCAAGAGACTGGCACCGTCCGTGTAAATGTCAAAACATCTATTGATACTACTCCAAGCTCACGCTTAGCAACGACCTCACTCCCGGACATCCCAATAATTGAGACCGAGACAAAAACGTATTCCGAGACATTCGAGCAGGCCGCCGCTGATCTCGAGGCACTTACGGCTCACTCCTCACATGGTCCTGTCTTACTGGCCGGCGCACCATGGTTTGCCACCGTCTTTGGGCGAGACTCACTGTTAACAGCATTTCAAGTTCTTCCTGTCGTGCCTGAACTCGCGGTAGGGACTCTATCATATCTTGCTGACTATCAGGCGACCAGCTACGACCCTGCCCCCCGTGCGGAGCCTGGGAAAATATTCCACGAGATCAGACATGGCGAACTTGCTCGCCGCGGTGAAATTAAGTACGACCCCTTCTACGGCACGATTGACGCAACCGTACTGTGGATTATTTTGCTGGATGAGACAGTCCGATGGACCGGCGACGAGACACTTGTTGAGCAGTTCGCTTCGAATCTTGACGCCGCGCTTGAATGGGTGACCAATGCGATGGATGCTGTCGCCGACGATCCGTTCGTATACTACGATACGACAGATGACAGCCGACTCGTTCACACTGCGTGGAAGGACTCAGATATGAGCGTTCAATACGCTGATGGTACAGAAGCTACACCACCGCTTGCCAGTGCTGAAGTCCAGGGGTACACGTACGATGCACTCACCAGAGGTGTCCACCTGCTCAGTACTGTTCTAGACGAGCCTAATAGGGCAGACGCCCTCAAGTCACGCGCGAACCAGATATACAAGCAATTCAATAGGAAATTCTGGCTTCCCGGACGCTCTTATTACGCTGCGGCGCTGACTGGCGATGGCCAGCGAGTGGACGCGTACACGTCAAACGTTGGGCAGTGTCTTTGGTCTGGGATCATCGATCCCGGTCGAACTGATACTATCGTGGACCAGTTGTTCTCTGATAAATTGTACTCGGGGTGGGGTATTCGATCAATGTCGACCGCTGACGACGGATATAGTCCTGTTTCCTATCACATCGGGAGCGTCTGGCCTCACGACAATTCTCTCATCGCACTCGGCCTCGCACGGTACGGTTACGATGATCGGGTCGAGCAGCTCTCAAAAAGTATTCTCGATGCTGCAAGCAACCACACGGATAATCGTATACCGGAGGTATTCTGTGGGTTTTCAGACCAAACCAAACCGATCGGCTATCCAGAATCATGCGAACCACAAGCATGGGGCGCAGGAACCCCATACGCTTTGGTCCGTGCTCTTTCCGGTGTTAAACCACCTGGTTCCGATGTTTCTCAGAATCCTAGTGACGAGTCCGGATTTATTTCTGCCGCTGTCGAATGGTTCGCAGCTCAGTAAGTAAGTGACATGATATCGATCGTATCGCGTCAATATAGCTGGAAACTGGCAGAGCCTTTCGGTGTCTCTACCGTGCTTACTGAGCGTGCTGCCTCATACGACCGCGCAGGCGACCTGTTTTGGACACTAAATTACCAATTCCTCGCATGTACCGGTCTATACTGTGGCGCTACCCTCTGGTACAAGAAGCGGCTCCCGGCGGAACGGGGCGATGACTTTGTCGCCTCTGCTTACCGGATGTTGAGCACAACTGCCACCCAGGTAGTGCGTAGTACGGGTGCTGACAATCCTCATATAACTCGGCGATCGACACTCCACGACCACGAACACAATGACTGACCGCTACGACATGAATCCGACCGTAATGCTCCCGCCGAAGCCAGACCGACGCTGGACCATTGCGAAGCAACTCGGTATTGACACCGCTGTCGTCCGTTTTTGGGGAGTCAACAACTGGTGGGAGTACGACACGCTTCAGCGTACTGTCACCCGCTTCGCCGACCAAGGCTTCTCGCTGGAAGTGGTCGAGGACCGCCCCCCGATGGAGAAGACCGTCCTCGGGGAAGAGGGCCGCGACGGAGAGATCAAGACCGTCAAGACGCTAATCGAGAACATGGGCCGGCTCGGGATCGACACCTACTGCTGGGTGTGGACCGAGAATCCGCTCGGCGTGGTCCGAACCTCGGATTCACTGCCAGGCCGCGGCGACTCCCAGCGGATCGGCTACGACCACGAGTGGACAGAACGCGCGCCGGACCACGAGGCCGCTGGAATCACCAAGCCAGAACTGTGGGAGAATCTGGAGTACTTTCTTGACGCGATCGTCCCTGTCGCGGAGGAGTACGGAGTCAAGCTCGCACTCCATCCTGACGACCCACCCACCTCACCAGTGCGGGGCGTTCCGCGGATCGTACAGTCATACGACGACTACCGCCGAATCCTTGACCTCCACGATAGCGAGAATCACGGCGTTACCTTCTGTCAGGGGAATTTCTCGGCGATGGAGGGCGACACGATCGAAGCCATCCGCGAATTTAGCGACCGGATCCACTTCGTCCACTTCCGCGATGTCGAAGGCAACGAGCGGAGTTTCGTGGAGACGTGGCATGACGAGGGACCGACCAATATGAAGGCCGCCATCGAGGCGTATCGAGAGATCGGTTTCGACGGACCGATCCGGCCCGACCACGTCCCACGGATGGTCGGTGAACAGGACCGCGAGGACGCTATGGCCGGCTATACCGACATGGGTCGGCTGTTTGCCATCGGCTACATCAAAGGTCTACTGGAGTAATTCGGCTGACAAGCACGGAGACCACACAAAGGATGACAATCGATACGATAGCGGTGACCGGCGGCAACGGCAAGATCGGCGAAGCGATCCTTGACCATCTGAGCGACCACGACTACGAGACGGTCAATATCGCGCGTGGTAAGCAACGAGAAGACGTCTCGGACCGGTACGTCACCACGGATCTGCTGGACGCGGGAGACACGTACGGCGCGCTCGCGAAGTACGGTGCCGACGCCGTGGTCCACATGGGGACGATCCCGGACCCGTACAGTAACCCAGACTTTCGCGTCTACGAGAGCAACGTTCTCTCAGCGGTACACGTCTTGGAGGCGGCCGATGAACTCGGCCTGGAGTCGGTGTGTCTCGCGTCGAGCATCAACGCACTCGGTAGTGAACACCAGGAGCGCCCCGCAGACGTTCGCTATATCCCGGTCGACGAAAGCCACCCGCGAACGCCCGACGATTCGTACGGAATCGCGAAACACGCGATGGAAGTGACGGCCGATGGCTTCGGACGACGGCCCTCATGTGACCTGACAATCTCGTCGCTACGGTACCCGTGGGTGATGACCGACGCAGAGATGCGCGAGGCATTTCTCGAAGTCGATCGGTCGCTTGATGTACTCAGCAATGTACACCCTGCTACCGGCCGCGACGTGCTCTTTTCGTACCTCGCGATGACGGACGCGACATCGATAGCGCGGAAAGCCGTTGAAGCTGACTTCGAAGGGCACGAATTGTTCTGGGCAGTCGCAGGGGACACGACTGCCGATGCGCCAACGAGCGCGTTAATCGAAGAGTTCTATCCGGGTGTGACCGTTCATGAACCGCCCGAGGATCACAAGACGCTCTTCGACCTTTCGAAGGCCGAGTCGCTACTCGGGTGGGAGCCGACGCAGACCTGGCGAGGGTTGTAGTCGCATGATCGATGAGTTGGAACACGGCCTTGCGGTCATTGGGTCGTACACCGAGTCCGGCGAAGCCGGGCTCACTTCGCACCGAGTCGACGGCAACTCGATCGAACGACTCGATGTGGCCGACGAGCCTAATCCGTCGTTCCTCGATGTTCACCCGTCTGAGCCACTCATCGTGGCTGTAAACGAGTGCAAATCGGGAGGGGCGGTCTCCTACGAGGTAGACTCTGCGAACGGTCAGTTCACCCGTCTTGACCGGACAGAGACGGGCGACGCTGGCCCCTGTCACGTCGAGATCGGTCCGCACGGCAAGTACGCGATCGTTGCTCACTACGCGGGCGGCTCCGTGGCCCTGCTATCTCTGAGGACAGACGGAGCCCTCGACGGGCCGCTAGACCTACGGCGTCACGAGGGGGGCGGCCCGAAAAGTGACCGACAGGCTTCACCGCACCCTCATTCGGCTCAGTTTGTAACCGACTCGCTCGTCTACGTACCGGACCTCGGCGCTGACCGCGTCGCAGTATACGAACTTGACCGAGATACTGACCGGCTTCGTCCGCTCCCGGACGCGGCGGTCGGCTGCCGGCCGGGGTCAGGCCCGCGTCACTTCACAGTACACCCGACAGCGCCCGTCGGATACCTCGTGAACGAACTCAACGCGACGCTCTCGGTTGTTGACCTTGCTGACCCCCACCGGCCGACAATTGTGGAAACCCTATCCACACTCCCAGACGGCGTCGAGTCAACTGATACCCTTGCCGCTGACGTACACGTCCACCCATCCATAGAGTACCTGTTCGCCTCGAATCGTGGCCACGATTCTCTCGCCACGTTCCGGATCTGCGCGTCTCCGGAAGAAGTGGTCCGTGAAGCGGTCACGCCGACCGCCGGCCGATGGCCCCGGAATTTCGCAATTCACCCGGACAGCGAACGGATCTTCGTCTGCCACCAACACAGCAACGACGTGACAATAGGTGCGTTCGACGTTACAACTGGAGAACTATATTCAAAAGAATTTCTGACAAAAATAGGCTCTCCAACATGTTTGCGATTCATTTGAGATCCACTCTATCGCCTAGCTAAGTTCCAACTGATCTCGAAAATCCGTCGAGAAGGAAGTGGTATACACAAAACCGCAGTAACCCCCACTTGCTTAATACAGTAGCGCGCACTCAGAAACGGACCCTCAGACACAGCAATCTACGCCCGTGTTTCGACATCAGACTAAGGTGTCTCTCGGCAGCTAGACGAACTCCATGAACATCTGGAGCGTCTCGGCGTCGAACTTGACGAACTGATTGAGATGCCTCGCACACGGTCTGCCCTCAGATTAGCTGAACTTCCTACGCAACGCTTTGCCTTGAGCGATTGGTGTTAGGTATGAGATGTCTTCTACGACACCTTCATCGCGGCGGCACTGCGGTGTACGGAGACACCATGTTGCCGCCGAAATGAAAGCCACCTCTGCGGTATCTGTTCAGCTACTGAGCAAGCAACCCTCCGTCGACAATAATTGGCTGTCCCATCACGTAGGAGGAATCCTCAGAACAAAGCCAAACGACTGTATCGGCTATTTCTTGGGGCTCACCGAGGCGTCCTACTGGGATACCCGCAGTAATGCGGTCCATCTCTTCACTGTTGTCCTCTCCCGCCTGTTGGACCATTGGCGTGTCGATGACACCCGGACAGACAGCGTTGAACCGGATTCCATCCTCAGCATAGTCAACCGTTGCCCGCCGAGTCAGTCCAATAACGCCGTGTTTACTGGCCGCGTAGTGTGCGCTTCCGTTCGCACTCACACCAGCGACCGAGGAAGTGTTGACGATGGCGCCACCACCTCGTTCAATCATCTCTGGGATCTCGGCTTTCAGACATCGCCAAACGCCTTTCAGATTCACATCGATCATCCGATCCCACTGTGTTTCGTCGTATTCAGCAAGGCGGGTACCCTCATCTGCGATGCCAGCGTTGTTGTGTGCGAAGTCAAGTCCGCCGTACTCGTCGAGCGCCGTCTGTACCATCGCGTCAACATCATCAGAGTCGGTGACGTTTGTCTTGACGAACGTCGCTTCGCCCCCGTCACTCGTGATCATCTCAACCGTCTCGTGGCCACCCTCCTCGTTGATATCGGCGACAACGACGTTTGCTCCTGCTTCGGCAAACCGAAGTGATGACTGTCGACCAATTCCCGATCCCCCGCCAGTGACGACCGCAACTCCGTCTTGTATTCCGTTCATAATGTCTCCCACCACGTTGTTTCACGTGTATTGTTAGTTATTGCCAAACAATTATAATATACTTATCTGTAAGAGTTTATCCAGCATTGGCTGTATATCATCATTAACGAACACTAACTGGCGACTGTGCAGTGTCGAGACCTACAGTAGTGGCGAGATGAAGGTCAAGTACGCCCTCAGCGATGAGGAAGAGTGATCGATGTACGCTGGCTACTGTTCAGAACTTACTCTACGCGGTGAATCGCTTCGGGGTCAAACCCCGAGGCTTCCTGTTTCCACGCCATGACTTACAGACACGGACTCGAAATGAGTCGTGTCCGTAGCGGTCACAGTCTCTACAGGCGTGTCTTCGGGCCATCCCAGCCCTAATTCAGCAAAGCCTCTCTGTAAGACGTTCATCGCTGCATTCGCGTCTCTGTCCGTCTCAAATCCACACGACGGACAGGCTTATCGCCGGCATCGCTGACCAGACCAACTTCCTCGCACTCAACGCGAGTCATCGAAGCCGCACGCGGGGGTGAGTCCGGAGATGGGTTTGCGGTTGTTGCGAACGAGGTGAAGGAACTTGCCGAGGAGTCCTAGGGCGCCGCTACCGACATCTCGGAGATCGTGGAGGCGGCCAAGTGCCAGACCCGTCGCGTCGTTGAGACCATCGAGGATGCGAACGACGAAGTCTCGACCGGGTGCGGACGCTGTGAAGACCGTCGTGGAAACCCTCACCGAAATTCAATCACGGGCGAGCGAGTCCGGGAGCGGCATCGTGGAGATCAGTGATGCCCTCGAGTCCTAGGCGCAAAACACCGCGGAGGTGACGAGTGCCGTCGAGGAGACCGCGGCGCTCTCCCAAGAGATGGCTGCCAGCCTCCAACAGATTTCGGCCAGCCTCGAAGAACAGACCACCTCGATGGAGAGTATCGCCGAAACAACCGAAGGCGTTGCGGCCACGAGTGAGGACGTCCACGAGGTCATTGATCAGTTCCGCCTCAAGAAGGACGAATCTACAGCACTCGATGACGTCTCGGAGGACCTCGCCTAACCATGACCGACACGGATACGCGGGAACGGGCGTTGTTGTTCGAACTGGAGAGCCAGGGCTACTGTGTATCCCTGGATGTGGTTTCTTAGATTTTCGATCGCCCCACCGCGATGACCACCCTCTCGAATACCCCTCGCCACGTGGAAGTGATTGTGGATCTACGGGGGACCACCACACAGATCATCAACCCAAAACGTTGGATAGCTAACACGGCCTTTTTGACAATCAAGCGTCGGTTCGGCCCCGCTGTCCACCCTCGCGCTTGGTACCGCAAGTCCCACGAACTCGTGTTGACCGCCGCAGTCTACAACCTCGAACAAGCTCTCAAACAGTGATCCCTACGCAGTCATCGGATTCAGCAACTCATTTTATATTTTAAATATAAATCACACAGCGAGTGGATTTTCCTTTTGATAATTTGGGCAGTAGCTATCTAAACGTAGAAGAGCAAATTTTCATTATGTCACGTAAGGTGCTGTGCGTTGATACTGAAGATCGAATCTCTTCGATGTCATCCGCAGTTGAGGATGAAGAGAATCTCACCACAGTAACAGCTACATCAGTTGAATCTGCCCGTGATATCATCAATGACGGGTCTGTCGTCGGAGTCGTTACATCTTATACGCTCGCCGATGGCAACGGGATGGACATTATCCAACATGTTAGAGATCGTATTCCACAGACACCGGTAGTGTTGTTCACCGACGTTTCGCCATCAGATATCGACACCAAATCGTTTGAGGAGGTACTTGTTGAGTATCTCAATCGAGACTTGCCCGACGCGAAGGACCGTCTTGGCTTCATTATTAACGATGTTATCGACCACAGCGCACAGGTGGGGTTTCTCACTCCGGACAACGAAGAGGAACGGCTCAAAGCGCTCGAAGAGTATGATATCGACGAGTTACCGATTGAAGAGAGCTTCCAGCGTATCACTGACCTCATTTCGACGCACTTCGATATCGCGGTTGCGTTCGTTGGTTTGTTAGAGAAAGACGAGGAGAATTTCCTCGCGTGTACCGGCGCAGATTGGGACTCGTTAACGCGTGAAGACACGATGTGTACGCACAGTATGCTACAAGATGACGTAATGGTCGTTGAAAACATCGCTAATGACAATCGGTTCAGCAAAAACGAACAGCTAGAGAATCTTGGAATCGTTTCGTATGCTGGCGCCAACATGACGACTCCGGACGGTCACGTCATTGGGCAAGTGTGTGCATTAGACCACGAGCCAAGGACGTACACTGAAGCGGAACGACATCAACTCGAGCAGTTTGCCGAAACGGTGATGGAAATCTTAGAGCTTCGGCAGTCTGTGCGCGCAAGCCGCCGCGTGGAGGTCGGACAGTGAGCCTTCACGCTGACGAGTTCGGTACGTCGCAACTTCCGATCGATGAGATCGAAAACGGTTGTTCAATTCTTCTCACCGGAACAGATACGGATGTACTGAAAACTGTCTTCTCACGCCTTGTTGCCCCTGAAGAGGATGAGCGAGCCGTTATCCTTGCAACGAATGCCGGCGGACGAACAATCCGGCGGACACTCAACGCCGCCCGTGACGGTGCAGGGTCCCGAGCTTCCATACTGACTGCGAAGGGACCGGCTCGCGGCGATGATGTCTCCGCTATCGATGATATCGGAGACCTCACGCAGACCGGAATGCAGTTCTCGAGTCTCGTCGCTGCATCGCAACAGTCAGCTGCCCGCTTCCGGTCTGGTATTTTCCTTTGTTCGACAATCGCCAGCGAAGTTGACGATACGAGATCGGTCTTTCGGTTCCTCAATTCAAATTTCTTGACTGACCTCCGACGTGGCGACGGAATTGGGGCTGTCGCAATCGACCGAAGTGCCGATATGAACACTAACGTCGATAGTATGATCAAAGGTATGGAAACTTCGTTTACTGCCAGAATTGAGGTCGAAATGACTGGTCGAAATCAGGCCACACTCGAGATCTCTGGCATACCCGGAAGCGATGGGACCCTCGATATTTCACTATGACTTAATGTTATACAGAGGGTGTCATAGAACAGTTCACATACCTGCTGTATAGCGATTTCTACCAAGAGTAGTTCTCTTTTTCGGCACTATTGTTCGAACTCAGCTAAGCAAGCGTTCCCTCACGGTGCCCGTAACGGCCATTCTGTGATACCCTCTAACGTACAGGAAACGGGGGTTTTCTGAACAGTAAAATCAAATCTACAAGGCTCTTCCCGAACTCAGTGAAACACTACTATTCGCAAATTGATAGAACATTCCGTGATGAATACAGGGCGCGAGTCGGTCAGCCTTCCGACGCTGAAACCCCCCGAGTATGAATTGGTCAGTAACCCCACCGAGCTCTGCTTTCTAGCTACTGCTCAAACGGACCTCCGTTATCTGTCCCAGAGACAACTATGGTTTTCTCACCATTTTCGAGCGCTCCGACTCTGAGGTATTCCCCGGCCACGTTACTCTCCTCAATTGGCCCTGGATAAAAACTGATGCTACCGTCCGGTTTGGTGGCTACCTCGCCGTCGATAGTGAACCGAACGGTATACCACAGCGGCTCGGAAAAGACCGCTTCGTAGGTTCGGGTCGTGTCAGCACCGAGTACAGCAGTGGTGCGCCGCTCGGTGAGCGGCTGGGGCACCATCGGATCACCGACGACTTCCCGTGTATCCTCATCGTACTCGGTTCCGACATCGACGATCTCCATCGCAATTTCGTGCGGAAGTGTGTCTCTATTCACCAATTGCAGAGATCCGGCTGGAACGTCCCTAGAACCGATGGCACTGCAACCAGCGAGGCCAGCGACTCCAGTAGCTCCGAGAGTTGTTATGAATGCACGTCGTGTGGTGGAGGGCATACGTACTGGCTGAGAAGAACGAGAATAGACTCTTGAGGCTTTGGGTGTGTATTGGGGTGTTCAGTCCAATCGTGGTGAAATCGGACGCGTATCCATACTGTATACACCCTCTGTATCGGTCACAGCGGTGCTGTCAGAGACCGGGCAGTATGTGTGAATGCTGCTGAATACACAGCGCGAATGTGTCACGTCGGGGTGACGAAATCAGGATAGATCGATTCGGTCAGTACAGATGAAGTATACAGCGAATCAGGACAACCGAGAAGACATTTCACTTCCCAGTCCAATCAGTCTAATATGAAGCGTCGGAACCTTCTCCAGATGAGCGGGTTGAGTCTTAGTCTTGCGATTGCTGGATGCTTTCGAGATGATTCCGATGAGAGTGAGCAGAGAGAAGTGTTCGAGGATCCAAACCCACAATTGTTCGACGGTGAAGGTCCTACGATAATTGAGGAGGTACGTAACGAAGGTGGCTTCTTTGCAGTCGAATACGAGCACGACGGCGACGGCGATTTTACTGTCGAACTGCGCTCTGAGGAGGCCTCACACTCACTCGTACTCGTAGATCGAGAGGGCGCTGTCGAAGGTCGGTGGGCAGAAGGGACATATGATGCTGAATACGTCATAGAGGTTACCGCAACCGGTGACTGGCACCTTCGTGTTGAGCAACCACGTCCCAGTCAGGAGGATGTGTTCTCTCTTCCGGCATCGCTATCCGGCGAGTGGCCAGATTACGCAGGTCCATATGAGTTCACTGGACAAACATCGATCAATGCAACGTATTCCGGGGAGGGCCGGTTTGTCGCTCGTATTCTCGGCCCTCACGGCAACCCTCGTAAACCCCTCTTCGAAACGGATAGCTCATTTGAAGGAGAAACGACCGAAACCTACGACGGCGCTGGGTGGGTGTATATCGAAGCGTATGATGAGTGGACACTCGAAATCAATCGATAACTTCGCAAGCACGTTCTATCGGCTGATTCAGAACCTGTTTGGAGAAAATAATGTAGTCCCCGTGCGGACTACATCCTCTCTATTCAGCAGTCAGTAGCAGCCTATATCATATATCGAATAGTTGTTTCGCTAGGTTGGGCAAGAGCCATCTACAAATTGGCCTACGATTAGGCCTATAGATCAGTACAGAGAACGCGACTGAATCGTCGGCTCAAAAACCGGATCCGCACCCGGGTCGGACTCGACGCTGCCCGTGACGTACGAGATCTTTTTGCGTTCTCGCTCGGCGGCTGCCGGACTCATTTCCCCGAGATAGTGGTTCCGGAACGTCTCCCAGTCCTCCCACCCGCCGAAGCTCATTACCACGGCAGGAAGTACGCCGCAGTCCCACAAGAGATGCCCGCCCCACGTCCGCCGGAGGTCGTGGACGTCGAGGTAGGTCCATCCCTCGTCACCGGTTGCCGCGTAGCGTCGCTCGCCAGCTCGCTTCACCCAGCGATAGATCGAGTTCGGCTCGACACCGACAACCGGCTCGTCGGGATCACGCTCGTACGAGAGCGTTCGAACGGAACTGGCGAGTTCTTTCGGGATCGGCGTCTCCCGATATTTCCCGCGCTTCGCGTAGTCGTTCCACACGCGAAGGAAGCCGTCGGGAGCGTGGGTAAAGTCGTTGCTGGTGACGCTGGCGATCTCTTCGCGGCGGAGGCCGGCCTGAACACCGAGCCGAAACGCGAGCTCCTGCTCGGGAGACTTCGCCTCGTCGATGAGCGCTGCGACCTCGTCGTTCTCGTCGCGTTGGCTGAGCCAGACCCGCTTCCCGTCTCGTTTGGGGTAGTCGTCAAGTCGCACAGTAGTCTTAACGAGGTGGCGCTACTAAAAATCGTGTGGAATAGGTATCTGAGGGGTCTCTTTGAGAGTCAGATCGGACGTATCGGTAGTCGAATACCGGATTCTACTACCCCCGGATCGAGGTTCACTGCTTCGACCAACAATCTGCTTCCTATGAGCGAAGTAGCTATTCAGGACCTGTGTCTAATTTTCTAGATATCAAATAGAACACGCCTGCTAGTGGAAGTCCAATAAAGAACGCAACACCAATTAACAGAATACCACCAATAGCAGCACCTGCTGCTTCAGCATCTCCAGCTGTATTTTCTGCTGTGAATACAAACGTATATATCAGAAATACTAATGGAGATAGTAATAATTCAATCGCTAAAACAAAGAACATAGTACTTGCTTGTCCCTTTATGCTTGTTTTTTGGTAAAAGTAATAACCGAATCCAAGCAACGCGATAAGCAGAATTGAAATACCCAACGTTTCAGCACCCGCTGCTATTGTAATGAGCATATACGCTACAATAGCAGGAATTAGTCCTAAGATACCGGCTGTTACCGCTTGTTTGACATTAATGTTCATATTTTAGGTACTCCCCAATTCTACGAGGTGTGAATCTGCAGAGCTAAAGAGTCCAACTGGTTCAACTAATAGGCTATAACTACTACCAGTGGCCACGTCAAAGATCACGGCTCCCGAAGTAGACAATCCGGGATTTAGTTGCTCAAAGCTTATTCCTGAAACATCAAATCTTCCGTCACTCTCCAGATAGACGCTAGCTCCGGCGTCAGCATCAAACTGATTTCCATCAGAATCCACTGCCTTCAGGTGATTAGACGAGATATTAATTGTTTCGCTAGTTTGGTTTACCATTTCTAGTTGAACGATAAGAAATACTCCATTAGCTTCTTCTCTAGAGTATTCACCTCCAATAGCATCAGCTGTTGAAGCAGATGAAACAGTATATTCTACAGCATTCTCATCACCCCCTACCATGAACGTATCACCGATCTCATGGGTGGGAATTGAATCCTCCCCATCTCCACTTTCCGAACCGCCGTCTGAGCCATCTCCCGAACTACTATCGGATCCATCTTGTGAATCGCTATCGGATTCACCGCCCGAACTACTCGGGCTTTCTTCGGTTTCACCACTACACCCTGCTAGTGCTACCATACCGCCAGAGATAGCTAGATACTTTCTTCGGTTCATATCTGTCAATTTTTCAGCTACTGTGTTAAATGTTAGCTATGTAGGAATGTCTGATTACATAAAATAATATTATATAAGATTATATCAATGGAGATACAATACAGCCTAGAGTTATATTTTAATGACAGATAATCCCAGTTTTGAAATGGGATTTTGAAGGAGTCATAGAACTGCTCCTACAAGAACATCTACGTCATCCGTCCCGTTAAACGAGAACTTCAGAACGCGGTTGTCTGGCTGAGCCGTGGGTTCGATCGACCGCGTCTCTCGACGGGGGTCGATCGCTTCCTTACCGACCTCGAATACGTCGTTAGCAAGGTGTTCGACAACCTCGTCGAGCAGGCCGCCCGCGCGGTCTGCTCGACTTGACATACTGTATCGATTCAACTGACGTGAACGAGATACCCACCGATCAAGACGCGTTGAAGTGCTATGATCCAACTGACGACGGGTACTACCACGGCTACAGCTGTACAATCGTCTTGACCAGGCGAAAGATCCGATCGCGGCGAAGTTCATATTTTCATACTGTAAGTAGAAACTGTTCTATGATACCATATCTATTAAGTACATATCGGCAAAATTACACAACATGGCCAAACAACACATTTTCACTCAGATGATTCCCGAACGAGAAGAGCCAGCACTGTATATCAATCCCCGCTCTGAACAAATCGCAGCCTTCGCAGAAGAAGCAGTAACGGGTGAGGACCAGCCCAAGGTCCGGCTGCTCGCAGACTCAGATGAAATCAAAGACGCCCTCTACAGCTTCCTCACGGCCTCAAAGATAGCCGAACTCATCCACCGGGAGCAACTCAGCCTTCGAACGCTCATGGAGCCAGCCCAGAATACCATCTTCACGACCGAATCTGAGACTGTGATTCCCGTAGTCGGTGGGCACAGTATTTCGAGCTCAGACTCTGAACTCGTCTCAGGGATCTACGACGAGTTCGACTCGCGCTTCGAAGCCGCCGAGCAGTATCACCTCCGGACACCTGCCCTCTCAGTAGTGAAACAGACGCTCCGAGAGGAGATCGGCGACGGCGTCGCAGGCGAACTCAACGAAGTCCTCGCACACGCTGAAGACATTTCCAAGAGCAACGAATACCTCAGTATCGTCGAGATTATACTCATCCTCGCAGCCCGCAACGAGACCCTCCTCTACGATATCTCGACATGGGGAGAAGATGTGGGTATCGCTTCGAAAGCAACCTTCTCACGGGCCAAATCAGCACTCGAAGACGCTGACCTCATCGAGACTGAAAAAGTCCCAATAGATATTGGCCGCCCACGCCTTCGACTTCTCGCAACTGACAAAATCGCTACGGTAGACCTGAAAACGCTCTCTACCGAGTTCCAGTCCACGTTGTAGCATCCACCCGACGACAGCAACGGGAATACGCTCATCCTCCGACTCAAGCGTGATATCAAACAGACAAAATCACCGCACAGAGGGTGTGAGACGGGTTCCATAACACGCGGTCTCCAGACCAATAGTGTTTCAAAACTCGAACACGTAACATATGATATGTACGACCTCACTGGCTTTCAGCGAGACCTACTGTACGTCATTGCCGGACTTGATGACCCCCACGGACTCGCGATCAAAGACGAGCTCGAGGACTACTACGAAAAAGAAATCCATCACGGTCGGCTCTATCCAAATCTCGATACGCTTGTTGAGAAGGGACTCATCGAAAAGGGGCAGCGCGATCGACGGACCAACGAGTACAGCACCACCCGTCGAGGCACGAGAGAGATTGAAGCTCGGGTTGAATGGGAAGCCGGATATATTGACCACGACGAGTGACCGAACTGCTGTACTCGGGTACAGATCACTCCCGGTAATTAATAGGGATTGTAGGCTCTGAATTCCCTGTACTGAGCGATTGGTAGTGTAAACTATCAGCTGCTGATGGTTTCAACAAAGCCGCAATGCTTATTATTCAGACCGGGGTATCTACACGTGAGGATGCGGGAGAGGGGGTTAGCGTAACGCGCCGCCTCTCCCGGCTAGGATAGTGAGGTAGTGGCTCACGGTCCGACGACATCCGGTCTTTGTATCTAGAACTCCTCAAGTAGATACGATCGGACAGCGTCATCCGCAATTTGTTCCACATGGTCTCGGTATGGGTCTCTGTTTATTGGAGATGGGTTTCTAGGAATGCCCTTTCCCAGAATCCAGGCGAGTACACGGGAACGACCACCTTCTTCGCGAATTGGTCGCACTGAGTCGAGTCGGTAGGGGACCTCTGCTTGGGGGGCTGGATCTACCCATGACGGGTCGAACTCAAGAACTTGAGACGGGAGGTCAGATTGACTGCTTTCCAGCTGGTGGGCAATATGGCCAGCGATGTAATCCGCAGTATTCGTCGCGGGATATGTTCGATCAGCATTCTCCATGAATGTCAGCAAGACCGGGCAGATAGACTGCTGGAAACTAGTGTCGAATGCTGAGGGCATCTGTAGCTTCAGTTGCTCGAAGTAGTTACTATGAGAATCTTCGATACCATCATGAAGAAAGGCTGTCCGACCACATCCATGTGCGATGTCTCCGGTCTGCAGTGGATTGGTAATCGATTTTTTCGCAGCAGTAACCGCACATGTTGCGAGTTCAGCAGCCCGATGCGGACCTTCCCAAAGGATAGCGCTCCAAGAAACCGGGAGATGTCGAAGATCCTCAATAAGTCCTTGAACCCGTGTAGCACGCTCTTGTGGGGAGACACCGCCGTAACGGAGCAGTGACGATGACTTGTGCTCAAACGGGTAGAGGTCATGATCAATCAGAGCCCGAAGAAGGGAGATATCGTTCTCTCGGGCGGTACGAACAGCGACCACGACAGTGTATCGTGTTCCATCAACCGTGGTAACTGATTCGTCGAGACCGATGAGGTTTGGAGCGTGCTGCTGCTCACCATTACGAACCAATCTGATGTCACGCAGCGGCGCACTCATCAGTAGATATGATCTAAAGAACAGCCTATACGACTTGCTATTGAGATAGCGAATGTGAGAGTGGCAATTCACTATTCATAGCAGAAGTAGTCACACTAACCAGTTAGTCTGAACAGTTGTACTAAGTAGTTGTACTGTTTCCCCATATAGTTGTACTAGTTAGTACAACTAGTTAGACCAGATAGTTTGTCTGACGTGTCTTTATTATCAGACAGTCCAACTAGTATAACATGCTCACGTACACGACGTACTCAGAGGCTGGGGGCGTCGGGAAGACGACACTCGCGTCGAATCTCGCAGACGCCCACGCCCAGCACGGTCGCGATGTCCTCGCGATCGATCTTGACCCACAGAACGGCTCGCTCACGTACCTCCTCGGCGTCGATACCCCACGTGAGGACGGCGACGCCGACAACATCGCCCGACATCTTATCGACCGGCCGAAGGGTGACTTCCATGAGCTCGTCGAGGAGACAGCATACGGATTCGACCTCGTACCAAGCCACAACATGCTGGAGAATCTCGGCGATCTCCTCGGCCGGGCAGAGTCGATGGCGGAGGACCTCGGCGAGGAGTTCGACCGCTGGGACCGGCTCCGAGAAGTGCTACTCGACGCCGGCATCCCCGACGAGTACGACACAATTGTCGTCGATCCGCCGGCGACCGCGGGCCCACACCTCTACAACGCAATCGCCGCGACGCGTTCGCTTGTGATCCCACTAGAGCCGACCGGGAAGGGGATGCAGTCGATCGAGGGGCTTCGCGACGTCGTCCAGGGCTTTGAGGACACAGTCGGTGTGACGGTCGGCGTCCTTGCGGTCGTTCCGAACGGCGTCGGTCGGACCGCGGACCAGCAACGCTACCTCGAACGGATCCGCGAACTCGGCTACGATGCGCCGGTCGCGATCGGTGAGCGGGCGTCACTGTTTGAGGGGTGTTGGGACGCCCAGCGGACGGCGTTCTCGTACGTCGATGAGGTCCGCGACCGAAAGCGCGATCACGAGATGGAGACGCTTGAGCAGCTCCACACGCTGGCACGACATCTTGAGGAGGTGAGCGCCTGATGCCGAATGGGATGAAGTCCGGTGCCGGCGATGACCCGTTCGCAGACGATGACGATCAGGAGGACAACGTTGACGAAGACTCTGCGAATCCGGCTCCTGAGCCCCACCACGAGGACCTCCACGAGGAAACCGGAGAGCCAGATTCGACGACAGCGATGCCGGGCGTCCCAGATCATCCCGGTGATGTCGAGGCGACGCTGCCGTGGATCCACCGTCGCGATGGAGTGAAAGACGATCGGGACCACAAGACGATCCACTACACAGAACACACCGTAAAGCGGGAACGTCGGGAGCTCCGGCCTGCGCTTGAAGAACGACTTGATGACGATGTCGAACTCACTGACGCCCGAGAGGCGGCGTATCTCGTCGGAATGGAACATCTAGACGAAGTCGCCGATGTCCTTCGAGAGTGGGGCTACGACATCGAGTGACCGGTATCAGTACGGCCCGTGCTATCACTCTAGAGGGATATCACCGGGCGCGCCCCAATTGGGGACGCCGAACAGTTCACAGATCAACAAGGCAGATGCCACGGGGCTTGACCCCGAGGCTGTTGACCTCGCAGGGCTCACAAGGTGGAATGTCCCGCCGGTGTGTCATCAATCGGCTTGACAGCAGGTGTGCTCGGCGGACAGCCCATCTGAAACGGCGTGGTCACGCCAGGGTATAGCGTCGGTACCGCCGGAGCGCATAGCGGTAGGAACCATACGAAACGCCGCCTGTCAACAGTAGATACGTACCGAAGAGCACGCCGAATACAGGCGTCAACACGACGTTTCCGGTGACTGCGAACCACGTCACGAACAGCCCAAGAACCGTTCCGCCCCCCACAACGAACAGGTACACCATCATGACGAGCGTCGACGGGACGACCGTTTCCGTCCCCCAGAACTCGCGCTCCTCGTAGATCGGATACGCCGAACCGATACCGACCGCGAACATTGACGCAGCGAGACACATCACAACTCCGACGGCGGCGGTCGCCACCGCTTCAAGCACCAGTATCCCGAAACCGATCGAGACGAGCGAGCTGAGAACAGCGATCGGCACTCCAACCGCAACACCGGCGAGGAGCCTTCCACGGACGAGAGCCGCGGATGATGTCTCGGTGAGAAGGAGGAACGGTAGTTGCGGCCGATCGTCACCAAGCGGGTTCAACCCAAAGGTTGCGCCTGAGAGGTATGTTGCGAGAACGACGCCGCCTCCAGTGATGAGGGGTCCGAGGGCGTCGCCCGAAAACTCGAGAAACATCGTCCCAAAGGGTGCGATAAAAAAGACAGCAATCAAGAGATGACTCAACTCCGCCGGATCACGGCGACCGCGCACGAGAATCCCCCACGCGATACGACTGGGTTTAGTCCATGCGAACGGCTGTGGGGCAGAGAATCCGCCACTCGATCGCCGCACCTGCGTCGACTCGTTGTTACCGACTGAATCGGTGAACCAGAGCGTAGAAACCTGCTTGGTCGAGACGGCGAGACCGACCGGCGTGAGAGCGATTAACGCCGCGAGCACCGCCACCGCCCCTAGGGAGGTCGGTCTGGAGACTGGTGTTCCGACGAACGCGAGTGCAACGTATTCCACGAGGGGATCGAACGCTACTGTCGACAACAGCCGTTGCACTGAGAGGTCGGATTCAACGATGAACTGCCCGGCGAACTGCGACGCGACGACGAGTCCGACCATCGCGAGGATACCGACCCTTTTCAGGAGACGGCGAAGGTTTGGGAGTTTCCGCAGGAGTCGCAGCACAGCAATTCCCCCGGCGTACCCCCAGACGGCGGCACAGCAAACGAGCGGCAGCGTGACCGCCCCGCCCAAAGCAACGAGCAGCGGCGAGCCCATTCCGAGTGCGAATGTGACGACCACTGCCCCGATTGGGATCCCGAACCACAGGGAAAGCCGTCCCACCTCCGCTGTGATGAGCCCGATAACGACTGCTCGCGGGTGAACCGCCAGCAGGACGAAATCCGCACCGTCGATGTGTCCGAGTCGTTCGAGGGTCCGAAACACCGATACCGACAGGAGACCGAGAGGTACGAGCGTCGCAGCGGGCGCAAAGAACGGGACTGCCGCCACGGAGCGCGCGGTTTGCCCGAGCACATACGCCGTTGGCAGCGCGAACAGGAGTGCGCCGCCGAAGAACAGCGCCGTGAGCAGGAGTCCAAGGACTCGACGAGGGTTCCCGAGGTACCCACGGAGGCTTCGGACGAACTCCGCTCGCCCAATTCGGAGCCCGTGGCGAACGTCCTGTCGGACGCTCATTCTCTCCGAGAGGCCGCGTCCGTTTCGGGTTCGCTCGTGACGGCGAGGAACGCGTCTTCGAGGGATCCACTCTCGCCAGTCTCCGCACGGGCCTGTACTTCAGCGGGGGTCCCCTCGGTGACGAGTCTTCCGTCAAACAACACCCCGACTTCGTCAGCGACGGCTTCGACCACCGGAAGAATGTGTGTTGAGAGGAACACCGTGGTCCCTGCGTCGGCAAACGCGATGATCGATTCCCGGATAGTGCGCGCCGCTCGGGGGTCAAGCCCCGATGTCGGTTCGTCTAAATACAGGACATCCGGTTCGTGCAGGACGCTCTGTATGAACGCAGTCTTCTGTTTCATTCCCTTCGAATACCCGTCGATCCGCCTATCCGCGTCACCGGCTAAGCCGAATTGGTCAAGGTACTCGCCGATGCGCTCTCGGGCAACGGACCGCGAAATGTCGCGAAGATCGGCGACGTATTCGAGTTGTTCGCGGGCGCTGAACTCGTCGTACAACGGCGGCGTCTCAGGGAGGTAGCCGACCCGACCGGCGATCGCACGCCGGTCGCTCGGGTCGACGCCACAGACGCGTACCGATCCGCTGTCCGGATCGCTGAGACCGGTAAGGAGCCGCATCGTCGTTGTCTTCCCCGCACCGTTCGGGCCGAGAAAGCCGTAGACGGTCCCGTGCGGGATGTCGAGTGTGAGACTGTCGAGAGCGACCTCTGAGCCGTAGCTCTTCCGGAGATCGGTCGCCAGAATGGCGGATTCGTCGTGGGTGGAGGGCATACGCAACGGGTGTCATTTCCCGAACCGATCCTCTATGCGTTTCGGAATCATCTTCCGGTCACACGTATGAGGTGATGCCGCATGGGTAGATAACGACGCGAGTAGATGGCGTGATCGCTCCAGAGTTTCGGAGCTTGGGTTGTGATGCGTGGCTTAATTTCACGTCGAACGAGGCTGGTTAGGCTCCTGTCTGGTGCTTTTCGAATTGACATCGGGTATGTACGTTAGAAAAGTTTTCTGAGTGAAAGGAAAACCAAATCCCCCGACTGCTCCTATTTCACACCCACATGTAGAGAATGAAAGGCACGCATCAAATCTATCCTCCGAGGTTGTGGAACATCAGAGAGTCAGTTAAGTTGCGAACGACACGAAACGTTCACGAGTTATTTTCTCACAACAGATATTTTACAAAACGGGGGAGTGATATATCAGGCCTCTGCAGGTAATCTAGAAGTTTGCTCTTGTACCTGTAGACTCGTAGAAATGTGGGACAAGAAATCCACAGAAACTGATACCTCCGACGATACTCAGCCACAAGAGACGACTTGAAGTTGGTAGTCCACGGCGCTTTGTATCGAAATAAGTGATTCCACCGAGGATTGATGAGGCGAGCAACCCACCTACCAAGAGAATTCCGAGATAGGTCATATAATATCAATTCGGAGGTCGGTACTAAATCCCTGTCACTACGGTTATGACTTCATCTGTACTGAACGATTTGTCGTTCACCTGTGCTGAACGACCGACGCTGTGAAAATATCAACTTCTAAGGATTTCAACAAAGCCGAATCAGCTTATCTGAACACTTCGCTATAGATCGGCCAACCGATTAAATAAAACGCAGTAAATAATTGAATTATGTATAGTGAAATACCATATAGTATGAATCCCCCAGAACCAATCTCGATCGCGATACCTGCTAAGAGAAAGGCGATTAAACCGAGAAACCACTCTTGTAAGTCCATGTGAGTCAAAAATGTAGTTTATAATAATCCCTATTTATTCTTTCTAAAGGATATTGTTATATTAGATTATCTGTACCTTCATCATCAACGATTTGCCAATCATCCTCGATTACACCACTGAACGATATAGTAGCTGGCCCTACTCCACCTTCGATACCATCAACAGATGCACCAAAGGGATTAGCTGACCAGGTATGCTTATAACTTCCGTAGATGGTTCCTGGGTTACCATTAAGATTGGTTAGGGATTGAGCTAGTAGGATATTTTGAGAGGTATCTGTATAGATGGAGTCTAAGTCTACAACACCACCGACTCCCCCAGAACTTATGGCAGCAGGATACAATCCGATCGTCCCCCCTTCAGAGGGACTCATTTGTAGACTTGCTTCACCAACGTTTGTCCATTCATTACCGTCATAAGTGATTACTGTGGCATCTTCCGCCCACGTACCGTATCCAGATGGTGCGCCTGTACCGTCTAGGGTTGTGATAACCTGTACTCGAACTCGATCGTCCCCTTCGGGGTCGTCAAACACATTGACCATTAAATCCGCGTAGGTTTCTAGATAGCGCGCATCAGGACTGATATCTGAGTTATCTTCTGACTTAAACGTCTTCGAGCTCGTTGTGACATTGTAATCATAACCGGTTTCCGCCATCACTTTGTGTACACCATCTTCGCCGTTGTCGTTATACGCTTCCAAGACTCTGGAATCTATATCATTCAATGAGGTTAAACTCGTTTTTTTACCACTAGCTGTTCCAACGAAACTGACTGTAGCAAGCCCGGCACCGAACTTTTTCAGGGTCTGCCGTCGCGTCTGGTTTGGTTTGTCGGTCATGGGTTTCCCCAATCGATTATTTAATACAGGGTGTATTTACATTAACCATTGATTGAATAATCATGAACTGAATATCTTTTCGCCTTTTTCATATTTTCAAGTAATGAATTGGCTTCTCATACTCGTCGATCAAGAACGCAGCAGCGTGGACTACCTCGAAGGAGTTCGGAGTCCAGTGGTTCCATTTCGCCTTCGGGTGTGTGATCTACAACATGTGGCTGCTGGTCGATTTCCTCACCCAAGAGCGCATTGGAGTCATCAAAACTCGGAAGAAGCCACGGATAACGCTCAGCCGGTTTCTTGATTGGCTGGACAGAGAGCTGATCACACTCATTTAGAGCTCGGTCTGGGTTAGCCTTTCGCGAGAGGTATCACTCTTTGCTGAGGTAGATTTCGACCGATAAGTTTGTTTAGTATAATAATCTATCTCTATGATAGCAATTAGAGCGTAATCGCGGCTATTTCTAGCGGGTACTGGTCCGAATAGAGTCGATCCCGTGAACGTTTTGACCGGCATTCGCAACTCCACGGGTCTGTTGAGTTGCGAACGACACGAAACGTTCATGACTTCTTTTTCCACTACGAACACCTAACAAAGCATGAGGAGACGTGCCAAATTCCAGTCGGTTACATAGAAATCCACTCTCGTATCCAATTCGACATCGGTTCCATTACGAGAAACAATTGTACCCTATCCAATGCTGGATCAGTTACAAATTATTATGAGCAAGCAGGACCACCGCTACTGTAATTAATACGACATGGAACCGATTACACTTGGGCTACCCACCGACCTCCTCGAAGAGTTGGATGCTGAGTCGAACGAAGTTGGATTTAGTACCCGATCAGCGTTCTCGCAAGGACACAAGGATTCCGACAGCTGCTGCTAGCACCAATCCTGTCGCCAAAAGTCCAGCTAGATATACTGGGTTCGAACGATCCGGATTGATGACAAAAAGCATCAGTACGAACGCGGACCCAAGGGCAACGATGGTCATTGCTCGGGCGTCCGGATCGTACAGATCGCTCAACATTTTAACCATTTTCACCATTAGTTCATATGAACTCTACCACACAATAAGTGTTGTGGAGTGATCTCGCCTCCTACAATTGGCGGTAGTTGGCGTACGAATACTCTCATTCCGGTGGGCCACTCCTGATAGTCATAATCACCCCGTACCCGCCCCCAACAGCTGTAACGAGGACAGTTGCGAGGAAATATATGCCACTGTATCCAGGCGTATTGTGATAATATCCGTTGAACAGGAAGCCGAGCATGAGGGCTGCTGAAGCGATCATTACGACCCACCAGTCGTCTATCGAAATTGTGTCTGAAAGCATGGTTCCGGTAAACTTCTGGGGTCGTGAGATCGTTGGCTACTGAGGATTGACTCCCGGCACACCGATAACGTTCGGGAGGAAGAAGACCACCTCAACACCTTCCCCCTCATTGTTGTTGTCGATGATCTGCCAGCCTGCAGCGAGGATAATGGCAGCGCACTCAACGACTAATGCAGCGGGCACGTTCCCCGTAGCAGCGGTGAGGAGCGCAGCGACCTGAGAGACCGCAGTACCAGCGATGAGCAGGTCGATGAGCTCACGAGTGTTACAGTGGTCAAGCTTGAACGTGTGTTTGTAGCCGTTGTACTGTAGTTTGCCGTTGTAGCCATTCTGCCCCGCACATGAGTCCTGCCTGGTGATAGTTGGGACGTCTTCCACGATCACCTGGCCATCCTTCATTACGAAGTTGGCCTCTCCGTTGCGCTTGGCCTTGTTCATCCCCTCGACTGCTTCGAAGATGTACTCATCGTCTTTCGAGCCGTGGTACTCGAGGAACCCATCCTCATTGATGAGATACCCTTCGCTCCCCTTCTTCATGGGTTTCGCTGCTCCAGTGCCCGAAGCTAGCAACCCGGTGAGCCCGAGTCCACCGAGACCGACTGTGGTTCGCACTACATCTCTACGCGTTCTCTTATTGGGCATGGTTTGACACCATACACAGTACTAACTCCGGGTAGTATTCATGCTATTGTACTGGAAAAAACGGGTAGCAAATAGGCCTCTCAAAAGGAAGTACCCCTACCAATTTTAGGCAGTTCTCCCAATGAGTGGCTCCCATAGCGTTATTCCATTCTTAATTTCAATTACGGCCAGAGGCTAATGTTTAATATTGGGTATAGGAATTAGTCACTATGGCCCCTCCCACTTCTAAAGACTTCGCCAACGTCCTCCTCAAACGGTACGAGTGTCTTCATGCGCTTGTTGAACACCCGCAACGGCTCTGTTGAAATCCCATTATTCAGACATAAAATCGTGTGAAACGGCTGTAAATGAGAATTGTATGCTGGCTTCAACTGGGTTAGTGTCGATTAGTTGAGAGTTGCTTCAATGGAACCCAATAAAGCCGTATATTATTTTCAGAGAGTGAATGTGAAAGATCGGCCCAGAAGTTACTTAGGATCTTCACGGCGTTTATATTCAATACCATTCTGGACTAATATATCCTCAACATCTGATAGAGTATCTGTTTCACTCTTAGACCACGTCGGCATCAATTGAACTACTCGGAGTTTTTCAGAGTCATTCTCCTGATACTGTATGATCATGTGTGGATGACCGATCTTATTTGGTTTGGACAAGATGATCTGTTGGATTGTTCCAAACTCAATTTTAGTTTCGTCAGAGACTCCAAAATACCTATTGTAGACATATTTCCCAGATAATAATAAAAACCCCAAAAGTACACCGCTAACTAATCCATTTACCGCGACTTCTCTGACAAATATACTAGTGTTAAAAACAATCGACAATATCAGATAGAGAGCTGTTGTTGACAGAATTATTTGTAGTGTATGGCTATTTTTCAGGAGACGCTTGGCTCTAGTGATTTTGTTACTTTCGATCTCGATATAGTCATCATGGACCACACAATGTCCCGGAAGAATTTGGAATTGATCCATGAGCGAGATTATAACAGCCGATTAAATTAGGGGACGAATTACCCAATCAAAATGGTTTGGATCTATGGCGCTCTTGCTTAACGTGGAAACACCAATATATTTCACTAATACTCACGCGGATTTTCATCTAAAGTACGCAGATCGACCGCTCAGAGTGACCGGTCGAGATTATGAACGAGACAAGCGATAGTGAGTTCACGGAACTGTTTCCACCAGTGTCGTGATCGAACGAACGCACCGTACTTTCGCTTGAGCGTGGAGTTCACACTCTCGGATTGACTCCGCTGGCCGTAGAGATCAGCGTCTAAGCGAGCGTTCCATGCCTTGTGGAGTGATGTGAACTCACGATGCTTGATTAGTGGCCGAATCTCGTGTTGCCGGGCGAGCCGTCTGATTTTCTGATCGTCGTAGCCTTTGTCTCCGAGGAGAATGCCAATATCCTCGGAGTTGCGCTTGATCAACGACGGCGCAATCTGGCTATCGTGTTTTCGTGTTGTCGTCACGTGGAGATCGAGGATTGCGTTCACTTTCGTATCGACCAGCAACGTCACTTTGAGCTGCTGAATCGTGAGTTCAGCTCGTTTCGTGTAGTGTTTCGAAGCGTGACTGCGGTCAAACCCTGACGCATCAACACCAACGATACCGCTCGTCGGAAGTAGCGTCGCTGAGAGAGTCAATATAGCACGCCATACAGCCATATCAAGTCGATTGAACGCTTTACAGAGCGTTGATGGCGTGGGAAGTTCGGCTAATCTAAGAACTCGACGAATGCGTGGCATCTCGATTAACTCATCAAGCAGGCCACGATAGGTCGTGTTCTTCCGAACTTTGAGACAGAGCAGAACAACGTGCTGGGGAAGTGTATAGCGGTGTTTGGAGAATTTCGAGGAGTACCGAGAGACAGCTCGCCGTGCCAGATGGATCGCCTTCTCAGTAAACCGGAGAATCTGCGACTTCGGGAGGGACTTCATCTCATTGAATTACACGGCGAACATGTAACTCTCTGAGGATTTCAACAGAGCCAACCAAGCAAACACAGCTTTCGCTGACATCACATTCCCAGTAGGTCCCTTCCAGATCACGGAGCTCTTCGAGGGGGCGAACGGGGATCGCACCGATACGCCTATTCTGGCGAACGGCCACCTACTCGTTTCCCGTACAAGTGATGGAGACGACCCCACAGGTGTCTTTGCACTCAACCCTGAAACAGGCAGTCAGCGGTGGCAGAACACCGACTACGTCGACTACACGACCCCATCAGTCTACGGAAAGACTGCGATCATCTCTGGCGGCGGAACGACCGCTGCCCTAAACATAGATACTGGGAGAGTTCACTGGACGCAATCGATCGGTGGAAGCGGGTTATACAAGAAACATCTCAAACTCGAGGATACGATTATCGTCAGTAGCGGCTCTGGCCAGAATCTTGCTGGATTACGCGCTCAGACCGGCGATGTCCAATGGGAATCCTCACCGTTCGGTGTCATCTATGGACTCGCAACTGATGGGAGTCGAATCGTCTTTTCCCACACAGGTGATGATGAATCCGGGCTCGTTAGCTTCGACCCGTCCTCCCAAGAAGTCGTTTGGACGGTTCACAGTCTGTCAGGTGTAAGCCAACCCGTCATCGGCGGTGAGCTGGTCCTATACACAAATGTCGACACGGGGACCATCCATGCGTTCGATGTTGAGGGTGGAGAAGAGCAGTGGCAGTATCCGACAGAGGATGATGTAAGCGCACCGCCAGCAGTTGACCAGAACGCAGGTCGAGTCTTCGTCGTGGGACCAAACAGCGGCTTGCACGTCCTCGAGTTGGAGTCTGGCGAACTTCTGTGGAGCGCAGAATTGCCTGGTTCGAAACAGCCGCTCGTGACGCAGAACGCTGTTCTGACCACGGCCGGAAAATCCATCTTCCAAGTACTACGGGAAGACCAGTCCACTACCGAGATCGCGACATCTGGAAAATCAATTTCGCCACCACTCTCGATCGGGAGCGACCAGATTTTCCTCACTGCCCGGAGTAGCGAGGATAGCGGCGCTCTCACCTGTACTGTCGCCCAGCAGACGTAATAATAGCTTCCACCCCCGTCTCCACGTATGCCCACGTCCACAATCGCACGAACTGAATGCCGGCGGTATCTTCGCGGGAAAGGCCCGTGGATTGTCGTCCTGTGCTTCATCGTCTTCAGTCGAGTAACCACGCAACCAGAACCTGCAGCCGCTCAAATTATCGATAACGCGATATCGCTGATCCACGCACAGCCTGCGGTCGCATTTATTGTTCCATTCGCCGCTGCCATCATCAACTTTCGAGCCATCACTCAAGAACGCGAATCCGGGACCGCCCGAATCCTCCTCGGTACTAAGACGACCCGCCCACGTCTCGTTCTGGGGATGGTTCTCGGACGCGGGACGGCACTCCTCGTTCCAGTCCTGGCATCTACCGTACTCATAATTGGGTACGATACGCTCCAGTACGGCCAGTTTTCCCCACTGTTGTCCCTCGGGTTTCTCGCGCTCTCGACGGCGTACGTGTTCGCATGGACCGGGTTGATCGTCGGACTCTCGGCCGCCAGCTCGTCGACGACCCGCGCAGTCATCCTCGGAACCATCGCAACTATCGGTCTAACACTTTGGAACGGCATCACGCTCCCGTTCGTATGGCAGATCGCAACTGGCATTGCCCCCGGAAGCGAACTCGCGCACCCCAGAGCGTTCGCGAAAGCAGGTTGGCTCTCACCCGCCAGCGCCTTCCAAGTCCTCACAAACTGGCTGTTCAATGTCCCTATCGGCACCGACGTAGCCGTCACACAAGTCGCCGATGCCATAACCCAATCCGGGGAGCTCGCCCCGACACCCCCGCCGCTCTCACCGTGGTGGGCGCTAGGATTCCTACTAACGTGGCCGGCGCTCGCACTGGTCAGCGGGGTCATGCTATTCCAGCAAGGCGACCTCGCCCCAGGTAGTCAGTCCGAACCGTTCCGTCGCCTCCTCAATGCCGTGCCATCGATGCCCCGGTTCAGTAGACCACGCTCCGCCTGGTTACCCGAGCGCGGTTACGTCATCGATTCACTGCCCGGCTCTTGGCAGCCCCTCGCCCGCCGAGAATTCCACCGAGTCGCCCGCAGCCCGCTCGTCTGGGTGGCAGGTGGGCTGGTATTCATCACCGCCTTCCTCAGTCTCTCACAGCCTACGCAGGTCCAAGAAGCACTCGGCTCCCGCGTCCCGCTGGCTGCCCTTCAGACACCGCTGGCGTTCATCGGTGGAACCAGTGTGCTCTTCGGAACGTTTCGATCTGTAATTCATGATCGGGACACGGGTGCAATTCGTTTCACCGCCGGCACCGCGACCTCACGCATGGAAACTCTCGTTGGCTTCACTCTCGGCCGCGCTGCCGCATTCACTGTTCCAATAACCCTCGCAGTCACTCTCACCTGTCTGGTCGCAATTCCACAGTACGGCGTCGTTTCCCTCGCCAAACTCGCAGTTTTCCTCTCGTATACCGTCCTATTCGTCGCTATAATTGCTGGAATCGGCGTATCGCTATCAACGATACTACAGAGTCAATCCGTTGCCGGATTCGCAGTCCTCATCTTTACTGCAGTCCACTTCACGTGGTTCCAACTCTCGAACACGCTTTACGAACTGATCTCGGGAACGAGTGTCTCTGGGTTCTCCCCACCGAATAATCCCCTCTACGTGGTCATCCGCTGGCTCGCACCCTTCCAGCTTTCGAACGTCGTAACGAATGCGATCATCGGCGTTCCGAACTCGGCAGCTCCCGCTGCCGCCGTCATCAGTGAACTCCAGCCGAATCAGGTTTCAAATCAAGTGGTCGTACGATTACAGTATGGGTCCGACGTGCCCGTCTGGTACCTACATCCATCCATCGCGTTTACTGAATTACTCCTGTGGGCGCTCGTTCCCTTGGCGGTTGCTGTCCCGGTCTACCGTCATCGAAGCATCGACTAGTCGGCTCGGGCGTCAGCCAATTCAACGAAGGCGTCCTCGATCGTTCCTTGCTTGATGTCGAACGACTGAATGCTCATCCCAGCTCCTTCCAGCCTCTGTAGCACCTGATAACAGGCAGTCTGTGGACACGTAACCACGAGTTCGCCAGCCTCGTAGATAGCGTCCTCGACGCCATCGAAATCACGGATGCCTTCCACCGCCAAATCCTCATCAGCTGTTAGGATGTGAAGCCGAGTTTTCACGCCAGCCACGTCTCTAAGTTCGGTCGGCGTACCTTCGGCAATCAATTGGCCATTAGCGAGCAGGCCGACTTGGTCGCAGACACGCTCAACTTGATCAAGGACGTGACTGGAGAAGAAGACGGTCGCGCCGCGGTCCCGTTCGGCCTTGACGACGTCTCTGACGAGTCGGACGCCGTAGGGGTCGAGACCGGAGAACGGCTCGTCGAGGATGAGGAGCTCGGGCTCGCCGGCGATCGCCATCGCAAGCCCGAGTCGTTGCTGCATCCCCTTCGAGTAGCCGCCGGCGCGTTGGCCGATTGCGTCACCGAGGCCGACGCGGTCGAGAGCCGCTTCTGGGTTCCCGGTCGCGTCGTTGGCGTCGAGAACGTACTCTACGTGCTCGCGGCCCGTAAGGGTGCTGTAAACGCCGAACCGATCGGGGAGGATGCCAGTTCGAGCGTGAATCTCGCTGGCGTCTTCTTGGGCGTCCATTCCGAGGACTGTGATGCTACCTGTGGACGGGCGCGTGTAGTTCATCAGCATGTCGATGGTAGTGGACTTTCCCGCACCGTTTGGCCCGAGGAATCCGTAGACGATACCGTCCTCGACTGTGAGATCGAGGTTCACAACAGCCGGTTCGCCACCGTAGCGTTTGGTGACTCCGTCCACTTGGATCGCAGTCATTGTACTCCCTCCAGTGGAATGTCGAGACCACGAATCGGATGTGAAGGGCCCACTTGGAGGACCATATTCTCGACACGGCGAATACGTGTAAAAAGTTTCCCGTTCAGTAGGCGGTCGCGTTAACTTAGAGGATGAGGCGCTCGACTTCAGAGTGCTTATGGCCGAAATCGAACGCCTCAGCGAACGTATCACGTGGATCGACTTGTCGTTTGTGGAGCGAGATCGAACGCCGCGCTGGGCGATTGAACTAGGGATCCGCAGTCACTTAGCCGGTATGTCACTGCGCGAGGTAAGTAAGCATCTTGAACTGTTTGGAATCAGTCGAAGTCACGTCGCGATCCACAACTGGGTTCATAAGGCCGATCTACAGCCGATCTCGACCGTCTCCGAGGATCAACTCGCGGTTGACGAAAAGATGATCCGCCTCCACGGCCAGAAGTTCTGGCTGTACGCCGCGGTTGATCCACAGACGAACGAGATCCTTCACTTGAGCCTCTATCCGACCGCAAATAAACAGACAACGCGATGGTTTCTCACCGAGCTACACCGGCGCTATCAGCTGAATAACGTCGAATTTCTCGTCGATGACGCAGACTATCTTGGATCAGTTCTTGCTGAAGACGGGTATCGATTTCAAATCATTCGACATGGAAATCGGAATGCTATCGAACGTGTCTTTTGGGAGAYAGAACGACGAACATCATCATTTGCGAATAGTTTCAGC